>NZ_PSOW01000012.1:0-240018 GCF_003013335.1 Rhizobium sp. H4
TCACCGGGTCCTTGTGGATGACGCTAAGTAGCTCACGCAGTCCAATTTTGCAATTACGTCTCAGTCTGAACCCGCTCGCCACAAAAAATAGGCTGCGGCGTCAAGGTGCGGGTGTGACACCGGTTACGGAATTTCCCTTAATAATTGAGGATCATCATGCTTCAACAGCCGAAGCATTTGAGGGGAAGGGGAATGACTGACAATTCGAAATCCTTGGCAGAACTCGCTGCGATGAGAGCACGCCAGGAACTCACCGATGAGCAATTCGAGGACGCGCGAAAGTTATTATCGCCGGCGGTGCCGACTGAACCACTACATTTTCACGCACGCCGAACGCCGAAGAAAAGCGGAGATGTTGGAAGCGGCATCCTCGTATTGCTGATCATCATCGGCGGGTTGTGGTGGCTGGGATCATCCATCGGGAGCAAGAGCCCGGAGGAGCAAAGGCAAGATGCTGCAGCGGCGAGCGCCAAGAAGGCTGAAGACAAACGAAAGGGCTTCCACTGTCTTTCTGCCTGGGACGGTTCAGACCGTCAGCTGGTCGATGCTGTGAAAGAGTCGCTACGGGATCCGAGCAGTTTCGAGCATGACGAAACGAGGATCGCGCCCGTCAATACGCAAGGCGAGCATTTTGTCGTCATGACTTTCCGGGCCAAGAATGGCTTCGGAGGCATGAACGTCGGGTCTGCAACAGGTGCGGTCAGGCAATCGGACTGTGCACTTGTGCGCTGGAATTTGGTCTCGTCGTAGCGCTGAGGCAGCTGCCCAGCTATCTAGCCAGGTATCCCCTTCCCGAATCTCTGCCCTTGAGCTACATCCAGCTGTCAGCCACGGGATCATCTCATGACCATTTTTCGCGAAGTCGCCCTTTGGATCTCCGGAATTCTGGGTTTCGCATGCCTAGCGGTGGCGCTCGCCGTTGCCGTCGAGAAGATTGCCGAGATCCCACAGTGGGGTATCAGCCATCCGCTGGTTCTGGCGTTCCCTCTCATCTTTGTCTGCATTCGCTTGTGGATCCTCGAGCGCCGATCTACCCAGCGATAGCCCTACCCGGCAGACGTTTCCAGGTGTCCTAGCCTCCTAGCCAGCTTGATAGCTACCTGGCTAGGAGCGATCTCTTCCATGCCTGTCCACTTTCGGCTAGATGGGCGATACAGTCTGGGGATTCGATCGATGCGCAAAGCCGCGATATTCTGTGCCGTCGTCTTGGCGGGGGTCATAGCCTACGGTTACGTTGACGCCGCTATGACCGAGAAAGCGGTGATCGATATACAGCCGCGGGTCATCGAACCCCTATCTCTTGCTTTCGATACAATGAACTCGATGCAGCCCTTCCAGCGGGGACAGCTGTTTATCATGCTCATGTATGACGCTGACCGGAGCAGGACGATTACTTCGATTCATGTTCAGGGCGATGTCATGGAAGGTGACAAGCTGATCGAGCATTTCGACGCGCCGTGCCAGCGCGGAGGAAATGAGGATTTGTCGTTCCCTGGAAGGACGCTCGACGGAAGCGTAGTGACCGGCACCAGCCGGCAATGTTTCATCAAGCTCAAGACTGCATTGCCGGTGGGGAAGGATGCTAACGGCGCAACTAGCATGGTCGACATCGAGAACAATGAGAAACGGGTCTTCTCGATGAACGTGATCAACTCGTTCTATAGCGCCCGCAGCAGCCATCCTCCGCTGACCTACGTCGTTTGGATCAACCGAGCGATCGATTGGCTTCGAACTCCTTTTAAACGCGCCACCCTTCACCCCGCTATCTAGCCGGGTCTTCCCTACCCCGGCCGACGTTCCCCGGCGATTCCATCCTGCCATTGCTATTAATTGTCCACACCCGCCGGACCCAAGGTGAACCAGCGCGCCTGACAGATTACTCGCCATGCTGTTAGCTGGGCACGCTTACGAACAGTCGAAGGCGACGGCGCAATGCCGGCGTTAGCTCCGGAATGTTCTCGCCGTAGAGTTCGCGCAGGAATCTTATCCATTCCTGCTCAGTAGATGAAGAAGAGCCGCCGGCAAATATTTCCTTGATCGCGTCAAGGAACTCAATATCAAACCAACTCCTGAGAACTGACTCGAACAACTGCCGCTTATCGCACCCAAGTGCCTCGGCCAATGGCAGCACCTTATCCAGCGGAACCTTTCGCTCCCCACGAAGAAAACCTTCGACCATATCAGGACCGCGAAAACCAAGGAGGAGAGTGATTTCCTCCACGGTGTAGGGGGAGTTTTCCAGGTGCGCCTGAATGAACTTCGTAACTTCCGAATTGCGTTCTGAATTCATCTAATGTGTCTCATATATTGCTTCTCTCGAATTAAAATATAGCGAATACTAAACGGAGGCCTTCATTTTATATTCGGAAAATTCAGGCCAATAGTAAGTAAATAATTACTTACTATTTGCATATCCAAGGACAATATTGCAAACCAAACTAATACATTATAATAATACGCCGACAATCCATTGAGCCACTGCGATGACCCCGTATAGAAATCCCCACGCCGCATTGCGCGTCGGTCAGATCATAGAGGCACATCTCACGAGATCGGAGCGGTCGTATCGAGATCTCGCCCATCGACTGGGAGTGTCAGACACTAAGGTGGTCTACTTTGTGACAGGCAGACATTACCTCCCTGTAGAATTTGCGAAACCGGTCGCAGAAGCTCTCGGCATCGCCCAGGGCGAACTCATCTACTCCATTCTGCTGCAATATTTCCCTAAAGTGGGGGTAGACGCCATTTGGGAAGCTATTGCCACGCACATCTTTGCACAGCAGGAATCAGGTGAGGAAGGATTGGATGAAAGACGCGAAAAACAGAAGAAGAAGCGGACGAAGTCTCGCTAGCACCGCGGCGAGTTGATCAGGGGACGAGCTCAGCATTTCTCATGACACAAACGACAAATGAAGTTCGGAACCCTGCTTGCTCCCAGGCTGACATCGATACGTGGCGCATACTCAAGAAGGCGCTGAAAACAGGACTTTCAGATCGAGGCTTCACAATCGACGCCGAAGAAGCATCCCTGATCGCGCGTTTCATGCTGGAGCAGATCGAGACTAGCGGTCTGCGTGTCGTGCCTGTGAAGCCGACAACAGAAATGCAGCAGGCCATAAAGCAGGCTCTTGATCAAGGCAAGCGAATGTCCGCCGCTTGGGTCAAGCCGCGCACGAAACAACGGTGGCGCTATAAGGCCGCGGTTGAAGCGGCTCCCAACTGGCGCCGCGGCTATCTACTGGACCTTGGGCTCGATCGCGGACAGCCAAAAGGGTGAAACTATGCCACGTCCTCCAGCGCATCTGCGGTCCTCAAGTGATCCAAGATCAATCCCGGATAGGAGATCGAGTTCACCAGCTTGACGCGATCCTCGAGCATCCCCTGTGGCAAGGTGCCGTAGCGTTGTGTCATCGTGCCGGACGTATGGCCCAGAATGAAGCCAAACTGCTCATCAAGAAAGCCAGCACGACGAAGCGCGTCGGCCGCACCATGCCGGAAGCTGTATAGAGACAAACCGCGACCATCCTTCAGGCCGATCTTTGTCAAATAACGTGGGAAGTCGCGGCTGAAATCTGCAATCATCTGACCGCGATCATTACGCTCAGCCAACGGGAAGAGGCGCTGGCCACCCTTCTCCTTTATCGTGGCGTGGTAGGTCAGGAAACCCAGCTTCACCAATTCCGGATGCACCGGCACAACGCGCATCGAGCCGGCAGTCTTGACGGACTTGTCGCCGTCCCCTTCGGTCGTGATGTGCATGATCCAGTGGCCCCAATCTTCACGCACGTCGTCAACGCCGAGCTGCGCAATCTCCGCGGGACGTGCACCGGAATAAAGCATCACGAGTGGCACCCAAAAGCGGTGATCGCGAATAAGGACATTCCCTGGCTTGCTCCAGAACCGTGGCGCCTCATCGTTCTGGCATCCGGTGAAGAACGGCGACTTGAACAGGGCGTTCATCTCCGCGACCGTGAACGGCTTGGTGGTCTTCTCCTTCGATTTCTTCAGAAACATGTCGGCCGCAGGGTTCGCAGTGATATAGCCATGGTTGGTCAACCAGGTGCAAAACGCGCTGAAGCCGGAAAGATAGCGGTTGACGGTCGCCGTGCTGATTGTCGGCTTCTTCACAGTCTCATTGTGCTTGACGATCTGGGTGAGCGTCATCCCTTCGAACGCTTTAGTCTCGGCTGCCTTGACAGGAAATTGCAGCAATAACGCCTTCCACTCGCGGACGGCCTTCTTGTCGATCCGATGCACCGGGAAGGTGCTGCCAACAGACTCGACAAACAGACCCACGTCTCTGCGAGCCTGCGCCAGCGTGTCGGGCTTGATCTGGTTCGGGTTCTCGCGCGAGTAGCTTTCGAACAGCTCCACGATGGTTTCGCCTGGCGCCGCAGCTTCGCGAGCTCCGCCGGTCGCAGGCCTGACGATCGGATCTTTTGGAGCACCGGAAAAATCCCCCTTGTCACGCTCCAGGGTGCGCTGCAGCCCCTCGATCTCCGCCCGCGTCATCAAGGTGCAAAGCTCGCGGTATTCATCAGAACCCGTATCGACAAGCAGCCGATGCTGGGCAACAAACTTCTTTACTGCAGGCTCGATCAACCTCGTATCGCCGGCCGTGAGCGCGCCCTTCAATGCGTTGAGACGCCGCGCACGGAGGTTTGCGTCATCGGTGCGTGCGCGAAGCATGAGTTCATAGTCGGTGTAGGAGTTGATCATGCCGAAAAGGTTCTCGGACGTGATCTCCCCCATATCGATCTGGCGATATATGTGCTGCAACTCGGCGTCCATCTGCTCGGGTGTCGGCATGGACCGCTGTTTGCGATCATAGCCGTCAATCGTAGCCTCGTAGTGCTGCCAGACGGCGATCGCCTTATCGTCCGAGGTAATTTCTCGGCGCGCACGAACCTCCTCGAATTCAGCGCGCCAACCCTCTATCACGGGCCAGAGGCGCTTCTTCGCTTCGTTCTCATCCTTGGTGCGCAGAGACTTCTTGCGCGTCGTGGTTCCGTAATGCCCGACGAGATCGAGCGGGACATCCAGCCTCGCGTAGTAGGTAGCGTTTCGCCGTTCGAGATATGTAACCCTTGCCAAATCCGCCCATCCGTAGCACTATTCCGGAACACCCAACCGGAACAGTCCTAGAAAATAAGCTGTTTGTTTGCAATAGGTTGTTTTGCATCATGGGCTTACTGAAAGTTGGATTACTTTCCAGGTTCCCCAGCCAATTCTCCCAAATTGATGAGACGACAGCCGTCGATGCGGATGCCTGAACTGCTGCTTGTCAAAGCAGCGAACAGTTGCCGCGTTTCCGGCCGTGATCGTGCGCTTCGATCAACAGCTCCGCTCAGTGGAAAACATCAGACCAGCGCCGCGTCCGATGCTGACGGCACGCCGACGTCGTCGCCGAGCCGACGGATCGGCGACGCAATCGTTCTCGATGAGAGTCTAAACGGCTCGATCGCTACTGTCGCACCGCGGCGCCGTTGCCTTCGACCTGCAGAAACCATTCATATACGGCGCGAACCCCCTCCTCCAGCGAGATGCGCGGCTTCCAGCCCATGTTCTTCAGCTTGTCGTTGCTCATGAGCTTGCGCGGCGTACCGTCCGGCTTGGAGAGGTCGTGGGCGATTTTTCCCTCATAACCGACAACGCGGCAAACCAGCTGGGCGAGCTCGAGGATTTCGATATCCTCTCCCGATCCGACATTCACGTGCTCAGCGCCCGAATAATTCTTCAACAGGAAAACGAGCGCATCTGCACAATCGTCGACGTGAAGAAATTCCCGCCGGGGCGTTCCGGTTCCCCAGATGGTAATTTCGGAAGCTCCCGTCACCTTAGCCAGGTGGGCTTTGTGAATCAGCGCCGGCAGAACGTGACTGGATTGCAGATCGAAATTGTCGCCCGGGCCATAAAGATTGGTGGGCATGGCAGAAATATAATCGCGCCCGTGCTGCTTGCGGTAGGCTTCCGCCAGCTTGATGCCGGCGATCTTAGCGATCGCATACCATTCATTGGTCGGCTCGAGCGGGCCGGTCAGAAGCGCATCTTCAGAAATCGGCTGCGGCGCAAATTTCGGGTAAATGCAACTTGAGCCCAGGAACAGAAGCCTTTCGACGCCGCTGCGATGCGCGGCTTCGAAGATATTGGCCTGGATGATCAGGTTATCGTAGAGAAAATCGGCCGGAAGGGTGTCGTTCGCAAGAATACCGCCAACCTTCGCGGCCGCGAGGATGACCGCATCCGGCCTGTTCGCCTGAACAAACCTTTCGACCTCGTCCTGCCGCTTTAGATCAAGCTCCTGCCGCGTTGCCGTGATGACGGTGCAATTTTCTGAGTGAAGCCTGCGCACAAGTGCGCTGCCCACCATGCCCCGATGGCCGGCCACCCAGATTTTTTTGTTGGACAAGTCGGACACTCAGCTCTCTTTCCTGAAGTTTTGAGCCTTCCAGTGCTTGATATCTTCACGCACCATTTCGGCAGCGAGGTCGCGAACCGGCGTCTTATGGTGCCAGCCGAGTTTCTGACGCGCCTTGGTCGGGTCGCCGAGCAAAAGGTCGACTTCGGTCGGGCGAAAATACCGGGGATCGATCTCGACCAGGCATCGACCGGAGGCCGCGTCATAGCCCTTCTCGTCAACGCCGGATCCCTTCCATTCCAGGGTGATACCGACATCGGCAAAGGCCCATTCGACAAACTGGCGCACGCTGGTCGTCTCGCCCGTCGCCAATACGTAGTCCTCCGGCTTATCCTGCTGCAGCATCAGCCACATGCCTTCAACATATTCGCGCGCATGGCCCCAGTCGCGCTTGGCGTCGAGATTGCCGAGGAAAAGCTTATCCTGAAGGCCGAGATGGATGGCAGCCACCGCCATTGTAATCTTGCGGGTAACGAAGGTTTCGCCGCGAAGCGGGCTTTCATGGTTGAACAGAATGCCGTTCGACGCATGCATGCCGTAAGCTTCGCGATAGTTCACGACGATCCAATAGGCATAGAGCTTGGCAGCGGCATAGGGAGAGCGAGGATAAAACGGCGTCTTCTCGTTCTGCGGCACTTGCTGAACAAGGCCGTACAGCTCCGATGTCGACGCCTGGTAAAATCGGGTCTTTTGCTCAAGACCGAGGATACGGATCGCCTCAAGCAGCCTCAGCGTGCCAATGCCGTCGGCGTCTGCCGTATATTCAGGCGTTTCAAAACTGACGCCAACATGGCTCTGTGCGGCAAGGTTGTAGATTTCGTCAGGCTGCGTCTGCTGCACGATCCGCAGGAGATTGGTCGAGTCGATCATATCGCCATAGTGAAGGATGAAGCGCGGATGGGCTTCATGCGGATCCTGATAGATGTGCTCGATACGGCCGGTGTTAAAAGACGAGGATCGCCGCTTGATGCCATGCACCGTGTAGCCCTTGCTCAAAAGCAATTCGGCCAGGTAGGCACCATCCTGACCAGTTACCCCAGTAATAAGCGCGGTTTTCGTCATTTTTCACGTCGTCTTTCGATGCAATCTTCGGGATGTGTTTATGGAAATGACCGAACGAGTGCAACCCCCATGTAACTGCGGCCAGGCCGGCGAAATGAGCATCGTCGATCCCTTCGGTTGACGTGAGACTGGCACAACGAGACTAGAGCATCCATTTGTCAGATGTCCAAGGGTTAAATATGATTATGGTGACGGAAAGGGTCGGCTTCATCGGGCTGCCCGACTGGGCTTGCGCTTCACGATGAACAGAAAGTGCTGCCTTCGTATCGTCCCGCGCAATCCTGATTTTCGCGGCCGAAAATGGTGTCGATCGATCCACCAGCCCTTCAGTTTGCTCTCCCGCTCCAGGTTTTGATGGCTATCAGCACCCTGGAAGAAAATGTCGATCACTGTGTCTCAGGATTGCAACGACAACCGCTAAACAGCTCCAACTTTGCGTGTGACCCGGCCGTTGTGGGTGTTGTCGTGATCGCAGGATATGCTAAGGCAAATACCCGAAATTAATTAGGTGCAACTGAATGGATGACGCGGATGACCCCTCGCGCCAATTGGTGAGAGCCCTCCTGCGGATCTCCGTGACGATGAATTCGTGACAGCATCCGCTGGCTGTGCCCCTCTCACAAACGGGACGAGAAATTGAGGCGCGACATCCGCTGTGTCAGATATCTGTGAAAAACGACGCGGTTCTCCGGCCTGATCGAAATGTGAAGTAGGCGTCTGCTGACGCGGACGCTGAGGTTAGTCAAAGCATGAAAATTGGCATCTTGTTAGAAAACCCGATCCAGGTCGGCGGCGGATTCAATCAAGCAATCAACGCGATCGTACAACTCCAGCGTATTATCGGAAAACAGCATGAGGTCCTGGTTTTCACGACGATCAAAGCCAGTCTGCAGCATCTCAAGCGGATTGGAGTTCCCGCAGCATACCTGCCTGCCGCCGGAAGGCCATCTCGAATTGCACTCGCCGTTTTGCGTCGCTTAGCCCACAAGGAAATTGGCAAAGCGTGGATGGCAAAGAAGATCGAAAATGCGCTGCTGAAAGCAGGCATGGATCTGGCGTATTTTGTTACACATTCCTCAACTCCGAATTACTTCCGCAAGCTCAACTACATCACGACCGTCCTTGATCTCTGTCATCGGGACGATCTCGAGTTTCCGGAAGTTAGCGCCGATGGCAGATTCGAAGAACGAGAGCGGCACTTTTCCACCTGCCTGCCACGTGCCGTCGCCGTCTTGGTGGCATCACATCAGCTACTGAAGAGCATTGTCGTTCGCTACGGAATTGACGAAGAGCGCATGATTGCTATGCCGTTCGAGCCCTCACCGTTCTTAAGCGAAGCGCATTCGATCGATCGCGCGGCGGTGCTCGGCAATTACGGGCTGAGAGACGGCTACTATTTCTATCCCGCGCAATTCTGGCCTCATAAGAACCATATACGCATTCTTGAAGCGGTCTCGTTGTTAAAGCAAAAGACCGCCGTTAATTCCGACATACGTGTGGTCTTTTCGGGCGGGAACAGCGGTAACTTGGCCCGGATTAAGCAGCAAGCGCAGCAGTTGGGGGTCTCTGACAATGTGACATTTCTCGGCTTTGTGCCGGTCGATCACATGCGCGCGCTTTACGAAGGTGCCTTGGCCGTCGTGATGTCGACTTATTTTGGCCCGACCAATCTACCACCGCTGGAAGCCTGGGCAGTCGGCCGGCCGTTGATCTATTCGGCGCACCTCAATGAACAGGTCGGCAATGCGGCATTGTTTGCCGACGCTGATAACGCAGAGCAGTGGGCCGACGCCATGCTGCGCATACGAGATCCTGCGGTGGCAGTTGATCTGATCGAAAAAGGGCGTAAGCAGCTTGAGGTGGTCGATACGGAGCGGCTCGAAGCCGAGGCTCTCTTCGTTCGCAGGCTCGAGCAATTTGCACAACGCAGGAAGTGCTGGGAATAGCCATGGAATGTGCACCAGTCATACTTTTCGTCTTCAACCGGCCCCTGCATATGGCAAGGACCGTGGCAGCTCTGCAGGCAAACGAAATGGCCGAAGAAACGCCATTGTTCATTTACTGCGACGGTGCGCGCAATGAAAAAGAAGCCGAGCGCGTGCGCCAGGTCCGTGAGCAGGCAAAGGCGGTAACAGGTTTCAAGTCGGTCACCGTCGTCGAACGCGAAAGAAATTATGGCCTGGCAGGTTCCATCATCGATGGCGTGGGGCGTCTGTGCGAGCAATATGGTCGCGTCATTGTCGTCGAAGATGATCTGATAACCTCGCCCGACTTCCTGCGCTACATGAACCAGGGGCTCGACCTTTATGCCAGCGAGGAGCGCGTCGCCAGCATCCACGGTTACGCCTATCCGGTTCCGAATGACGATGCTCCCGAGAGCTACTTCCTACGTGGGGCGGACTGTTGGGGATGGGCCACCTGGGCTCGGGCGTGGAAACATTTCGAACCCGATGGAGCTAAGCTGCTGACGGCCCTGAAAGAGAAAGGCCTCACCAAAGGTTTCGACCATGGCGGGAACGCCTTCTTCGTCAGGATGCTGCGCAATCAAGTTGACGGCAAGAATCAATCCTGGGCGATCCGGTGGCATGCCAGTGCCTATATCGACAACATGTTGACCCTCTACCCCCGCCAAAGCCTCGTGGTGAACTCAGGCTTTGATGACAGTGGGGTTCATTGCAGCGATGTAGATTATTACGAGAGCAGTCTCGGACAAGCGCCAAAGAAATTGCAAAAAATCCGCGTAGAAGTTAACGAACAAATGCGGCTGCGGGTGGTCGGCTTTTTCGAGAAAATGCGCCGTCAGCGAATGAAAGATTTTTACAAACTCGTCTTCTCGGCCGGGGTTAGGCGCATACGCAAAGTGACCGGTTTGGCGGCGTCCTGACGTCTCGGTCGATTTGGGAAAGAAAAACATGATAGAAAAGATCACGAACGGTGGCGAACTGCAGGCCATAATATTGCGGTCGAACTACACGTTCGATGGTATCCAGTTTTTCACGCCGGACGAATTTTCGCAGCAGCTCGCCTATATGAAGCGGCCGACCGGCTATGTCATCCAGCCGCACGTCCACAACGCCGTCGCGCGTGAGGTTCTCTACACGAAGGAGGTTCTGCTCATAAAGTCCGGCGTCGTTCGTGTGGACTTCTATTCCGACGCGCAGGAATATTACGAAAGCGCGATCCTCCGCGCAGGCGACGTCATACTGCTCGCCTTTGGCGGACATGGCTTCGAAATTATCGAAGAAGCTGAAATCATCGAAGTTAAGCAGGGGCCTTATGCCGGGGAATCCGACAAGACGCGATTTGTGCCGTCGGCGCGGGAACTCAAGATAAAGGGTGCCGAATGATCCCCGTCAATGAACCCCTCCTGAATGGCAATGAGAGCAAGTATCTGCTGGAATGCATCGAGACCGGTTGGATTTCCTCCGAAGGTCCCTTCATCACGCGGTTTGAGCGTGAGTTTGCTGCATCTGTCAGCCGCAGGCACGCGATCGCTGTCGCCAACGGCTCAATGGCTCTCGATGCCGGTATGATGGCACTTGGTCTGGAGGAAGGCTCCGAGGTGATATTGCCATCCTTCACGATCATTTCCTGCGCCGCAGCCATCGTGCGAGCCGGATGCGTGCCTGTCGCGGTCGACTCGGATCCTCTGACCTGGAATATCGATCCGACGAAAATCGAAGCGGCAATCACTCCAAAGACGCGCGCGATCATGGTGGTGCATATCTATGGCCTGCCCTGCGATATGGCCGCCATCAACGAGATCGCCCGCCGCCACAACCTCAAGATCATTGAGGACGCTGCAGAAATGCATGGCCAGACATATAACGGCCAGCCTTGCGGCAGCTTCGGTGATGTCAGCATTTTCAGCTTCTATCCGAACAAGCATATCACCACAGGCGAAGGTGGCATGATCGTCACCGATTCCGACGCGATTGCCGATCGATGCCGCGGCCTGCGAAATCTTTGCTTCCTTCCTGCCCGCCGCTTTGTTCATGAGGAGCTGGGCTGGAATATGCGCATGACGAATATGCAGGCGGCTCTTGGTTGCGCGCAGCTCGAGCGCCTGCCGGAATTCGTCGAGCGCAAGCGGGCGATGGGCAGCCTCTATACCGAACTGCTTCAGGATCTGCCGGGCATTCAATTGCCGTTGGCCGAGACATCCTACGCTCGAAATATCTATTGGGTTTACGGCATCGTGTTGAAGGACGATATCGATTTCGACGCGGCCGAAGCGATGAAGCGACTGGCTGCGAAGGGCGTCGGCTGCCGACCATTTTTCTGGCCGATGCATGAGCAGCCCGTTCTGCAGAAAATGGGCTTCTTCAGGGATGTCGATCTTCCGGTTGCGGCGAGGCTTGCGCGACGCGGCTTCTATATTCCAAGCGGTCTCGCGCTCAGGGAAGATCAAATTCGCGAAGTCGCGAGCATCGTCGCGGAGGTCATTCGTTGACCACCAGCTTCGGATTATATTCCCAGTATTACGACCTTCTCTATAAAGACAAGGACTATGAGGGCGAAACATCCTATGTGAAAGCTCTGCTGGATCGCCACGCAACCAGACCCATTACCCAAATTTTGGAGCTGGGATCCGGCACCGGCATCCATGCCGGCATGATTGCCGAAGCTGGATACGAGGTGCTCGGAGTTGAGCTTTCGGAAACCATGCTTGCCGCAGCCATGCCGAGGGCGGCCCAGGCGAAGGGCAAACTTGATTTCTCGCTGGGCGACGCACGTACCTTCCGGACGGATCGACGATTTCAGGCGGTGATTTCGCTCTTTCACGTTCTGAGCTATCAGATTTTGGACGCCGACCTGGAAGCAATGATCGAGACTGTTTCCCACCACCTTGAGGAGGGTGGGATTTTCATCTTCGACTTCTGGTACGGGCCTGCAGTGCTGTGGCAACGCCCCAGCACGCGGGCCAAACGCCTTGAAAATGATGAAATTTCAATCGTCCGTGTCGCGGAGTCGGTCGTGCACGACACTGAGAGCGTCGTAGATGTCAATTACACGATTTTCGCGACGGAGAAGCTGGGTGCCAAGACAGAGATGGTTCGTGAAACCCACCGCATGCGTTACCTCTTCCTCAATGAGATAGATCGCCTGCTCGCAAATGCGGGGATGAGCCGTGTCGTTGCCGAGGAATGGATGTCCGGCGCGGCCCCGGGGACTGACACCTGGGGCGTCTGTGTCGTAGCCCGCAAGAACGCGACTGACCATTGACGACATATTTGAGCGGCCGAGATACCTTGCGTCGAAAAAGAATTGGTTTCTATCTCGGAGTAGGTCGCCATGCCGGCGGCATGTTTCAGTATGCGCAGAGCGTTGTTCACGCCTTGTCCTCGATCGATGGCACCGAAGCCGACGTCATCGTCGCCTACGGCGACGAAGCATGGCGCCCCCAGTTCGACGCCAACGCCCTCAAGGCTGTCCCGCTGCGTCATTGGAAGCGTGGTGAACTGCTTGCCAAGATCTTCATGGTCATGCCCGGCTCCGTTGCGCGTACCCTTGCCGGATGGATAAATCCGCTCGTTCGCGAATTGTCGTCCTTGCAATGCGACTTGTGGATTTTCCCGGCTCAGGACCCACTGACCTGGCAGATCAACGAGCCCTCGGTCGCAACCATCCACGACTTAATGCACCGATACGAGCGCGGCTTTCCAGAAGCTGGAAGTTGGTTGCGCTTTCAGCTGAGAGAAAGCCGCTTCCGCAACCTGGCAAAGCAAAGCGCTGCCGTACTTGTCGATTCGGAGATGGGGCGACACCATGTCATGGAAAGTTACGGGACAAGGGAAGACTACATCCATCCGCTGCCTTATGTTGCTCCGAGTTATCTGACAGGCTCCGTCGAGACCGTCGACTTCGCAGAACGCTACCGGCTTCCGGAAAAATTCTATTTTTACCCAGCACAATTCTGGCCTCACAAGAACCACGCGCGGCTCATAAGAGCGCTTGCCTCAGCGCGCACGATCCACCCCAATATGGAATTGGTCTTGGCGGGCAGCCCAACGCGCGAATATGACACTGTCAAAACCATGGCGGGCGAGCTTGGTCTCTCCCAGGCAATTCATTTCGTCGGTTATGTCCCCGACGCGGACCTTGCTGGATTTTATCATCGAGCCAGAGGACTGGTCATGCCGACTTTCTTCGGCCCAACCAATATTCCGCCTCTTGAGGCAATGGCATGCGGTTGCCCCGTCCTGATTTCGGACAAGTATGGTATGCGGGAACAGTGCGGTGACGCAGCCCTCTATTTCGCGCCGCAATCCATCGAGGAAATACAAGGTGCAATGAACCGTCTGTGGGAAGACGAAGACCTGCATACTTCCTTGATTAAAAAGGGGCTTGAAAGAGCTTCGTTATGGAAGCAAGAGGATTTTGACCGCCGTCTGAAAGTTATTTTGGGGCGTGTCCTCGATCAAATCGCATGATAGATGGCGTTGTCTACGCAGCCCGTGAGCCGTCGAAATATGGCCCGGGCAGCGGCTACCGGAGAATTTGAGCCTATAATATGACAGGTCACGTGACGAAGCCGCGAAGAGAAAGCGGCACCGAACACTGGGATATCATCATCAAGCCGTCCGGCAATGTAAGCGGCCGGCTGACGGCCGCATGGAAATATCGCGAACTTGTTTGGATGTTCTTCAAAAGGGATTTCACGACTTTCTACAAGCAGACGGTGCTCGGACCGGTTTGGTATCTCATACAACCGACACTGACGGCAATAACGTACTATGTCGTCTTCGGAAAGATTGCCAATCTCTCCACCGATGGGATTTCACCGCTTGTCTTTTATATGTCCGGAACCATCATCTGGAATTATTTCTCGGCTTGTCTAACCAACAATGCGGAAACATTTTCAAAGAACTCGAGTTTGTTCGGAAAGGTGTATTTCCCCCGACTGGTTGTCCCGCTGGCGGTCGCGATGAGCAGCCTGGTAGCGTTTGTTATTCAATTCATGCTTCTGCTTTTAATTACCTTTGCTCTCTGGCTCAGCCAGGATGGCATAGTGATCAGCCTGCGTTTTGTGTTCACGACGCCTCTGATTTTGGCATATGTCGCAACACTTGGCGTGGGCGCGGGGCTCGCGATTTCTGCGCTGACGGTCCGATATCGTGATCTAGTTTATGCCGTTGGCTTCATGGCTCAGCTTTGGATGTATGCCACACCCGTCGTCTACTCTTTCAGCCAGGTTCCCGAACGATATCAATGGATTTACCACCTCAATCCGATGACGACGCCGGTTCAGCTTTTCCGTTGGGCACTGTTCGACTCATCGCCACTCCCACTTAGCGTTTGCCTGGCGAATGTCGTTGTCACCCTGATTGTTTTGATCGGTGGCCTGATGCTTTTCGCGCGAGCCGAGGCAACCGCGATGGATACCGTCTGATGAACCATATCGTTATTCGAGCGGAGCATGTCAGCAAGCTGTACCGCCTTGGTGTGATCAATCACGGCACCCTCTATCGCGACCTTCAGAGCTGGTGGGCGAAGTGGCGCAATCTTCCGGATCCGAACATTTCGGTATCGGATTATGCGTCCGCCAAGGGCAAGCAGTCGCGGCTGAAGGGAGATATTTTCCATGCGCTCGACGACGTCTCCTTCCAGGTCGGGCAAGGCGAGATCGTTGGGATTATCGGCAGGAACGGGGCCGGAAAATCCACGCTGCTGAAGGTAATGTCGCGGATCACCATGCCCAATTCGGGTTTCATAGGAATAAGGGGCAGAATTGCCAGCCTGCTTGAGGTCGGCACCGGATTTCATCCAGAGCTCACCGGTCGGGAGAACGTCTATCTCAATGGCGCCATTCTCGGTATGAGCCGTGCCGAGATCAGATCGAAATTCGACGAAATAGTCGAGTTTGCCGAGATTGGCGAATTCATCGATACGCCGGTGAAGCGGTATTCCTCCGGCATGTATGTGCGTCTGGCCTTCTCCGTCGCGGCGCATCTCGAACCGGAGATACTCCTGATTGACGAGGTCCTGGCCGTCGGCGACGTCAACTTCCAGAACAAATGTATGGGCCGCATGCAAGAGGTCACGAAGGCTGGCCGAACGATCATCTTCGTCAGCCACAATATGACCGCGATAAGCAGCATCTGCCCGAAGTCGATTTTGATGGCCGATGGCAAGCTGGCGGCAATGGGCGATACTGCAGATGTGATAAAAGCCTATCTCGATCGCCCTGAATTCGGCGGCACGGCGACTTACGCGGTCAATCCCGAGGACGTCGATGGGAAGGCGGTCATATGCCGTGTCGCGGTCCTGAACGAGAAGGATGAGGTTTCGGGAACGCTGGAACTGTCGAAGGGATTCTCCGTCGAGGTCGAGTACGAGTTAAGAGAGCCGCTTTCCGGCCTCTCGGTCGGGATGCAGATCATGATGGAGGACGGCTACACCCCACTCGTCAGCCTTTCCGATCCCGAGCTCGACGTCAGCCGCCTGGACGCCCGGCCTGCCGGTTACTATCGAGCCCGCGTGAAATTCCCCGGATATCTGCTCAACACCGGCACTTTTTACGTGCGATTGGGCATATCGAGTCGATTCTCGATATATTCCGTCGCCGAGGGTATTCGGTTTGACGTGGAGGATAATGTCGGAATTATCCAGATGCTCGGTCAACAGCGGAAGCCGTCGATTTCGGCGATACAGTTGCCTTGGGAGGTTGAGAAGGTCTTCCAGCGCGATTCTGAAGGTGTTTTGAAATGAAGAAGGCGCTTGTCACCGGAGCAGATGGGTTCATCGGCTCTCATCTTGTCGAGACGCTGGTGAGATCGGGCGTAGAAGTCCGCGCACTCTGCCAGTACAACTCGTTTTCCAGCTGGGGCTGGCTCGACCACTCCGAATACCGCGGCAAGTTCGAGGTGATCCTCGGAGACGTCCGCGATCCCGCACAGATGCGCTCCGTCGCCAAAGGCGTCGACACGATCTTTCACCTCGCCGCTCTGATCGCGATTCCCTATTCCTACCAAGCTCCGTCAAGCTACGTTGACACCAATGTGCATGGGACGCTGAACGTCCTCCAAGGAGCCCTCGACGCAGGCGTCGGAAGAGTGATCCAGACCTCGACGAGCGAAGTCTACGGCACGGCGCGTTTCGTCCCGATCAGCGAAAGCCATCCCCTGCAGGCGCAGTCGCCCTATTCGGCATCCAAAATCGGCGCCGATGCGATTGCCTACAGCTATCATTCGAGCTTCGATCTGCCGGTGACGATCGCACGGCCTTTCAACACGTACGGACCGAGACAATCGGCGAGAGCAGTTATTCCGACGGTGATCTCACAGCTTCTGAGCGGACGGACGACGCTGAAACTGGGGGCGCTCTCACCCACGCGGGATTTCAACTTCGTTCAGGATACGTGTGACGGTTTTCTCGCCCTCGCTGCCTGCGACGAAGCGGTCGGGCAGACGGTCAATATCGGCTCCGGCAGCGAGATCTCGATCGGCGATACCGTTCGGCTGATCGCAGACATCATCGGCGTCAGCGTCGAGATCGAATGCGATGAACAGCGGTTGCGTCCTGTAAACAGCGAAGTGGAACGTCTGTGCTGCGACAACAGCCTGATCAAGTCTCTAACAGGATTTTCGTCCCGCTATAGCTTGGAAGAAGGTCTGAAGGCGACTGTCGAATGGCTGCGTCAGCCGCAGAATCTGGCGAGATACAAGGCGGATATCTTCAATGTCTAGACGCGCGGTCATTCTGGCGGGCGGAATGGGAACGCGGCTGCGGCCTTACACCGTCGTGCTTCCAAAGCCGCTGATGCCGATCGGCGATTATCCTATTCTCGAGGTCATCATCCGTCAGCTGATAGCAGGCGGCTTTCAGCACATAACGCTTGCCGTCAACCATCAGGCCGAGCTGATCAAGGCGTTTTTCCAGGACGGCGACAAATGGGGCGTGCGCATCGATTATTCGCTCGAGGACGAACCGCTTGGCACCATGGGACCGCTGCGGCTGATCAAGGATCTGCCGGAGAATTTCCTGGTGATGAACGGGGATATTCTGACGGATCTGAACTACGCCGATTTTCATGACGCGCATGTCCGCGACGGGAATATTTTCACGATTTCGTCCAAGACACGCCAGCATCGCATCGATTACGGCGTTCTCGACACCGGCGAGAGCGGGCTGCTGACCGGCTTTCGAGAGAAGCCGACGGCCGAGTATAAGGTCAGCATGGGCGTCTATATGGTGTCGTCGGGGGCCGTCGAACACATACCGCAACGCGGCGCCTACGGCTTTGACCAGTTGATGCTCGATCTTCTGGCGGCCGGAAAGCCGGCCACTGTTCGCGATTTTGCGGGCTATTGGCTCGATATCGGACGCCCTGACGATTATGCCTTGGCGATCGAGCAGTTCGAAACCATGCAGTCCAGGTTCTTGAATGGTTGATGCCATCGTCACCGGTGCTGGCGGCTTTCTCGGGAAGCGTCTGGTTGAGCGGCTTAAACAGGCCGGCGTCGATGTGCTTGCGGTTGACCGAACGCATGGTGACATAAGCGAGGAGGGGATGTGGCAGGAGCTCCCCGCGGCGCGTACGCTGTTTCATCTGGCAGGCAGGACATTCGTTCCCGACAGTTGGACGCAAGGCCCGGCCTTCATGGCCGCCAATGTTCTCGGTACGCAGCATGCTCTGAACTGGTGCAAGCGGCACAAGGCCAAGCTCGTATTCGCAAGCGCCTATGTCTACGGAGTGCCGGAGCGACTGCCGATCCAGGAAAGCGATCCGGTCAGGCCGAATAACCCTTACGCGCTTTCCAAGCATCTTGCCGAACAACTCTGTGAGTTCGCTGCCACACACGAGCAAATACCGGTCGTGGTATTGCGCCTTTTCAATATATATGGGGCTGGGCAGCGCCCGGAGTTCCTGATACCGACGCTTCTGAACCGGATACGGGCGAAGCAGGACATAGAGGTCATGGACCTCAGTCCGCGACGGGACTACGTCTTCGTTGACGATGTCCTGAGCGCCTTCGCCAAGGCCATGGACGTGCCTGAAGGTTACCACTGCATCAATATCGGCTCCGGCAGGTCGTATTCGGTGCAGGAAATAATCGATATCTTGCAAGAGGCCGCCGGCACTGCTCTACCTGTAGTGTCATCTTGCGCCGTTCGGCGGAATGAAATACCTGACGTGCGGGCCGATATTACAAGGGCTCGCGCTGTTCTTGGATGGCGGCCGGAATGGGATCTGCCGGCCGGCATCCGCGAACTGATGAAGGAGTCTTAAATTGAACGAGCGTTACGTTCCGATCAACAAAGGCAACTACTCGATGGACACGGACGAGCGCGAAGCCGCGTTCGACAGATACCGTGGCGAGGGTTGGGAAGCCGAATATGCGGATTACCGTCGCAAGTGGTCGGAATATGCCCTGAACCAGCATGTTTCGGATTATCCGCTGCTGGTCGATCTCGAGCTGGCGTCGATCTGCAATCTGCGCTGCCCGATGTGCTATACGATCAGCGACGAATTCAAGAAGAGCGTCAACACCACCCGGATGGACTGGGACCTCTACTGCCGCATCATCGACGAGATCGGCGGCAAGGTTCCGGCGATCCGCCTGTCGCTGCGCGGCGAAGCCACGCTACACAAGCGCTTCGCCGACTGCGTGCGCTATGCCAAGGACCATGGGATCAAGGAAGTCTCCACCCTCACGCATGGCTTCAAGCTCAACAGAGACTATTTCGCCCAGCTCGTCGATGCCGGCATCGACTGGATCACCGTTTCGATCGACGGCACCGGTGAGACCTATGAGAAGATCCGCAAGCCGATCAAGTTCGAAGCCCTGCTCGACAAGATCAAGGACATAAAGAAGTACAAGGACGAGCGCGGCCTCCACCGTCCTGTTATCAAGGTACAGGGCATCTGGCCGGCGATCCGGGAAAACCCCGATCTCTATTACGATACCTTCGCGCCCCACGTGGATCTGGTCGCCTTCAATCCGCTGATCGATTACCTCGGCAACGATTCAGACATCGCCTATCTCGACAACTTCACCTGCCCGCAGCAATACCAGCGTCTGGTGATCGGTGCCGACGGATTGGTCATGAAGTGCTCGAACGACGAAGAAAACCGCGAGGTTATCGGCGACGCGAACACCGAAACCGTGCATCAGATATGGCACGGGGAAAAAATGAACGCCGTCCGTGCTCTGCACAAGGAACCGCAGGGCTTCCTGAAGAGCGAGGTCTGCCGCAGGTGCTACCTGCCGAGAGAGACCAACGACGAAACCGCACAGATTTGCGGCAGACAGGTCATTGTCCGGAATTACGTCGACCGGAACCAGGAAATCGGGCGATAGGCGGCAGATTGGGCCGGCGCATCCACCAGGGCGCCAGGCAATTTTGCCGCTCGTGAATTACAGGGAGTGACGAATGTTCCGCAACTACCGGCCTGATCGCTGCTATATCATAGCCGAGATCGGCGGCAACTTTACGACGTTTGATCAGGCAAAGCGCCTGATCGACGAGGCAAAGGCGTCAGGGGTGGATGCCGTCAAGCTCCAGACCTATCGGGCGGAGACGCTGTCGAGCCGCAATGCCATGTTCGATATGGAAAACACCGGCGTTACCTCGCAATTCGACCTCTTCCGTAAATATGAAATCGGACACGAGCTTCATGAAGCGGTTTTCCGCTATGCCGAGGAGCATGGGCTGGACTGGTTCTCGTCGCCGTCCCACGAAACCGATGTCGACTTGCTCGAGAAGTGCGGAGTTGGCGCCCATAAGGTGGGTTCGGACGATGCGGTCAACATCCCCTTTCTCCGCTATCTGGCAAAAACGGGCAAGCCGATCATCCTGTCAACGGGCATGTCGACGCTCGAAGAAGTTCGGGAATCCGTCGCAGCAATCAAGGAAGCCGGCAACGACAAGCTCATTCTGCTGCACGCGATTACAAGCTATCCGACGCATCCGGAAAATGTGAACCTGGGCGCAATGCAAACGATGATGGAGGCGTTTCCGGATCTCGACGTTGGCTATTCCGACCATACGTTGAACCCTGTCGCAAGCCTTTGCGCGGTCGCAATGGGCGCCCGCGTCATCGAGCGGCATTTCACCTATGACAAGGCCGCCGACGGTCCCGATCATATGCTTTCGGCGGATCCAGTGGAGATGAAATGGCTTGTGCATGCGATACGCGCGTTCGAGGTCATGAAAGGCAGTGGCCGCAAGGAGCCGGCGGCAAGCGAGGCGACCACTAGGTTGAACAACCGAAAGAGCGTCGTCCTCAGTCGACCGCTCAAAGCCGGTGATGTCATCTCCGCCGGCGACATCTCGGTTAAGCGGCCGGGAACGGGGATCGAGCCAAAGCATCTCGAAACTCTCGCCGGACGACGGGTGATAAGGGATCTCGATGGCGACGCCGTCCTTCAGTGGAGCGATTTGGCGTGACGCTTGGAATCATCATCCAGGCGCGGATGGGATCGACGCGGCTACCGGGAAAAGTCCTTCGCGACATTTCCGGCAGGCCCCTGCTCGGGCATGTGCTTGGCAGGCTACAGTTGTTGACGCGGCCGGCCAAATTAGTCGTCGCGACATCGACGGCCGGCGAGAACGACATTATCGAAACTTGGTGCCTCGAGCACGGCGTAAGCTGCTTTCGCGGCGACGAGGCCGATGTTCTCGGTCGCTATTTCGAATGTGCAAGGTCGCTTGGGATGTCGGATATCGTGCGATTGACCGCCGATAATCCGTTTACAGATGTCGAGGAGCTGGAGAGGCTGATCGATCTGCACCAGAAGCAGGGATTTGACTACACGCACGCGTTCGGCCTGTTACCGATTGGCGTCGGCGCCGAGATATTTACCTTTGAAGCCCTGGCGCGCAGTCATTGCGAGGGGAAGCTGCCGCACCATCGCGAACATGTGAACGAATACTTCACCGATCGGCCGGAGTTGTTCAAGATCGGCCAGCTCGATATTCCCTCGGCTAAAGTCGCTCCGAGCCTGCGCCTAACGGTGGATACCGAGGAAGACTGGCGACGTGCCTGTGCGCTCGCCGCGCAGGCGGGTGGGACCTGGCTTGGGACAGAGGAAGCGATCAGACTATGTTCGTCTTCTGCATAGAGAGTTCGCATGCACGCGGCATGGGGCATCTGTTTCGGTCATTGACGCTCGCCGCCGAACTGCGTTCGCGCGGTCATTCGGTCCGTTTCCTGGCGAATGATCATCCGAATTCACTGAGAATCATTCGGGAGCGCGGCTTTGAGGTCGCGCTTTACGATCTCGCCACCGTCACGGGATGGGAGGAGGCTTTCGTCGACGCCGCCGGTCCGTCGCCGATCTGGATCAACGACCGTCTGAATACGCAAAGATCTCACGCCAAAACGATCAAGGGTTTGGGCGCCAAGCTCGTCACTTTTGATGATCGCGGCGATGGCGCGGAACTCGCCGACATCAACATCTGCGCGCTCCTTTTCGCAAAGACGGAGGATTTGAGGGGCAAGGATGTTCGGCTGGGGGTGGAGTACATGATACTCAATCCTGAAATCGAGAGATATCGCAGAGTTCGGCAAGGTCTTGCATCGATCCTCGTCACGCTCGGAGGCGCCGATACCTATGGCGTGACGGTCAGCGTCGCCAAATGGCTGAGCAGCAAGCCTTTTCCGGTCACCATCGTCACGGGCCCGAGCTTCCAGCACATGGCGGAGCTTGAAGAGGTCGTCTCGACTGCCGCGCCGGACCGGTTCAAACTGCTGGATCAGGTGCCGTCGCTTGCGGCAGAGATGTATCGGCACGACCTGGCGATTACCGGTGGCGGCGTTACGCCCTTCGAAGCCTGTGCGGCCGGCCTGCCCTGCGTGGTGATCGCCAATGAACCTTTTGAAATCCCGGTCGGCCGGGCTCTTGAACAATTGGGCGTAGCGTTCTTTGCCGGACACCACTCGGAATTCGATCTCGGCATCATGGAAATGGCTATTCCCATCAGACGCATGAGCGAGACTGCCATGACCAAGGTCGACCTTGGTGGGGTCGGACGCGTCGCCGATTTGCTGGAAAGTTTGGTTGCATGACCATTACAGCGGTTATTCATCAGCCGGACTTCGCATCATATCTCGGCTTTTTCCAGCGTTTCCTGAACGCCGATCTCTACATCGTTCTGGATCACGTTCAGTTCGTCCATGGCACGAGCAAGAGCTGGACGCACCGCGATAAAATAAAGACGGCGCAAGGCGATCGGTGGCTCACCGTCGGAATCAGGAAGCCGACTTTCGGCACGGCGATCAACGAGGTGGAATTGGCGCCGGGCAGCGGGTGGATCGACCAGAACCTTTCCCTGCTGCGCGAAAACTATCGGAAGTCCGCCGGTTGGGGTGAGGTGTTTCCGCGCATCGAGGCTCTCTACGGCAAGCGGTTCGATCTGCTGGCCGATTTCAACATGCATTTCCTCGACGGCATCCTGGATATGCTTGAGATCACGATGCCGACAGTGCGGTCGAGCACCTTAAGCCCGGAGGGGCATAGGAACGAATTGCTGATCGAACTGCTGCGCAAGGTCGGAGCAACACGTTATCTCTCGGGTCTCGGGGCGCGCGGCTATATGCAGCCGGAACTATTCGAGGCAGCCGGAATCGAAATCGAATGGCAGCATTTCGTCCACCCGGTTTATCCACAGCCGTTCGGCGAATTCATGCCCTATCTCAGTATCCTCGACACACTGCTGAATTGTGGTATTGCAGGCACGCGTGATCTGCTCTGGAGTTGCAAATGAATATTCTCGCGATCGGTGCCCATTTTGACGACGTGGAACTCGGCTGTGGCGGTGCCCTGGCGCGCCACGCGGCAAACGGCGACACGGTTTACGTCTATGTTGCAACCGTATCCGGCTTTTCCAATCAGTATGACCAGTCCGTGCGCAGCAGCCAGGTCGCCAGAGCCGAAGCGGATGCCGCGATGGAAATTCTCGGCGTCCACAAGATGTTTTGCGGCGAGTTCAAGACGCTGCAGATCGAATTCGTCGATCCGCTGAATATCGAGATCCTCAAACTCGTGCAGGACCTGAAGATCGAAATGGTCTACACCCACTGGGTCGGAGACATCCACCATGACCATCTGGCCTTGTCGCGGGCGTCGCTGCACAGCTGCCGCCATGTGCCGCGCCTGCTGATGTACCGCAGCAACTGGTATCATTCGACGGTCGATTTCAGGGGGAACTTCTACGTCGATATCACCGCCCACTGGGACCGGAAGGAAAGGGCAATCCTTGCCCACGAATCCGAAATGGAGCGCACAGGGCGGAAATGGGTAAGCTTCTTCCGCAATGAAGCTGAGAACGCCGGCCAGCGCATCGGGGTAAAATATGCCGAAGTATTTGAGGTCGTGAAGTGGCTGCAGCCTTGAGAAAGATTTTGACCTTTGGCTCCATGCTGCTCCCCTATGGTGTGCATGAGCTGAGGCGCAGGCTCAATAATCGCCACAAGTTATCTGCTGATGTCGCGACATCGTTGGCAGAAAATAGACAGCTTGCTGGTCTGCACGCGGGGCAGCGCTGTTTTATTCTAGGCAATGGCCCGAGCGTGAAGGGCTTGGATCTGTCGCGACTTCACGGCGAAAATGTTATAACCGTTTCCAACGGCTATCTGCACTCCGATTTTGACAAGTTCCAGTCGCGTTATCATTGTGTTCCGCAAATTACCTACGTAACGATGACATCGGAGGACGTGGTCCGCTGGTTTAACGAGATGCATTCGCACCTGGGCGCCCAGGAACTGTTTCTCAGTTCCACTGAAGCGGAGCTCGTTCGAAAACACAATCTATTTGCAGGACGGAAAGTTCGCTATCTGGTACTCGGTGAAAGCTTCGACGAAAGAACATCCGAGGAAATCGTCGATATCTCTCAGCCGGTCCCTCGTGTCGAGTCGGTGCCGGTGATGGCCTTGATGATAGCGATGTATCTTGGTTTCAAAGAGATCATCCTGCTCGGCGTCGACCATGATCGTTTCCTGTCATCAACTTACCAGTACGCGTTCGATCTCAAGGTCCAAAAGGGGAAGGATTTTACCGTAAATGCGGACGGCACCTTAACAAGGGGCTATCACGATGAGTTCCAACAGCTCGCGCGACTGTGGCGGCAGTATCGAGCCATCGCAAATATCGGCAAGGCGAACGGTATCCGCGTCTTCAATTCCACACCCGGTGGAGCACTGGACGAATTTGAGAGGCGGCCTTTCCAGGCTTGGTTCGAAGAATGAAGGGCCTTCATCCTGCACCAATAATGGTTGATGGGACAAACGCGCGGCTCGCTGTCGCTGACGTGTCTTTTGTGCAACGGCCAGATTTCGGTTGGTTCGTTAGGAAAGACGACAATATTTGATGCGCATAAACGTCCTAATTCCGGTCTTCAACCGACTTGAGCACACTCGCAAAGTTATCGCGGCCTTGAGGGTCCAAACCCTTGTCGACAATATTCGAATTGTCATCATCGATGACGGTTCCACCGACGGCACGGCTGAATTCCTCGCAGCGCAGCCAGATGTGACAAGCATACGAACCGACGGCAATCTATGGTGGGGCGGGGCCATGGATGTCGGCCTGAAGAAGATTCTGCCCGACTGCGGCCCCGAAGATTATATCCTTTTCGTCAACAACGACACGTGGTTCGGCCCGACTTACGTCGAAACTCTGATACGGTGCTCGCGCGAAAATGGAAATGCTATTGTAGGCAGTGTCGTTCACGAGGAGGAGAGCAATCCTCCTCTGACTGGCGTGGGGCCGCGCTTGAACATAAATCGCATTGCGGTGTGGGACATTCTCGCCGAATTGAGCGAAGAGGAACGCCGCAATCCCGAGCCTCTGTATAAAGCCGACGCCCTGAGCGGCCGTGGAACGTTGTTCCCTGCAGAACTCTTCAAGCGGCATGGGACGATGCGTCCGAACCTCCTGCCCCACTATATGGCCGATTACGAAGTCTCCATGCGCTTTGCGCGAGCAGGTGCGCCGCTCCTTGTTTCCAGCGAAGCTATCGTTTATTCACCGCCTGTCTACGGCGCGCATGTGTCGAATATATCGTCGTGGAAGAAGCATTTTGGCCGGCGCTCGCCCCACAATGTCTTTCAGCGGATCGCGTTCTACTCTTTGATCGGCACGCCTCTTCAACGGTTCACAGCGCCATTGCGTATGGCAGCTTTCATGGTTATCCGGACGATATCCGTTCTGCGGGCAAAGAAATGAAAACAACGGACAGCAACGACGCGATGAACAACGATCATCAGATGCAGTGTATGGCCTGCGGCTCAAATATGGAAACATTCATTGAGCGCATATCCGACGACCGATACGGTTGCCCTGGTGTATATTCGATCAAGAGGTGCGTGTCTTGCGGTCATATGACGACGACGCCGCCGCTGACGGAGGAAGATCTACCTGGGCTCTACAGCACGTATTATCCCCGCCGGGAGGTTGATTTCTCGGCCATAGAGCAAGAAGCTGCGTTGGTAAACAAGCCTTTCGCCGCTTTCAAGCGCTGGATAAACGGCACCGATCACCAGGGTCACTATCTGGCGAAGCCTGGCGAGAAGGTGCTGGATGTCGGTTGCGGCTCATGCATTTCGCTGCTCGAAATGAAGAACAAGGGTATCGAAAGCTGGGGGATTGAGGCCGATCCGAATGTACGGACGATTGCCGATCACTTCGGTTTGCAAGTCCATATCGGTAACATTTACGATCTACCTTTTGCCGACATGAAATTCGACCTGATCGTATTGAATCAGGTGCTGGAACATGTCCCGGATCCCTCGGCCATGCTGCAGGCGGTAAGAGACCGTCTCACCCCCCAGGGCCGCGTGATCATGGCGTTCCCCAATACGGGCTCGTTTCATCGCAAGATCTGGAAAGACCGCTGGATCAATTGGCACATTCCCTATCACCAAAATCATTTCAACCGTACCTCTTTTACCAAGCTCGCCGGCAAGTTTGGTTACAGGGTCGAAAACGTCAGAACGATCACGCCTAATCTCTGGTCGGTCCTGCAATTGCGCACCGCACGCGAGCGGAAGCAGGAGGGCAAGTCATCATCCACCTGGACGCACAATATTGATGCAATCCAAGTCAGGCCGCCCTTCTTAACTCGGCTGAAGAACGTAGCCCTATCGCGTGGCGCACGTGGGGCCGGGATGGTGATGGGTTTGGGCAATCGAATTCTGGATGCCGTGGGCAAGGGCGACAGCCTTCTGTTCGTACTGAGGCCAAACTAGAAATTCCGCTCGCCCGCAAGGTCAGTTGATCGCAGTAGAAATTCAACGGAACGCTCGACTCATAGGAGCGGATATTCAGGCACGGGTGCAGTTCAAGCTCACACCGCGAGGCCTGTATACAATATGGTTTGGTGTGTCAGGAGCCGGAAGAGGTTGCTTCGAAGGCAAGGGACCTCCAGCATTGAACACGGATATAATCTGCAGTACCGGATTGCGACGCCGCCTTTCCGTCTGCTACGGGTTTGCTAGATTTCGCCCTGGAATGTAACAAGACACTCGTCAAAATGGCCGCAGACACCGTCGATCCACGCCCTCCCCGGATAAGCCTTATTACTGTTTGCTGGAACGCCGAGCATACCATTGCCGATACGTTGCGGTCCATCGACGCTCAGACCTACCGCAATTTCGAGCACATCATCATTGACGGTGGCTCGAGCGATTCCACCCTCGCGATCATTGCTTCGGCGCCAGCGGAGAACCGCCGCGTACTCTCGGGACGAGACGGTGGCATCTATGAGGCCATGAACAAGGGGATTGGTCTTGCGAGCGGCGACATTATCGGATTCTTGAATGCGGATGACACCTTCGAGAGCCGCGACTCTCTCGAAACCGTGGCCGCCGCGCTGGAAGACGAGGCATATGACGGCTGCTATGGCGATCTCATCTATGTTTCCAACCAGAATACCGACCGCAAAGTCCGCTATTGGAAATCCTGTGCGTTCGAACCCGGTTCCTTTGGACGCGGCTGGTGCCCGCCGCATCCGACATTCTACGTCCGGCGTCGTATCTATGACCGGTTCGGGACGTTCGATCTGCGTTATCGACTGGCAGCCGACGTCGAGCTTATGATGCGATTTCTGGAAGTCGCGCGCATCAAAACCATTTATATCCCCCACGTGTTGGTCAGGATGCGCCTTGGGGGCGCCACAAACAAAAACGTCCAGAACATATCGCGTCAGAACAAGGAAGTGCTGCGCGCGCTTGCCGACCACGGCTTCAGGGTCTCGACACCTGTATTCTGGGCAACGAAGCTTGTGAACCGCCTCGGCCAGTTCCTCACACGAAATCGATAGCAGGGCGCATCACGTCAGATTTGACACACGACCATCGCTGGTCAGGCAGCCACCCTCCCGCGCAGCCCATCCGCAATCGCTGCCATCCTGTCGGCCGCCGCATGGCCGATCAGCATGAAGGCGTGCCTCCCGGTCGACCAGTAAACGACGTGCATGCCTTTGCGACTTTCGAGGTCCGGCGCTTTGGGGCCGGCATCGGAACGGACGATACAAAGCGCCATCGGCCCGGTATCAGGATCGAGATAAGCGATCTGGGCGAGCGGCTTGCCGTCATATTGCAGCAGCAGGGCGCGTTTGAAATCGATGCCCGGAAGCGAGACGGCTTCGGGAGAGAGCGACAGGCCGAGTTTTTCGTCGAGGGGGGCGAGCTGGGCGGCCTGAGACTCCCAGGCGGGCGACGGGCCGGCGAGCGTTTCCGCGGTATAGAGCGAGATGTAATCGGCGACCACGGCGCGCCATTCGCTACTTTTGTCCTTTGCCGAAAAGCCTCTGCCGAGGCCGAGGACGGCGCGATCGATGGCGATGCCGGCGACGAGCGCAGCGGCGAGCGCGGCGAGGAAGCGGCGGCGGCTGGCAGCAGGCGCCGAGACAGCTTTTGCATCCTCCCGCGCAGGGATGGCGTCGAGCATTCTCTCCAGCTTTTCGCGCGGCGCTTCCTGGAGCAGCGGCGCGAAAGCCTGTTCGAACGGCAGGCTGGCGCGCGCCAGGAACTCCAGCCGTTCGGCAACGCGCTCGTCTTCCTTCACAATGGCCTCAATGCGGGCCGCCTGTTCGGCCGTCAGTTCGCCATCGATGAAGGCGGTCAGGTCCTCGTCGGAGGGAGTGGTGTGTTTCCTGTTCATTGCCGTCCCCCTTCCCGCTCGTCACTGGCGAGCTTGGCGCGGGCTGCCGCCAGCCGGCTCATCACGGTCCCGATCGGGATATCCAGTATGCCTGCAACCTCGCGATAGGAAAGTCCTTCGACATAGGCGAGGAAAACCACCGTTCTCTGCGCCTCGGGCAGCGCGCTCACCCGTTTCAGCACCTGTCCCGCCATCACATGAGTCTCGGTATCATAAGCGCCGTCGAAGATCAGCACCGCGCCGGCATCGACGAAACCCTGGCCCTGGCGCACCCGGCGCGAGCGGATCTCGTTCAGCCAGATCGAATGCAGGATCGAAAACAGCCAGCGGTCGAGCCGGGTACCGGGGACGAATTGATCGGCGCGCTCCAGCGCGCGAAGGCAGGTCGCCTGCACCAGGTCGTCGGCGACATCGCGCTGATGCGAGAGAACAAGACCATAACGCCAGAGCCTTGCCAGATTTTCCGTCAGGCCGCTCCTGATATCCGCTGCGCTGGCGATGGCCGCCTCCGACGATCCTGCGTTTTTCGGAGCCGCCGGATGAACCCGCGATTCCGTTCTCGCGCGACTATAGGCAGGAAATGACGCGCACGCGACCGACATTCTCACATGCCTTTCTGGTTCCGTCTTCCCGCCCATACCGGCAATCAGATCTTCGACGGATCGAGGATGACCGCGTTCAGGTCCTGATATTCCTCGCAGGTCGTGCCGCAGATCGCCTTGATGGTGTCCAACTGTTCCCTGGCGAGATCCAGTCGGCCTTTGATGACATAGGCTTCGCCGAGATATTCGCGGACCTTGGCGTATTGCGGATCCAGCTTCACCGATTGGAGGTAATAGGAGATGCCTTCGTCGGTGCGGCCGAGCTTGCGGCTGGTATAACCGCGATAATTCAGCACCTCGGCGCTGTTCTGGTCCTTGACCGTGTCGAGCATGGCAAGCGCCTCCTCATAACGGCCTGCCTTGGCCAGCGAATAGGCGTAGTCGGTGCGGTTCTCGTCAGAGACGTTGGCGCTCTGCTGCTTGACGCATTTCTTGGTCTTCTGGTCGTAGATCTCGCCCTTCTTGCAGGTCGGCATCGTGCTGTTGTCATCGCCGACCGCAAAAACAGGGCCGGAGAAGAGGGAAGCGGCAAGGCAGCCGCCGAGAAGGATGGAAGCAAAACGGGTTGTCATGATCGTCATGGGAAACTCCTCGAAAGTGACGTTGCGAGGAGAAAACACCGCTGCCCCGGACTTTATTCGCCGGCCCCCTATTTTCTCCATAACGGCTTCGTGAAGCCACCGAAGCCGAATAAATCATCGGGACCGGGTGTTCTCAGCGTTGCGCCGGGAACGACAAGGAGAACTCCGTGACCGATACTGTAAAACTCGTCAGCCTCGCGGTCGCCGCACCCGAACATGTCATTTTCCAGAAGCAAGCGCTCGAAGCTTCCGCCCGGCTGTTTGCCGACCGTTTCGAGGACTTTCGCCATCTTGCCCGTGTCTTCGACAGTACCGGTATCCAAAAGCGCCATGCCGCGCGGCCGCTTGCCTGGTTCGACGAAGCGCATGGCTGGCAGGACCGGATGCAGGCCTATGCGGAGGTGGCAGGCGGGCTCTTCGTCGAGACCGCGAGCTCAGCCCTTCAGCAGGCCGGGCTTGAGGCCGGCGATGTCGACTGTGTGGTGACGGTCTCCTCCACCGGTTTTACGACACCGAGCCTCGATGCGCAGATGGCCCGCCGGATGGGTTTCAGGGCCGATATCGAGCGGGTGCCGGTGTTCGGGCTCGGCTGTGCGGCCGGCGTGTCGGGTTTTGCCATCGCGGCGCGACTGGCGCGCAGCCGGCCGGGCGCCGTCGTGCTCTTCGTCTCGATCGAGCTCTGTACGCTCGCCTTCCGCCTCGACGAGCTGACGCGGCCGAACATTATCGCGACGGCGCTTTTCGGCGATGGCGCCGCCGCCTGCGTGTTGCGATCGGGCGACGGCGGGCTGGCGGAAGTGGAATCGACCGGCGAGCATCTCTTTCCCGACACCCTCGATATCATGGGCTGGAAGATCGACGACGGCGGCTTCGGCATCGTGCTGGCGCAAGCCCTGCCGCCCTTTGCCGAGCAGGAGCTCGGCCCGGCGGTGAAGGCCATTCTGGCGCGGAACGGGCTGGCACCAGACGATATCGACCGCTTCATCTGCCATCCCGGTGGCACGAAAGTGCTGGCCGCGATGGAGAGCGCGCTGTCGCTGACGCCGGGCGCTCTCGATCACGAGCGCGGCGTGCTTGCCGACTACGGCAATATGTCGTCGCCGACCGTTCTCTTCGTGCTCGAGCGGGCGATCCGCGCCGGATTGCCGGAGCGCTCGGCGATGATCGCCATGGGGCCGGGCTTTTCAGCGAGCTGCGTGACGCTCAAGAGGACCGCATGATGTGGCCGTCGATCGCGCTGCTTACCTTCGTGACGCTGCAACGGCTTGGCGAGCTCGTCCTTGCCCGGCGCAACACTGCCGCCCTTCTCGCCAGAGGCGGCAGGGAAGTGGCGCCGGAGCACTATCCCGCCATGGTGGCGCTGCATGCCGGCTGGATCATCGGCCTCTGGCTGCTGGCGCCGGGCAGGCCGGTCGATCTCTTCTGGCTTGCGGTGTTCATGGGGCTGCAGGCACTGCGGCTCTGGGTGCTGGCGACCTTGAAAGATCGCTGGACGACGCGCATCATCATCCTGCCCGGCGCGCCGCTCGTGACGTCAGGTCCGTATCGCTTCCTCCGGCATCCGAACTACGCAATCGTCGTCGGCGAGATCTTCGCCCTTCCTCTCGTCTTCGGGCTGCCGCTTTACGCGATCGGCTTTTCACTTCTCAACGCTTGCGTCCTCCTTGTCCGCATGAAGGCCGAAAATGCCGCACTGAAAAGCGTATTGATTGTGAAATGAATGCGATTTTTCGTTTGCGCAGCAATATCGGCACGGGCATTTTCACCCCCGACACAAAGCGGAATGCAAGGGAATGACCAAAAACGCAATCGTGCTCGGCGCCGGCATCGTCGGGGTCTCGGCGGCCATCCACCTTCAGCGGCGCGGCCGGCAGGTGACGCTGATCGACCGCAAGGATCCGGGCAGCGAAACCTCCTTCGGCAATGCCGGCCTGATCCAGCGCGAAGGTGTTGCGCCTTACGGCTTTCCGCAACAGCTCGGGCTGTTGCTGCGTTATGCGCTCAACAACCGCATCGATGCGCATTATCACCTTAGCACGCTGCCGAGCCAGATCGCCTTTCTCGCCCGTTACTGGTGGAATTCGAATGCCCGGCGCCACGCGGTCATCACCCGGGCCTATGCGCCGCTGATCGAACATTCGATTGCCGAACACAAGGATCTGATCGAGGCGTCAAACGCCGAAGCGCTGATCCGCAGGGATGGCTGGATAAAGCTTTTCCGGACTGAGGCCAAGCGCGACCAGGCCCTGGCGGAGGCAGCACTCTGGCAGAATGAATTCGGGGTGGACTATGATAGCTTGACCCCGGCCGATATCGCCCGCGTGGAGCCCGACATGACAGGCGATTTTGCCGGCGGCATTCGCTGGCGCGATCCCTGGTCGGTGCTCGACCCACATGCGCTGACCTCAACCTATCGCCGCTATTTCGAAAGCCTCGGCGGCCGCTTCGTCACCGGTGACGCCGCCTCATTCGGCCAATTCGGCTCCGGCTGGAAGATGATGACGGCAGAGGGCGCGCTCGGAGCCGAGGATGCGGTGATCGCGCTCGGCCCCTGGGCGGCCGTCGCAACACGCAGGCTCGGCTATTCCTTCCCGCTCGGCGTCAAGCGCGGCTATCACATGCATTATGCCGCTAAGGGCGCTGCCGTGCTCAACAACTGGATGCTCGATGCGGAACGTGGCTATCTCCTGGCGCCGATGCGGCGCGGCATCCGGCTGACGACGGGAGCGGAGTTCGCAACTCTCGACGCGCCGAAGACGCCGGTCCAGCTCGACAGGGCCGAGGTCGTCGCCCGCACGATCTTCCCGCTCGGCGACAGGCTCGATCCCGAACCGTGGATGGGTGCGCGTCCCTGCACACCCGACATGATGCCGATCATAGGCAAAGCGCCGCGCCATCAAGGCCTGTGGTTCGCTTTCGGCCATGCCCATCACGGGCTGACGCTCGGGCCGGTGACCGGGCGCGTGCTGGCGGAGCTGATCACCGGCGAAAAACCGTTCATCGATATTGCGGCCTATTCGCCGCAGCGTTTCAACCCGTGACGCCGAGAGCGGCAAGCCCGTTCAGGGCCGTCGCCGCGATGCCTTCCACCGTGTCGTCAATATCGACGGTGACTACGCCTTGCTCGCCTGTCGGCACCTCCAGCGTCGCCAGCTGGCTTTCGAGCAGCGAGACCGGCATGAAATGGCCCTTGCGCTCGCCCATCCGTTTGGTCAGCAGCGCCTTGGAGCCTTCGAGGTAAACGAAGAACAGGTTGCCGCCAGCCGCAGCCCGCAGCCTATCGCGATAGATGCGCTTCAGCGCCGAGCAGGAGACGATGATGCCCTCGCTTTTTTCCAGCGAAGCCCGGATGTCTTCGCCGATGCGATCGAGCCAGGGCATCCTGTCCTCGTCGGTCAGTGGAATGCCCTTCGACATCTTCTCGACATTGGCGGTCGGATGCAGTGCATCGCCTTCGATGAAGGCTAGGTGCAGGGCTTCCGCCAGCTTCTCACCGACGGAGGACTTGCCGCAGCCGCTGACCCCCATGACGATGATCGCATGGGGCTCGTTCAACCGCTCTTCCGGCATGATCCCTCCGAGGCTCCGGCTTCCCGCTCAATCGAGGGGGAAGTGACAGGCATATTTTTGCTCACCCTCTCCACTTAGTTCGGGAGAAACCTGACGGCAATAGTCCTGCGCTTTCCAGCAGCGCGGGTTGAAGTGACAGCCGGACGGGGGCTTCAGCGGCGACGGCAGCTCGCCTTGGAGCCGGATGCGGTTCTTGGCGCGCTCGGGGTCGGCGATCGGCGTCGCCGACAGCAAGGCTGCCGTATAGGGATGGCGCGGCCGGGCGAAGACCTCGGCGGCGGGACCGGTTTCGACGGGACGGCCGAGATACATTACCATCACCTCGTCGGCGATGTGGTGGACGACGGAGAGGCCGTGCGAGATGAAGAGATAGGCAAGGCCCATCTCCTTCTGCAGGTCCATCAACAGGTTCAATACCTGCGCCTGGATCGACAGGTCGAGGGCAGAAACCGGTTCGTCGAGCACCAGCACCTTCGGCCGCAGCATGAGGGCGCGGGCGATGGCGATGCGCTGGCGCTGGCCGCCGGAGAACATATGGGGATAACGGCCATGGTGTTCCGGACGCAGGCCGACACGGGCCATCATCTCCTCCACCTTGCGGCGGCGGGCGGCGGCATTGAGATCGGTGTTGATCTTCAGCGGCTCTTCGAGGATCGCGCCGACCTTCTGGCGCGGGTTGAGCGAGCCGTAGGGGTTCTGGAAGACGATCTGCACCTGGCTGCGCAGGCTGCGGTCACCGATGCGCGCAGGCTTGCCGTCGATCAGCAATTCCCCGGCCGTCGGATCCTCGATCATGGTGACGAGGCGGGCAAGTGTCGACTTACCACAGCCGGATTCGCCGACGACGGCGAGCGTCTTGCCGGAGTGGAGGCTGAAACTGACGCCGTTCAGCGCCTTGACGGTGGCGTCGGCTTTGAAGAGTCCGCGGTTGACGGTGTAGAAGCGGGCGAGATCCCTGCCCTCGAGAACAGCGCCCGTCATACCAGGTCTCCTGCAGTTTCATTGGCCATGACGCCGGGATGCCCGAGCGGCTTGCCGTCCTTCAAAGGATAATTGCACAATGCCAGTCCGAGCTCCGGCCCCTGGCGCACGACGCCGCGATCGCATTCGACCGTGGCGTAGCCGCAGCGCGGCGCGAAAAGACAGCCTGTCGGGCGGCCATGCTGGCCGGGCACGACACCGGCGATCGAGGGAAGGCGCTGGCCGACTTTGGCCCGTTCCGGCAGGGCGGCGAGCAGGGCTGCGGTATAGGGGTGGTGCGGATCGCGGAACAGCGCCTTCACCGGCTGCTCCTCGACCTTCTGGCCGGCATATTGCACCTGCACGCGTTCGGCGGTTTCGGCAACGACACCCATATCGTGGGTGATCAGCACCAGCGCCATGCCCTGCTCTTTCTGCAGGCGCACCAGCAGATCGAGGATCTGCGCCTGGATCGTCACGTCGAGCGCGGTCGTCGGCTCGTCGGCGATCAGGAGCTTCGGATTGCACGCAAGCGCCATGGCGATCATCACGCGCTGGCTCATGCCGCCCGACATCTGATGCGGGAAGTTCGACAGCCGATCTTCCGGCGCCGGAATGCCGACGAGGTTCAGCAGCTCGATCGAGCGTTCGCGGCGCTCCTTCCGGTTGAGGCCCATGTGGACACGCAATGTCTCGCCCAGCTGGAAGCCGACCGTGAAGCACGGGTTAAGGCTCGACATCGGCTCCTGGAAGATCATCGCCATGTCCTTGCCGACGATCCTGCGGCGCTGGCGGCCGGAAATGCCGCGCAGATCCTGGCCGTCGAACTGCATGCGATCGGCGGTGATCTTCGCCGTCCAGGGCAGAAGCCCCATCAGCGCCAGCATGGCGACGGATTTGCCCGAGCCGGATTCGCCGACGACCGAGAGAATCTCACCCTTGTCGCAGGCAAGCGAGACGCCGTCGACGGCGCGGAAAAGACCGGAAGAGGTCTGGAACTCGACGGTCAGATTTTCGATTTCGAGGAGCGGCATCACGACCTCTTCAGCTTGGGGTCAAGCGCATCGCGCAGGCCGTCGCCCATCAGGTTGATGGCGAGAACGGTGATGAGGATGGCAAGACCCGGGAATGTCACCACCCACCAGGCGCGCGAGATGAACTCACGCGATTCGGCAAGCATCGTGCCCCATTCGGGTGTCGGCGGCTGAGCGCCCATGCCGAGAAAGCCGAGAGCCGCGGCATCGAGAATCGCCGCCGAAAAGGCGAGCGTCGCCTGCACGATCAGCGGCCCGAGACAGTTCGGCAGGATCGTCTTGAACATCAGGCGCAGCGTGCCGGCACCGGCGACACGCGAGGCGATGACATATTCCTTCTCGCGCTCCGAAATGACCGAGGCGCGCGTCAGCCGCACGAAATGCGGCTGGTTGACCAGCGAAATCGCAATCATCGCATTGGTAAGACCCGGGCCGAGCACCGCCACCAGCACGAGAGCGAGCAGCAGCGACGGGAAGGCCAGGATGATATCCATCAGCCGCATGATCGCGGTATCGATCTTGCCGCGGAAATAGCCGGCGACGAGGCCGATCAGAACGCCGCAGACGACCGACAGCGTGACGACGACGACGCCGATGAAGAGCGAGAAGCGCGCGCCGTAAATCAGGCGCGAGAGGATATCGCGGCCGACGGCATCGGTTCCGAGCGGGAAGGAGATGCTGCCGGCCTCCATCCAGGATGGCACGGCTAGCAGCGCCTCACGGTTCTGCTCGTTCGGCGCATGCGGCGCAAAGACCGGCGCGAAGACGGCAACGACCAGAATGAGGATGAAAATCGCGAGGCCGATGACGGCGCCCTTGTTGCGGGAGAAGTAATGCCAGAATTCCGCAAGAGCGGATGGCTGGCCGGTTTTGACGGTGACCGTGCTCATGGACCGCTCCTAGTAACGAATGCGCGGATTGATGAAGCCGTAAAGGACGTCAACAATCAGATTGACCAGCATGATGACGCCAGCGATCAGCAGAAGGCCGCCCTGGACCACGGCGTAATCGCGCTTGAACACCGAATCGACCATCCATTTGCCGATGCCCGGCCACGAGAAGATCGTCTCGGTGAGGATGGCGCCGGCAAGAAGAACGCCGATCTGCAAGCCGATGGTGGTGATAACGGGGATCATCGCATTACGCAGCGCGTGCACGCCGACGACGCGCAATGGCTTCAAACCTTTCGAGCGCGCGGTGCGGACATAGTCCTCGCCGAGAACCTCGAGCATCGCCGAGCGCGTCTGGCGCGCGATGACGGCAAGCGGGATGGTTGCGAGCACGATGGTCGGCAGGATGAGATAGCTGACGGCCGAGGCAAACGCCCCCTTCTGGCCCGACAGCAGGCTGTCGATCAGCATGAAGCCGGTGACCGGCTTGAAGAAATACATCAGCGAAATGCGGCCGGACACCGGCGTCCAGCCGAGATAGCCGGAGAAGAAGATGATCAGCAGCAGACCCCACCAGAAAATCGGCATGGAATAACCGATCAGCGCGACACCCATCACACTTTGGTCGAACCACGTGCCTCGCTTGACGGCGGCAAAGATACCGGCGGGCACGCCAAGACAGACGGCGAGGATGATGGCGCAGAAGGAAAGCTCCAGCGTCGCCGGAAACAGCGTCAGGAATTCGCCGAGCACTGGTCGCTTGGTGACGATCGAGGTGCCGAGATCGCCCTGCAGCACTTTTCCGAGATAATCGAAATATTGCACATACATGGGCCGGTCGAAGCCGAGGTCGTGCATGATCTGGGCGTGCCGCTCCGGAGCCATGACACGCTCACCCGAGAGCAGCATGACGGGATCGCCGGGGAGCAGGCGGATGAACGAGAAGGCAATCAGGGAAACGCCGAGGAATGTCGGGATCAGCACCGCAAGGCGGCCGATGAAAAAACGCAACATGGCAGATGTCCAATAGTTTCCGGCGGTCAGGGGGTTCCTGACCGCCGGCTGCGCCCAGCTCTGCCGGGCATTCTTACATTATTCTTGTTATTCGGATACGTCGACGCCGTCGAAGCGGTGAATGCCGAGCGGGTCCATATGGAAGCCGGAGACCTTCTTGCTCATCGGAACGAAGACGAGCGAGTGATCGAGGGTCGCCCAGGGGGCTTCCTTCTTGAAGATCAGCTGCGCCTGCTCATAGGCCTTGGTGCGCTCGCCGACATCGGCGGTCAGCTTGGCCTTGGTCATCAGGTCGTCATATTCCTTGTTGCACCACTGGGCGCGATTGTTGCCGCCGACGGCATCGCAGCCGAGCAGCGTATCCATGAAGTTGTCAGGGTCGCCGTTATCGCCGGTCCAGCCGAGGATTACGGCGCCGTCGCGCTTCACATCGGAGGAGAGTTTGAGATATTCGGCCCATTCATGGGTGACGATCTCGACCTTGACACCGACCTTGGCGAAATCGGCCTGGATCAGTTCGGCGGCACGACGCGCGTTCAGCATGTAAGGACGCGACACCGGCATCGCCCAGACCTTCATGCTGAGATCCTTGACGCCGGCATCGGCAAGCGCCTTCTTGGCGGCATCCGGGTCATACTTGTCGTCCTCAACGGCGTCGTTATAAGACCACATCGTCGGCGGGATCGGGTTCTTGGCAACGGTGGCCGCACCCTGGAAAACGGCGTCGACGATCGCCTGCTTGTTGATCGCCATGTTCAACGCGCGGCGAACTTCCGGCTTGTCGAACGGCGGCATCTGGGTGTTGTAGGCGAGGTAGCTGACATTGAGACCGGCCTGCTCCTGAACGACCAGATTTTCATCCTTCCTCAGTTCGGGAACGTCGGCGGCATTCGGATAAGGAATGAGGTGGCATTCGCCGGCCTTCAGCTTCTGAGCGCGCACGGCGGCATCAGAGGTGATTGCGAAAACCAGATCGTCGATCTTTTCCTTGCCCTTAAAATAGGTTTCGTTGGCCTTGTAGCGGATGACGGCATCCGGCTGGTAAGCGACGAAGGTGAAGGGGCCGGTGCCGAGCGGCTGCTGGTTCAACTGCGCCATCTTGCCGTCGGCGGCAAGCTTGTCGGCATATTCCTTGGAGACGATCGAGGCGAAGTCCATGGCGAGGTCGGCCAGGAACGGCGCTTCGGGATGGTTGAGCGTGAACTTGACCGTGAGGTCATCCACCTTTTCGACCGACTTGATCAGTTCGGGAAAGCCCATGCCGGCCGCGTATTCGTAGGAGCCGCCCTCGACATACTTGTTCCAGGGGTTGTCGGACTTCAGCTGACGCTCGAAGGAAAATACGACGTCGTCGGCATTGAAATCGCGCGTCGGGGTGAAGAAGTCGGTGGTCTGGAACTTGACACCGGGATGAAGCTTGAAGGTGTATTCCTTGCCGTCAGCCGAAACGCTCCAGCTGTCGGCCAGGCCGGGTTCGATCTCGGTGCCGCCGTGCTTGAATTCGACCAGGCGGCTGTAGACCGTGCGTGAAGACGCGTCGAAGGTCGTGCCTGCCGTATAGAGGCTCGGGTCGAAGCCTTCCGGCGAGCCCTCGGAGCAATAAACAAGGGTCTTGGACCAGGCCGACGTCGCCATGACTGACATCAGGGCCGTCGCTGCCAACAGGACAGAGATCTTTTTCATAATATTGTTTCCCGGTTGTTCTTTTTTGATGTTTGGAGATCGTAGAATGGCATCCCGATCGAAGGTTGATGGAACGATATTTATCTACTGAAAGCAACGGGCTACGGAGAAAATTTTTCCATCTGGACAATTTTAGAAATTTTCCGTCGAAAACCGGCATCAATCGGAAATATTCGGATAAAAATCACCGCAATTTCGTCGCATTTTGGATAATTGCCCTCTTAAACGCGGCACCAACGGCAATCCCCACGTCAATGCCAGAAAAGCAAAAACCGCAATTGCCGGAGCAACCGCGGTTTTAACAATTCTGTCCTGCTCTTCAAATTCAGGCGGCGGGCGCAATGATTTCGGGTTTGCGATAGGGCTGCTCGCCGGTGATCCCGAGAAGAAAATTGATTTGCGGACGCGCCTTGACGAGGTCGTCGATCGAATATTCCGAAAGCACGGCGAAGAACGCGTTGAGCGCCTTGCGCAACGCCGAATTCAGGCCGCAGCTGTCGACCAGCGGGCATTCGACCACGCCGTCATCCTCGAAGCACTCAGCCATGGCGAAACTGTCTTCCGTCACCCTCACGACGTCGAAGAGGGTGATGTCGGCCGCCGGCTTGCCCAGACGCACGCCGCCGTTGCGACCGCGCACGGTTTCGACAAGGCCCGCCTTATTCAGCGGTTGGAGAATCTTGAAAAGAAACAGCTCGGAAACCCCGTAAGCCTTGGCGATTTCCGGAATCCGGCTCAGCTGCCCGTCGTTGGCAGCACAATACATCAACATGCGCACCGCATAGTTGGTCTGCTTCGTCAACCGCATGCCATTCTCCTGACTCGTGCTATTCAGACCTATATAGGCGGTTTGGTAGTTTTGAACAATTCCAAAATATGAAATTCGCATTCAGCTTATGAGGCCAAATGCCGCGACGTCAATTCCGCTGCAGTGTCTCATTATAGTCGAGGATGGCCTGCTTGCGTTCGGGGGTGCCTGGATGGGTCGAGAGCATGCTGGTTCCGGAATGATCGCCTAGTTTCGTTTCCAGGAGATCGAAAAAACGAGCGATCGCTATGGGATCCATGCCGGCCTTGCGCATCAGTTCCACCGAGCGCCGGTCGGCTTCGGCCTCGGCACTGCGTGAATATGACAATGCAAGCAGGCCGCCGCCCTGTGTCAGGATATCCTCGACACCGGAGCCGACATCGCCGGCAATCAGCATGACGAGGCCGGCCACACCTGCGGCGCGATAGAGCTGCCGGAGGCTGTGCTTGTATTCGACATGACCGAGTTCGTGAGCGAGAACGCCTGATATCATCTCGTCATCGCCATCCGCCAGTTCGATCAACTGGTCGGTAATGACGATATTGCCATCGGGAAGCGCGAAAGCATTGGGACCGATCAGACCGCCATCACGGAAATTCAGCACATAGCGGTTAGCACCACCTTCGGCACTGGCAGCCACTTGGTTAAAGCGGCCAGCGATTTCGGCCTGCCGGGCGGCCGTCAGGTGGCTGGGGGACAGCGCCGTCGCATCCAGCGTATTGAGAGCGCCACGGGACATCGCTTCGGAGACCACAGGCGGTGTCACGAAGATGGCGACTTCCACGAGGGCCGGCAGCGCGTAACGATAAATTGCGACGGCGAGCAGAACGACGGCGACCGCGAAGACGAAGATGCGGGGATGAAATTCCTCCAGCCGATGCACCCAGCCGCTTCTTCCGCCGCCGCCAAGAAAGGCGTCGATGGCATCATTCTCGCCACTCTCGAAGATCGAGCCGTCGGCAAAGATGGCACGTCGGGGGATCGACCCGACGCGCGATGTGAAGGAGACCTCTCCGGCCGCGCTATCCGAAAGAGCGACATCCTCTTCGGTTACGGCGAGCATGCGCCCCCCGCGCGACAGCAGGCGGGCGGGAACGGAGCCGCTCGAATGCGGCGGATACCATTCCCCTCTCGCGATGATTTCTGCGTCAGAAACCAAAATCGATCCCTTCCATGCTCATATATTCCGCACCGACGGCGGCGCCGCTGGCTTGAAACTGCGTAAAGACCTCGCCGATCTCGCCGTCGATGCGAATTGCCGTGTGCTCGGCGACATAGTGCGCCAGACGAACCGCCGCCCAGGGACGCATCAGGCCGAGGGTGAGCATCGTTACCACGACGTTCGATATGGCGATCCAGGCATAACGTGCCCGCGAAAGATCGCTGCGCAAGAGATGCCGGCCGTCGATCCGCGTCGAGGACCAGACGACGTTGTGGACGGCCGCCCGATAGATCAGGCCAGCAAGTGCGTAGATGATCAGGAGGCCGAAGGTGACAATATACATTCCCGACACTATCATTAACATAGCGGCGTCATGTTCGAATGCGCCGGGGTCATTGGCCTGCATCCCGACGACCGCGATCGCAACCAACCCGGCGAGAACGACCAGGCCCAGCACGACCATCAGGGCCGGGATGAGAAGCGCGCGGTAGAACGCGCCGATCTTGGGATCGGTCTCGAAAGGCCGATTGCCGTAGCGGAGATTGTTGAAAACATAGCGGTTGAGCCACCGGCTGGCGAAGGGGGCAAGCAGTCCGAGCGACAGGAAAGCAACGAGGCTTCCGAGCATCACGCAGACGAAGGCGCCGCCGGCGGTGCCGGTAAAATCAAATCGCACGTTGCGGTAGCTGGTCACGCGGGCATTGAAGCGAAGGCCTCTGACGATCAGCCAGGGGAGCGCGATGAGCACAAGGATCGTGGTCACGACCGAGAACAGCGGATGGATCGCTGCCAGAATGTTGGCCACCACGATGAAGGCGAACACGATCACGCGACCGATGAATATCTGCATGCCGCTCGCGTGATATTCGAAAGCGCGGCCGAGCACGACGGTGTTGCCGTAGAAATAGCGATTGCGCCGCACTTTCGCCCAGGCTGAATAGATGCCGAGCGTTACGATCGTCAAAAGGACATTGACGATCCAGATGCCAAAATATTCCGATGCCGTTCCCGTGAACCGGGCACGCTCAAACGCATTTGCCGCGGCGCCCGCGGACACTCTGTTATCCATGATGTTTGTTTCCCCAGCACATTGCCCAACAGACCATAATCGGAATCACGTGTCGGGCGCAGCAACAGAAAAGCAAAGGCCGGAGAAATCAACAACCTTAAATCGAAAACGGGGGCCGAAAGGCCCCCGAATTGCAGATCGCTCTGTCGTGCAGATCACTTCATCGTCGGCATGACGAATTCGGCGCCGCTCTTGATGCCGGACGGCCAGCGGGCGGTGACGGTCTTGGTCTTGGTCCAGAACTTGATCGAGTCGGTGCCGTGCTGGTTGAGGTCGCCGAAGCTCGAGGCCTTCCAGCCGCCGAAGGAGTGGTAGGCGAGCGGAACCGGGATCGGAACGTTGATGCCGATCATGCCGATATTGATGCGCGAGGCGAAATCGCGGGCGGCATCGCCGTCACGCGTGTAGATGGCGACGCCGTTGCCGTATTCGTGCTTCATCGGCAGCGACAGTGCCTCTTCGTAATTCTGGGCGCGAACGACGGAGAGAACAGGCCCGAAGATTTCGGTCTTGTAGATGTCCATCTCGGATGTGACGTGATCGAACAGGCAGCCGCCGACGAAATAGCCGTCTTCATAGCCCTGGAGCTTGAAATCGCGGCCGTCGACGACGAGCTTGGCGCCTTCCTCGACGCCGCGGTCGATCAGGCCGCGAACGCGGGTATAGGCGTCCTTGGTGACGAGCGGGCCCATGTCGGCCTTGTCGTCGGTGTAGGGGCCGATGCGCAGCGATTCGATCTTCGGTGTCAGCTTTTCGACGAGGCGGTTGGCGGTTTCTTCGCCGACCGGCACGGCAACCGAGATCGCCATGCAGCGTTCGCCGGCCGAACCATAACCGGCACCCATCAGCGCGTTGACGGCCTGATCCATGTCGGCGTCCGGCATGATGATCATGTGGTTCTTGGCACCGCCGAAGCACTGGGCGCGCTTACCGTTCATCGCTGCCGTGCCGTAGACGTAGCGGGCGATCGGCGTCGAGCCGACGAAGGAAACGGCGCCGATATCCGGATCGGTGAGGATCGCATCGACGGCACCCTTGTCGCCGTTGACGACGTTGAGGATGCCGGCCGGCAGTCCGGCCTCGATCATCAGTTCGGCGAGACGGATCGGCAGGGAGGGATCACGCTCGGACGGCTTCAGGATGAAAGCGTTGCCGCAGGCGATCGCCGGCGCGAACATCCACATCGGGATCATGCCGGGGAAGTTGAAGGGGGTGATGCCGGCGCCGATGCCGACCGGCTGGCGGATCGAATACATGTCGATCGAAGGACCCGCGCCCTCGGTGAACTCGCCCTTGGCGAGATGCGGAATGCCGCAGACGAATTCGCAGACTTCGAGGCCGCGAATGACGTCGCCCTTGGCATCTTCGATCGTCTTGCCGTGCTCCTTGGAGAGCATTTCGGCCAGCTCGTCCATGTGCTTGTTCAGGAGTTCGACGAACTTGAAGAAGACGCGGGCGCGGCGCTGCGGGTTGGTGGCAGCCCATTTCGGCTGAGCGGCCTTGGCGTTTTCGACGGCGGCGCGCAATTCCTCGACGCTTGCGAGCGCGACGGTCGCCTGCACTTCGCCGGTTGCCGGATTGTAAACATTGCTCACGCGGCCGCTGGTGCCGGCGACTTCCTTGCCGCCGATGAAATGACCGATCTCACGCATGGATGCTCCTCCTGTTTTTGGGATGGTCCACAATCACACTTCAATTTGCACAAATCAATGCGCTGATATAAGGAACCGTTGTGCGTATATTGTAGTCCCGATCACCACATATTACTGCGTGAAATTTGGTACGGCGTGAGGACAAGTCAAACCCCTGGAAGGTCAAGCGATGAGCAGGAAACCTGTCGTCAGAATGGCGGAGCTGGAGATCGATCCGGAGACGCTCGAAACCTATCGCGCCTTGCTCGCGCAAGAAATCGAAGCATCGCTTGCGCTGGAAGACGGCGTTCTCTCGCTCAGCGCCGTTAGCATTCGCGACAATCCAAACCAGATCCGCATCCTCGAGGTCTACGCCGACCAGGAAGCCTACGAGGCCCATCTGCAGACATCGCATTTCCTCAAATATAAGCGTGAGACGGCCGGTATGGTGATTTCGCTGACGCTAATCGACGTCGATCCGATCGCGATGCGTGCGAAGCCATGAATTGGGACGACGTCCGCATCTTCCTCGCCGTCGCGCGCACCGGGCAAATCCTTGCAGCTTCGAAGCGATTGGGACTCAATCACGCAACGCTTTCACGGCGGCTGACGTCGCTCGAAGAGGCGCTGAAGACGCGGCTTTTCATCCGCCGCACGAACGGCTGCGAGTTGACAGCCGAAGGCGGGATCTTCCTTCACGCCGCCGAGCGTATGGAAACCGAGATGCTGGCGGTGCAGGCCAATCTCGGCCACACCGACACGGCGATCGCCGGCACGGTGCGCGTCGGCGCGCCCGACGGGTTCGGCGTCTCGTTTCTCGCGCCGCGCATGGGCAGGCTGATCGAGCGCCATCCGGAACTGAAGATCCAGCTGGTGCCGGTGCCACGCTCCTTCTCGCTGTCGCAGCGCGAGGCGGATATCGCCATCACGCTGGAACGTCCCGAACAGGGCCGCCTCGTTTCGTCCAAACTTACGGATTACACGCTCGGCCTCTATGCCTCGCGCGATTATCTCGCCCGCCACGGCAGGCCTGGCGAGGTCGAGGCGCTGAAGGCGCATCCGCGCATCGGCTATGTCGAAGATCTGATCTTCACCGCCTCGTTGAATTTCTCCGGCGAGGTGATGCGCAGCTGGGATGCCGGCTTTGAAATCTCGACGGCGATCGGCCAGACGGAGGCGGTGCGGTCAGGCGCCGGCATCGGCATCCTGCATGACTATATCGCCCGGCAATATCCGGAACTTCAGCGCATCCTGCCTGAGATTTCGATCCGCCGCGCCTATTGGACGACCTATCACGAAACAGCGCGCGACCTCGTCCGCGTCCGCAGTGTCGTCGACTTCCTGCAGGAACTCGTCAGCGCCGAGCGGCAGATCTTCCTCTAGTTACCTCCCGGAAGCGTGCTTGGCTGGCTCGTCATTCTCATCTGGATTGGGAACCGGCGCTTCATCAGGCAGCCGGTCCGGCTCCGGTTCGGTGATCGGCGGCACCGGCTTCCAGCCGGGGGCCGGCATCGGCGGCTGATCGGGAATGGGTTCGTTGGGCACGGACATGACCGCCTCCCTTCATGTTTGCGATGTTCGTCGGGCTATTAGTCCGACTTCAGCGTCTCGGCAGCGCGCATCGGCATGCTGTCGATGATGGCGAAGAGCTCGCCATTGGTGATTGGCTCGCTGACCTTCAGTTTGACGGTTCCATCCTTCCCGAGCAGGAAGGCGGCGAATTCTCCGGCCTCCGGCCCCTCGAGATCGTGGCGGATCGCTTCGCCATCGAGGCCATCGGCAGCGCCGAAAAGCGGCCGGACATTACCGGCCGAGACCTTCAATATCACCATATCGCGCTCTTCAAGTGCCGCGCGATCAGAAAGCAACTGGTTTTCCTGGCGCGCCGCGCGGGAATTGTCCCTGTCGGCGAAAAGGACGAAGACGCGGTTCTTCCACTGGAACGCGGCGAGGCTTTCGATCGGCGCATAGGCGCTGTTCGTCTCATCGATCTTGGTCGCGCCGTAGAGAAGGGTTTTGGACATGCAAATTCTCCCGTCAGCCTAGAGAACGGCCCGGGACGGCAAGGGGTTCCATCTCGTCGACTAGGCCCTGGTTCTCGTTCATGCACTCAGGAAGTCGCACGTGCGCTTCCCGATCTCACTGTGCGAACCTTTTAGAGGCTGGCGGCGTCGATCGAGGTCAATCCGTTTTAGCGTTCATGGTGGAACTCGTGCGACGGAAGCTCATTCTTGCAGCGACTTGCGGCTGGCCCAAATGGCACCGGCGAAGACGTGTTTCAGACAGATGCGTCAACGCCGCAGTTGCACCAACCTCCCTGCAGTGCCTGCCGTTGGCCGAAAGGGCACGCTGTTACGGGTTCAGCCTCCTTCTCGGCAAACATGTTGCCGCGAGATCCGAGCATCAAGCAAACAAGAAGTCCCACGACTGCAGGCTTGAAAGAGCAACATTCTTCAACGTTATGGAGTTGTCGGAATCGGCCGTGATAATTGTATCATTGCCGGACTGCTCGGATGCCGCAAAAAGTGATTCCCAGTCGGCGAAGATGCCGTGATCGATCGAGATCGTGTCATGTGCCGAGCCTGCTGCCAGGAAGTTTGTGATCGTGTCATGGCCCCAGTTCGCCAAATAAACAAAGACGTCGGCTGCCGCTCCACCAGTGAGGATATCGTTGCCGGCGCCGCCCGTCAGCGTATTGGAACCACTCCCGCCGACGATAACGTTGTTCAGCGCATTCCCTGTTCCGGCAAAGGGCCCCGTTCCAATAAAGGTGAGGTTTTCGACATTCGTCTCCACTGTGTAGGCGGCCAGTATCGTGCGAACCGTGTCGGTCCCCGCGTCGGCGGCTTCGGTGACGGTGTCGCCGGCATTGTCGACGATATAGGTGTCGTGGCCCGCACCGCCGATCAACGTATCCGCACCTGCCCCACCGTTCAGCATGTCGTTGCCGGCGCCGCCGGTGATCGTGTTGGCCAGCGCATTGCCGGCGCCGCTGAAGCTGGCGGACCCTGTATAGGTCAAGATCTCGACATTGTTGCCGAGCGTATAGCCTGCCAGTGTCGTGCGAACCGTGTCTGTCCCTGCATCGGCGGCTTCGGTGACGATGTCGCCGGCATTGTCGACGATATAGGTGTCGTCGCCCGTCCCGCCGATCAAACGATCGGCCCCGGCTCCGCCATTCAGCGTATCATTGCCGGCACCGCCGGAAAGTGTATCGCTGGCAGCGCCACCCGCGATCGTGTTGTCGAGGCTATTGCCTATCCCGACAAAGGCTGACGTGCCGATGTAGGTGAGATGTTCGACATCGCTGCCAAGCGTATAGCTTGCCAGTGTCGTGCGAACCGTGTCGGTCCCGGCGCTGGTGGCCTCGGTGACGATATCGCCGGCATGGTCGACGATATAGGTGTCGTTGCCGGTCCCGCCGATCAGCGTGTCGGCTCCGCCCCCACCATTCAGCGTGTCGTTGCCGACACCGCCGGAAAGCGTATCGCTGGCAGCGCCACCCGTGATCATGTTGTCGAGATCATTGCCTGTTCCGACAAAGGCTGCCTTACCGAAGTAGGTGAGGTTCTCGACATCGGTCCCCAGTGTGTAGGCGGCCAATGTCGTCCAAATCGTGTCGATCCCCGCATCGGCCGCTTCGCTGACAAGGTCGCCGGCGTTGTCGACGATATAGGCGTCGCCACCCGCCCCGCCGATCAAGCTGTCGGCGCCAATTCCACCATTCAGCGTATCGTTGCCGCCGCCGCCGGTGATCGTGTTGGCAAGCGCATTGCCCATGCCGGTGAAGCTGGCAGATCCCGTGTAGGTGAGGTTCTCGACATTGACCAAGGCGGCGATCGAGCCGGTCGCAAGCGAGGTGCGGATCTCGTCAGTACCGGCATTGGCCGCCTCGACGACGCCGTCGAAAACGTTGTCAACGATATAGATGTCGTTGCCGGCGCCGCCGATCAGCATGTCGTTGCCGGCGCCACCGTCCAGCGTGTCGTTGCCGGCACCGCCGGTGATGATGTTGGCGAGACCATTGCCAGTCCCGGCAAAGTCGCCGGTCCCGGCAAAGGTCAGGTTCTCGACGTTGGCAATGTTGGTCAGCGTATAGACAGAAAGCGCCGTCTTGATCAGATCGGTGCCTTGATTGATGGCCTCAGTGACGACGTCAGCCAGCTCATCGACGATGTAGGTGTCGTTACCCGCTCCGCCGATCAGTATGTCTGCGCCGGCCTTCCCGTCCAGAATGTCGGCACCTGCCGCGCCCCGGATCGTGTTGTCGAGATCATTGCCTGTGCCGGCAAAGGCTGTCGTACCGAAGTAGGTGAGATTCTCGACATCGCTGCCCAGCGTGTAGGCGGCCAATGTCGTCCAAACCGTGTCGGTCCCCGCATCGGCAGCTTCGGTGACAAGGTCGCCGGCATTGTCGACGATATAGGCGTCGTCGCCCACCCCGCCGATCAAGCTGTCGGCGCCAATTCCACCATTCAGTATATCGTTGCCGGCGTCGCCGGAAAGCGTATCGATGGCAGCGCCACCCGTGATCGTGTTGTCGAGATTGTTACCGGTACCAGCGAAAGCTCCTGTGCCGACAAAGCTCAGGTTCTCGACATTGCCGGTAAGCGTATAGCTCGCAAGGTTCGTTCGAACCGTGTCAGTTCCCTCATTGGCGGCTTCGGTGACCATGTCGCCGGCATTGTCGACGATATAGGTGTCGTGGCCAGCCCCCCCGATCAAGGTATCCGCACCGGCCCCACCGTTCAGCATATCGTTGCCGGCGCCGCCGGTGATCGTGTTGGCCAGCGCATTGCCGGCGCCGCTGAAGTTGGCGGATCCGGTGTAGGTCAGGTTCTCGACATTGTTGCCGAGCGTATAGCCTGCCAGTGTCGTGCGAACCGTGTCGGTCCCTGCGTCGGCGGCTTCGGTGACGAGGTCGCCGGCAATGTCGACGATATAGGTGTCGTCGCCCGTCCCGCCGATCAAACGATCGGCCCCGGCTCCACCAATCAGCGTATCATTGCCGTCACCGCCGGAAAGCGTATCGCTGGCAACGCCACCCGTGATCGTGTTGTCGAGGCTATTGCCTATCCCGACAAAGGCTGACGTGCCGATGTAGGTGAGATGTTCGACATCGCTGCCAAGCGTATAGCTTGCCAGTGTCGTGCGAACCGTGTCGGTCCCGGCGCTGGTGGCCTCGGTGACGATATCGCCGGCATGGTCGACGATATAGGTGTCGTTGCCGGTCCCGCCGATCAGCGTGTCGGCCCCAGCCCCGCCATTCAGCGTATCGTTGCCGACACCGCCGGAAAGCGTATCGGCGGCAGCGCCACCCGTGATCGTGTTGGCGAGATCATTGCCAGTCCCGACAAAGGCTGCCTTACCGAAGTAGGTGAGATTCTCGACATCGGTCCCCAGTGTGTAGGCGGCCAATGTCGTCCAAACCGTGTCGATCCCCGCATCGGCGGCTTCGCTGACAAGGTCGCCGGCATTGTCGACGATATAGGCGTCGCCACCCACCCCGCCGATCAAGCTGTCGGCGCCAATTCCACCATTCAGCGTATCGTTGCCGCCGCCGCCGGTGATCGTGTTGGCAAGCGCATTGCCGGTGCCGGTGAAGCTGGCGGACCCCGTGTAGGTCAGGTTCTCGACATTGACCAATGCGGCGATCGAGTAAGCTGCAAGCGCCGTGCGGATTTCATCCGTGCCGGCGCTGTCCTTGATCACGTCGCTCGCACTGTCGACCACATAGATGTCGTCGCCGGCGCCGCCGTCAAGCGTGTCGTTGCCGGCGCCGCCGTCCAGAAGATCGTTGCCGGCGCCGCCGGTGATCGTATTGACGAGCGCATTGCCGGTGCCGGTGAAGCTGGCGGATCCCGTATAGAGCAGATTCTCGACATTGTTGCCGAGCGTATAGCTTGAAAGCGCCGTCTTGATCAGATCGGTTCCTGCATTCAGCCCTTCGGTGACCGCGTCGGCACCGTCATCGACAATATAGATGTCGTTGCCAGCCCCCCCGATCAGTATGTCTGCGCCGGCATTGCCGTCCAGAGTGTCGGCACCTGCGCCACCCGTGATCGTGTTGTCGAGGCTATTGCCCGTCCCGGCAAAGGCTGCTTTTCCGATATAGGTGAGGTTCTCGACATCGCTGCCAAGCGTATAGTTTGCCAATGCCGTGCGAACCGTATCGGTTCCCTCATCGGCGGCTTCGCTGACGAGGTCGCCGGCATTGTCGACGATGTAGGTGTCGTCGCCCTCACCGCCGATCAAGCTGTCCGCACCGGCCCCGCCATCAAGCGTGTCATTGCCGGCACCGCCGGTGATCATGTTGGCAAGCGCATTGCCGGTGCCGGTGAAGCTGGCGGACCCCGTGTAGGTCAGGTTCTCGACATTGACCAATGCGGCGATCGAGTAAGCTGCAAGCGCCGTGCGGATTTCATCCGTGCCGGCGCTGTCCTTGATCACGTCGCTCGCACTGTCGACCACATAGATGTCGTCGCCGGCGCCGCCATCAAGCGTGTCGTTGCCGACGCCGCCGTCAAGCGTGTCGTTGCCAGCACCGCCGGTGATCGTGTTGGCAAGTCTGTTTCCGGTACCAGCAAAATCGCCGGTGCCGATGAAGGTCAGATTTTCAACATTATTGGTCAAAGCATAGGAAGAAAGCGTCGTCTTGGTCAGATCGGCTCCTTCATTCGGCCTTTCAGTCACCACGTCGGCAACGTCGTCGACAATATAGGTGTCGTCGCCCACACCGCCGATCAGTATGTCTGCGCCGGCCTTTCCGTCCAAGGTGTCCGCACCTGCTGCGCCCTTGATCGTGTTGGCGAGGTTATTGCCTGTCCCGGTAAAGGCTGCCGTGCGGGTATAGGTGAGGTTCTCGACATTGGCGGCAAGCGTATAGTTCGCCAATGCCGTGCGAACCGTGTCGATCCCCCCATTGGCCTCTTCGGTGACGAGGACGCCGGCATTGTTGATGATATAGGTGTCGTTGCCCACACCCCCGATCAAGGTATCCGCACCTGCCCAGCCGTCCAGCGTGTCATCGCCGGCGCCGCCGGAAAGCGTATCGGCGGAACCACTCCCGGTGATCACGTTATCGAGATTGTTGCCCGTGCCCACAAAACCAAACACCCAAGGTCCGCGATAGGTGAGGTTCTCGAGGTTGGCGCCCAGTGTGTAGCCCGTAAGATACGTCTGCACCGTATCGATGCCCTCGTCGGCGTTTTCAATGATAGTGTCGCCGGCATCGCGAACGACAAAAATATCGTTGCCGGTCCCGCCGGTAAGTGAGTCGGCTCCCTGGCCACCGTCCAGAGTGTCGTTGCCTGCCCCACCAGAGAGCGTGTCATTGCCCCACCCACTAGTGATCATATTGTCGAGGCTATTGCCGGTACCGGTAGAATTGCCATTACCGCGGAAGGATAGGTCCTCGACATTGGCGATGTCCGCCAGCGAATAAACGGCAAGATCGGTCAAGATCCTGTCAACTCCGCCGTCGGCCGCCTCGACCACGACGTCGCCGAGACTATCGACGGTATAGGTATCATCACCCGCACCACCGATCAGCGTGTCGGCGCCGGCCTTCCCATCCAGCCAATCAGACCTCGTCCCGCCGGTAATTACATTGTCCGCCGCGTTGCCATAACCGGCGAACCCATCGGTGCCGATGTAGGTCAGGTTTTCGACGTTAGCGCCGAGTGTAAAATCCCCAACCGTCGTCCGGACCGTGTCCGTCCCCTCATTGGCATTCTCGATCACGGTGTCGTTGGCATTGTCGACGATGTAGACGTCGTTGCCCACCCCGCCCGACATCTTGTCGATTCCGGTCCCGCCGTCGAGTGTGTCATTGCCGGAATCGCCGGTAAGGGAATCGTTTCCGGCGTTGCCCCAGAGCGTATTGTCCGCCTCGTTGCCGACAATAGTATCGCTGCCGGAGCCGGCCTTAACGTTCTCGATCAAGGACGCAGTATTGTCCTGATAAAGAAGCGCGTTGAAAATGTTGCCGCGGGCGTAGCCATTATTCGGACCTCCTCCCAGGTCGGCCAACTGGCTCTGGGAAAAGACCGAGTACCCCCCTGCATGCAAGTCGATCTTGAGGGCGGTGGTATAAGCGCTCAGATCATAGGTGTCGGTACCGCCCCCGTCCCAGATTGTTGCGAAGATCCTGTTGGCAGCGGGCGTGATGGCTGCCACCCCATTGACATAGGTAATGCCCTGGTTGGGATTCCACTTATAGACGGTATCGCCACTGTTCGTCGTATAGTCCGCACCATACATTTCCTGCAGGGCGGCGATGTCGAGCATCATGAAGGTTTGTGGCGCGCCATCATGCTCATACTCGAGCCCATTCGCATCGTCTCCGACATATGTGCGATAGGTCATGATCGTGTATTCGAGCGAGTCGTAGGCGCTCGGAACGACTATCCCATTGAAATCACCCGCTTCGTGAGCATGTTTCAGCCCGAGAGCATGACCCAACTCATGCGCCAAGGTATGGCCCGCATAGTTGCCGAACCTCGGGAAGCGAAGATCATCTTCGGTGCCAGCATATCCCGTCCCGAACCAGACATCGCCGCCGGCGGTGCCATTTGGCATATAGGCCCATGCCGTGTCAGGCAGAGACGATTGAGCGAACCGCACCGTTGCGGTACCCGCGTTCCCGGCCTCAAAGTTGGCGTTCGTGAACCCCTCTACGGAGAAGCCGTCATTTGCCGCACTCCCATAGGACTGCTCCATAAAGTACAAGGCGAGAGCTTGCTGCTGCGACGAAATTGAAGAGAAAGAATAGTATTTTTCCTCGCCATAGGCATAAAATGTCGAGGTCGAGGGAAACGAATAGGTTATCGTTCCGTCCCAGGCAAAGGCATCAAGAAGCCCGTCAACCTTGTTATCGCCAGTCACGTTAACGATCTTCGTCGGAGTAATAAGGTCCGTCATAAAATCCCCGTTTGCCTATTCCATTCGGCCGCGCCTAATGCCAGTTTCCCTCTGCTCCATAAAGAGAGAAACTTCAACTAAAAGCTTCATTTCTGTTCAGGAATGTTTTTGATCTTGGCAACTAGCGCTAATGAAACGCTTCCTCCGCAACCTCTTTCAAGGGCTACAAGACATATTCCAGGATTCTGCGCTCTGCCCGTCCGAACCTCGGCAATTGCTGGCATGACGGCACTTAAATTGACGTTACATTCGTGTGCTGAAATTTAGTAAGTCTCAGGCTCGGCGATATCGGCTCCGCACGTTTCGACGCTCCGAACGCTATCTCCGCCTCTCTTGCCGCGAGGTAGGCTTCGCTGTTCGCATCTTCCGCGACATGCTGGCGTGGGGGATTCTTCCGGATCGAGTGGCGGATCGTCGCAATTGCGGACCTTGGTGCTGCTGTGCTGCACATGTAGCTCAGATGGCACTATCGCACCATATGGGCGGTTGTGCCTTTCCAAATGTTCGATTTGATGTGGCAAATAAGCAGCAACTCGCGGTCGGAGCGTCGACTCTTGAGGGCGCCGCGCAATTAGCTTCCAAAAGCTTGCGATTTGCAGAATACCTCAGCATCTGCTGCGACAATTTCGTTCGAAATGACGTTCAAACGACTTGCTCGAAAGCGACTTGACGTGGGAGAGATGGTACGGTTGGGGGGTCTCGAACCTCCGACCTCAGGTGCCACAAACCTGCGCTCTAACCAACTGAGCTACAACCGCATAAACCGCGCCGGGCGCGATGGGGGTCACATACGAGGACTTGGCGATGAATTCAAGCCCCATTCCTCGTCAATATACAAAAAGGCTGGACGCGAGGTCCAGCCTTTTTGTTTGCAGTCGGCAAAGACCGATCAGGCAACCTTGAAGGAGGCCATGGCCTTTTCGGCGGCGTCCTTGGAAGGCTTTGCGAGCTTTTCGGCCACCTGCTTGGTGGTTTCCTGCATCGACTTCGCCTGTTCGACGGCGAGTTCGGCCTGTTTGCGCAAGAACGAGGTCTGCAGTTCGAAAAACTCGGCTGCGGACTTGACGCCGAGCAGTGCTTCCATGTGCGAGAGCGAGCTCTCGGCGTTGACGCGCAGAACGTCGATTGCCTTGAGGCCGATCTCGACGGTGCCGGCCTGGGCCGTCTGGACGGTGGCTTCGAGCGTCTTGCCGGCTTCTTCGCCGGCGGTCTTCAGCTTGGCGTAGGCGTCTTTCGACTGCTGTGCGCCCTTTTCAGCGAATTCGCGGAAGGATTCCGTGAGCTTGGACGGGTCGAAAGAAGCGATTGAAAAAACGTCATCGGTCTTTATGGTAGCCATGTCGCATTCCTTTTGGGTTGAGGCAGCCGCTGCCTGTGATCATCGAATGACGTCTATATAGGGCATTTCATTGTGCATTGCAACAATTATTGTGCAACGCACAAGACGTTAACCCTGTGGGCCGAAACTACCCCGCTGTTCTGGACCGGCGTGCGACCTGCAGTTATTAATAAGCCGTTAATTTAGAAGGCCTACAGCGACAAGGTTCGATCATGCCCGCAGTCCAATATCCGTTCATCGATATCGCCGTGCATGCGCGGGTGCGGGAACGCTTTTCACGCGGCGAGGCGATGGTGCTGTTTTCGGCCGATCTTGCCCGGCTGCTCTGGGCGAACGGTGCGGGTGCGGAGCTTTTTGGTCATTCGGCGGTCTATGATCTGCTCGATCAAGGTGTCGATCGCACCGATATCACGTTTCGCCAGCTGGAAACAGCGGCGCGCCAGCTCGCCGACGTCGGCGACAACAGAAGCCTGATGATCCGCGTCGCCAAAGGCTTCCAGCGTGCGCAGGTGCAGGCGGCGGCCGAACTAATCCGGCTTTCCCAGGGCGAGAAGGCCATCCTCTTTTCAGTGCCGGTTGCGGCAAGGCCGCTGACGGCAGGCGCTTCGGCGGCCCAGATGCTGCAGGGGCTCGACGACCCCGACACGCATATGGCTGTCATCGGCGCCTATGGCGAGGTCATCGCCGCCTCGCCGGGCTTTGCCTCGCTCGCCATATCGGGCGAGACCGCCAAGACGCTGATCAACCTTGCCGGTGCCCATCCAGACCGGCTGGTGAAACGCCCCGTCGCCACCGGCAAGGGTTATCTCCCTGCCGCAGTCGGCAAACTCAGCGACGATCCGGCGCTCAATCTGCTGTTTGCCGTGGAAACCGCGATCGGTCATCTCGACCCAGTCGATGCGCCCGTGCTCGATGCGGTTGATGCACCCGTGCTTGACGCCGTCGATGCACCGGCGGCTGACGCGCCGGTTGCGGAAGCAAGCGCGCCGCCGACCGAACCTGCCCCGGAAGAGCCGGTCGCAGCAACCGGCTTCACCGAGATCATCGACGCGGTGTCTGACATCGAAGAAGTCGAAGAGACCCTTGAGGAGATCGCCGGCGAAAGCGAACAGCCGGCAGAAGCGGCCGCCCCCGCCGAAATGAATGCAGGGATGCATCCGGCTGAAGACGCGGCGCCGGAAAACGATGACGGCGCGATTGACAGCAGTGCGGATGAGGCCGACGAGCCTGACCGCCTCGTCGACGGCGATACGGCCCAGTCCGCTGACGAGGCCGCGGAAACGAACGGGGCGGCGGAATCTGCCGAAGCCGGTCAGATGCCCGCCGAAGAGGCGCCGGCAACCATGCACCAAGAGCCGGTCATCGCAGCGCCGCTGGTTGCCGACGCGTCCCTTGCCCCGGCACCCGCACCGGAGCCTGGTTTCGTCTTCCGGCCGAACAGCCGCGCCACGCGCTTCGTCTGGAAGATCGATGCGGAAGGCCGCTTCAACGAGGTCAGCCATGAATTTGCCGAGGCCGTCGGTCCGCATGCATCCGCCATCATCGGCTCCGCCTTCAGCGATATCGCCGCTCTCTTCAACCTTGATACGGACGGTAAGCTGTCCGAGGCGCTCGCGCGCCGCGACACGTGGTCGGGCAAGACGATCCTCTGGCCGGTCGAAGGCACTAGCCTCGTCGTTCCGGTCGATCTCGCGGCACTGCCGACCTATACCCGCAACCGCGACTTCGATGGTTTTCGCGGCTTCGGCGTCGTCAGGCTCTCCGACGCCCAGGAGGATCCGCTGGCGCTTGGCCTGACGCTCGGCCCGGATGGCGTCGGCCATGATGCGGCAAGCCTCGGCCCGATCGCCGAGCCTGTCGCCGACCCGGCGCCTGACATGGAAGCCACATCCGGGGAGGCCGCAGCGGAACCGACTGCGGCGGACGAGAACAGGATTGAGACCAGGAATGAGACGCGGGCAGCAGCCGCGCCGCAGGCCGAAGAGACGGCCGCGGAAGCAGTGTCCGGCGAAGAGACGACCCTCGAGACATCAGCCCAGGAAAATGCCGCAGACGAACCGCCGGCGCTTCGCGTCGTCGAAACACCCAACCGCCGTTTCACCGACAAGGTCGTTCAGCTTCACAGTACGGGCGCCGCGTTGACGGCCGCCGAACAGGCGAATTTCCGCGAGATCGCCAAGCGCCTGGAAGCCTTCGGCGCCCGCAGCGAAGATCCTGCCGCTCCGGCGCCGAGCGACGCCGGCGCCACGGAAACGGCGGCTTACGAAGAAAGCTCGAACCCGGAAACCTTCACGGACGAAACGCCCGTCGGCGATGCGGCCGACATCGCTTCGGCCGAGGAAATGGCGCCGCAGGAAGCAATTTTCGAGAACGCGGCCGAAGTGCTGCGAGAAGAGGCTGAAGAGCCCGCCGCCATAGAAGAGGACCAGGTGACGGAAGGGCTCGAGGAGACAGTGAGCCAGATCGAGGTTCTCACGAGCTTTATTCCGCCGCGGGTCAAGATGACCGACGGGCTGTCGGCCGGAACGGTCGATCAGCTGCCCGTCGCGGTGCTCATCCATGTCGGCGATGCGCTGCTCCATGCCAACCCCGAATTCATGCGGCTGACGGGCTACGCGTCCCTCGATGCGCTGCGCGAGGTGGGCGGCATCGAGGCCCTGCTGCAGCGCCGCGATCTGGAGGAGAACGCGACCGGCTCCGGCACCATGATGCTGGTCAAGGCCGACGACACGCTGACGCCGGTGACCGCGCGGCTGCAATCGGTGCGATGGGAAGATGCCAACGCCCTGATGCTGGCGCTGATGCCGGTGGAACGCAAGGAAGACGCCCGCGCCGAAGCGGGCCGGTCGGAAGCGCGCCCGGAACGGATGGTCGAGAAGGTCGCCAAGCTCCAGGTCGAAGTGGAGGAATTGCGCTCGATCCTTGAAACGGCGACCGATGGCGTCGTCGTCATCGGCACCGAGGGCGACATCCGCTCGATGAACCGATCGGCGAGCGCGCTCTTCAATTACGACGAACAGGAGACGCGCGGCAAACCCTTTGTCATGCTGTTTGCCCATGAGAGCCAGAAAGCGGTTCTCGACTATCTGAACGGACTCTCCGGCCATGGCGTCGCCAGCGTCCTGAACGACGGGCGCGAAGTGATCGGCCGCGAGGCTGCCGGCGGCTTCGTGCCGCTGTTCATGACGATGGGCCGGCTTACCTCCTCGAACGGCTATTGCGCCGTCATCCGCGACATCACCCAGTGGAAGCGCACCGAGGAGGAGTTGCGCAATGCCAAGGGGGCGGCCGAAACCGCAAACGCCCACAAGACCGATTTCCTCGCCCGCGTCAGCCACGAAATCCGCACGCCGCTCAACGCCATTATCGGCTTTTCCGATATGATGGCCGGCGAGCGCTTCGGTCCGATCGGCCACCCCCGTTACATCGAATATGCCAACGACATCGGCCGCTCCGGCCGGCATGTCCTCGACATCGTCAACGACCTGCTCGACATTTCGAAGATCGAGGCGGGCGAGATGGATCTCGATTTTGCCGCCGTCGGCCTCAACGAAGCGGTCTCGGAGGCCGTGGCCCTGGTGCAGCCGCAGGCAAACGGCCAGCGCGTCATCATCCGCACTGCACTGTCGCATGCGGTGCCTGATGTCGTAGCCGATCTGCGCTCGATCAAGCAGATCGCGCTCAACATCCTGTCGAACGCCATCCGCTTCACCCCCTCGGGCGGGCAGATCGTCGTCTCCACCTCCTACGAGGCGAACGGCAGCGTCGTGTTGCGGGTCCGCGATACCGGCGTCGGCATGACGCGGGCCGAGCTCGACCAGGCGATGAAGCCGTTCCGGCAGGTCTCCTCGACTCAGGCGCGTCATCGCGGCGACGGCACCGGGCTCGGCCTGCCGCTGACCAAGGCGATGGTCGATGCCAACCGGGCGACATTCTCGATCAATTCGGCGCCGAACGAAGGCACGCTCGTCGAGATCACCTTCCCGTCGCAGCGCGTGCTGGCCGGCTGATCCTTAATCTCTGGTGCAGCGAAAAAAAAGGCAGCCAGAGGCTGCCTTGAATTTGGTGCTGTTCAACAAGAGCTCAGTCGATCAACGTCATGTTTCGTAAGCCCGCCTGCATGATTCTTAAATCGGAATCGATTTAGGAATCATGCAGCAACTTAAAGTGCTACAGCGTCCTTTGCGCGGCTGAACCCGCGCGGCGCTGTAGGGCTTCAGGCCGCCTCGTTCATGTACGGCCCCCAAGTTACTCAAACCTTTGCCTAACCTTTCTTAACGAAAGGTTTCCATGACAGGGGATTGCTGAATGGTGAAAGCTTGTGGTTTACGATTCCTTATCAATCCTTGAGTTCGCTCAAGCCCGCAAAGAGCCGCAGCGCCTCGGGATTGGCGAGCGCTTCCTGGTTCTTCACCGGCCGGCCATGCACGACCTCGCGCACGGCAAGCTCGACGATCTTGCCTGACTTGGTGCGGGGAATATCGGCAACCGCGATGACCTTGGCCGGCACATGGCGCGGCGAGGCGCCGGTGCGTATCCGTGTCTTGATCGCCTTGACCAGATCCTCGGTCAACGTCACGCCCGCTGCCAGGCGAACGAAAAGGATGACGCGCACGTCGTCCTCCCATTCCTGGCCGATGCAGAGCGCCTCGGCCACCTCTTCCATCTGCTCGACCTGATTATAGATCTCGGCCGTGCCGATGCGCACGCCGCCGGGATTGAGCGTCGCATCCGAGCGTCCGTGGATGATCAGCCCGCCATGCTCCGTCCATTCGGCGAAATCGCCGTGGCACCAGACATTGTCGAACCGGTCGAAATAGGCGGCGCGATATTTGGCGCCGTCGGGATCGTTCCAGAACATGATAGGCATCGAGGGGAAGGCCTTGGTGCAGACGAGTTCGCCCTTCTCGCCGCGCACCGGCTTGCCGTCATCATTCCAGACGTCGACGGCAAGGCCGAGGCCCGGCCCCTGGATCTCGCCGCGCCAGACCGGTTGCAGCGGATTGCCGAGCACGAAACAGGAGACGATATCGGTGCCGCCGGAGATCGAGGCGAGCTGCACATCTGCCTTGATGCCCTCATAGACGAAGGTGAATCCTTCGGGCGACAACGGCGAGCCGGTCGAGGTCATCAGCCGCAGGCTGGAGAGATCGTGGCTTTGGCGCGGCGTCAGGCCGCTTTTGCGCACCGCATCGATATATTTCGCCGACGTGCCGAAGATTGCGAATTTCTCGGCCTCGGCATAGTCGAACAGCACATTGCCGTCGGGCGCAAATGGCGATCCGTCGAACAGGCACAGCGTGGCGCCGCTGGCAAGACCGCTGACCAGCCAGTTCCACATCATCCAGCCGCAGGTGGTGAAATAGAAGAGCTTCTCGCCGGCCTCGAGGCCGCAATGCAGCCGCTGCTCCTTCAGGTGTTGCAACAGCGTGCCGCCGGCCGAATGGACGATGCATTTCGGCACGCCCGTCGTGCCGGAGGAAAAGAGGATGTAGAGCGGATGGGCGAAGGCGAGTTGGGTGAATTCGATTTCGCTCGCCTCATAGGGCGCAATGAAGGTCTCCAGCGTCGAAGCGCCAGGCGTTGCGCGCGCCACCGCCTCGGCATCGCCGGCATAGTGGACGACGATCGTCGGCACGCCCAAGCTTTTCGCCACCGCGGCGACCTTGGCGCCGACATCCTGCAGCTTACCCGAATACCAATAGGCATCGCAGGCGATAAAGAGCTTCGGGCCGATCTGGCCGAAACGGTCGAGCACGCCCTGTTCGCCGAAATCGGGGGAGCAGGACGACCAGATGGCGCCGATCGAGGCGGCCGCCAGCATGGCGGCGACGGTCTCCGGCATGTTCGGCATCATGGCCGCGATACGGTCGCCCTCGCCGATACCCTGCGCCTTGAAGGCCTGCTGCAGCCTCGAGACCAGCGCACGCAGCCGATCCCACGACCAGCGATCGCTGGCCTTATCCTCGCCGCGAAAGAGGATGGCGTCGCCCTCGCCGCGGCCGGGCAGCAGGTTTTCGGCGAAGTTCAGCGTCGCCTCGGGAAAGAACCGGGCGCCGAGCATGCTGTCGCCGTCGATCAGCACTTCCGCGCCGCGTTTTCCCTTCACGCCGCAGAAATCCCAGACGGTCGACCAGAATTTCTCCCGCTCGGCGACAGACCATGCATGCAGGTCCTCAAAGCCTGAAAGCGATAGCCCGAAGTCTCTATTGCAGCGCTCCATGAAGGCATGGATCGGGCTTTTTGCGACGGCTTCGTCCGATGGCACCCAAAGTGGTCTGTTGTCCTGCATTCAATCCTCCTCCCCAATCTCGCCTTTATATCATGCTGCATTGCATTATAAAGGGCGGAACCCGAGCGCATCCGACGTCCGGCGAACAGGGCGGAAAGCGCAACCGATCTCAGCGTCGAACCAAAATACCCGCGCACACGCGGCGCTGGAGGGATTTGCATCTGCCCGATATTTCCTATATCCGGCGAAATCAGCGCTTAACGGCTTAACCGGCTGAATGACCGGCGGAGATCATGGGTACGTCAAGACATCGCAGGTGGCGCAGGAAGATCGGACCCGTTTCGCGCTGGCTGCCGACTTTTGCGCGTGTTTCGACCGTGCTGCTGCTGATTGTGCTTGGGCTTTTCGTGGCGCTGAGGGTGGCCGCGCCCTATCTCATCACGACCGGTTTCGTGCGCTCCGGCATCGAGGACGCGCTGTCGAAATGGACGGGCTATCAGGCCGAGATCAAAGGTGATCCAGTTCTCGAATTCTGGCCGACTCCACGCATCATACTGAACGAGGTCACGATCCGCCAGCCGCGCGAAAGCGGCGACAAGCTGCTCGGCAGCATTGAAAGCCTCTCGGCCGATTTCAGCCTCATCGATGCGCTGAGAGGCCGAACCAGTTTCCACGAATTCCATCTGGTGCGGCCGAACCTGGCTTTGACGCGTGACGAAAAGGGGCTGATCGACTGGAGTTATGCCGGCCTGCTTGCCCGTGCGATCAACGGCGTGCGTTACGAAAACGGAGCGGAGGTGCTCGATCCCGCTCTCGACGCCGAGATCGGCGCGGTGACCGTCGAAGACGGCACGCTTGCAGTCACCGACATCATGAGCGCCAAGACCTACCGTTTCGACAGCATCACGGCCGATATTGCCTGGCCGCGGCTCTCGGGCGCGATCTCGGCTGTCGTCATCGCCCGCATTGACGGCGAGGACCTGAAGGTCGATTTCGCCTCGCGCCAGCCGCTGCTCGCCTTTGCCGGCAAGAGCGCCGAGACGCGGACATCGCTGACGTCAAACCTGCTGACCGCGCGTTTCCAGGGGATTGCCAGCATCGCCAGCCTTTCAGCCCTTTCCGGCAATATCGCCGCCAGCATTCCCGATGTGCCGGCGCTTCTCACATGGTCGGGCAGATCGATCCCCGGCATCGGGACACTGAAGAGCGCGTCGCTGGAATCCGACATTGTGTCGTCGGGCAGCGGCCTGCGTTTCAACGACCTCAGCCTGTCGCTGAACGAGGCAAGCGCCACCGGCGTCATGGATTTTTTGACCCAACCCGGCAAACGTCCGAAGATCGGCGGCACGCTTGCCTTCGACCAGATGAACCTCAAGCCATTCCTCGACGCCTTTGCGCTGAGACTTGCCGCCGGCGAGGCGGAGGAAATCTCGGGCATGCGCGAACCGCTGCAACTGCTCGACATCGACGTCAGGCTTTCGGCGTTACGCGCGCAGATGGGCCTCTTCGAGCTTTCCGACGTCGGCGCCAGCATGATCGTGACCGGTGGCGAGGCGAAATTCGATATCGGCGACAGCGCCTTCGAAGGCGGTGAGATGACCGCCCATCTGGAAGCGACGCGCCGCGATTTCGACGGCGGCGGCAAATTGCAGCTGTCGATCCGCGACGCCGACTTCGCAGCCCTTGCCGAGCGCCTGCAGCTCAAAGGGCCGCTGCCGCTTGCGACCGGGTCGCTCGATCTCGACCTGCAGTCGCCGAAGGCGATCTGGACGACCGGCCTTGCCGACGTTACCGGCAGGCTGCACTTCTGGACGAAAGAGGGCACGCTCCCCGGCATCGACGCCGCAGCACTGCGGAGCCAGGCGGCCGAAAAGCAGTTCTTCCCGCTAAGTGCGGCGGCAGGCGGCGCGTTTGCCTTCGGCCGGTTGGATCTTCAGGCCGATTTCGCCAATGGTTCGGCCGAGATCCACGACGCTCATATCACCGGGCCAGCACAGACGCTGACGCTCTCCGGTGTCATCACCTATCAGTCCAACGGGCTGGCGCTTTCCGGATCGCTGGAGGCAACCGATCCGGCCAAGGCGGCCGAGCTGCCGCTTCTGCCGTTCTTCATCGGTGGCTCCTGGCCAAACCCGGTCATTTCGCCGGTCCCGCTGTTCGGCAACAGCCCTCACGCGCAGTAAATCAGGCCGCGGCGGCAGCCGCCCGCTCGTCCCGGTCCCGCTGGATTTCGCGGCGCTTGGTAATGATCGAGGCGCAGATGACGCCGACCGCGACGATGCCGATCAGGATGGTGCAGATCGCATTGATCTCCGGCGTCACCCCCAGGCGCACCTGACTGTAGATCTTCATCGGCAGCGTGGTTGCGCCCGGGCCTGAGGTGAAGCTTGCGATCACGAGATCATCCAGCGACAGCGTGAACGCCAGGATCCACCCGGAAAACACTGCCGGCGAGATGATCGGCAGGGTAATTTCGAAGAAGGTGCGCACCGGCGGCGCCCCCAGATCCTGCGCCGCTTCCTCGATCGACTGATCGAAGCTTAAAAGCCGTGACTGCACGACGACGGCGACGAAGCACATGGTCAGCGTCGTATGCGCCAGTGTGATCGTCCAGAAGCCGCGGTCGAAGCCGATCGCCACGAAAAGCAGCAGCAGCGACAGGCCGGTGATGACCTCGGGCATGACGAGCGGCGCATAGACCATGCCGGAGAACAGCATGCGGCCGCGAAAGCGGGTGTAACGCACCAGCGTCAGCGCCGCCATGGTGCCGAGGATGGTGGCGAAGGTGGCCGACAGCAGACCGACGCGGATCGTCACCCAGGCGGCATCGAGCAAAGCCTGGTTCGACAGCAGCGAGACGTACCATTTGGTGGAGAAGCCGCCCCAGACGGTAACGAGCTTCGACTCGTTGAAGGAAAAGATTACCAGCAGCACGATCGGCAGATAGAGGAAGGCAAAGCCGAGCACGACGGAGATGATGTTGAAACGGGTCCATCGCAGCATGGTCTATCTCCCCCGCTCTTCGGCCTTGGCCTGTGCATTCTGGAAGAAGACGATCGGGATCACCAGGATCATCAGCAGGATGGTTGCAACCGCCGAGGAAACCGGCCAGTCACGATTGGCATTGAACTCGTTCCAGAGCGTCTTGCCGATCATCAGCGTCTGCGAACCGCCGAGAAGATCGGGGATGACGAATTCGCCGACGGCTGGGATGAAGACCAGCATGCAGCCTGCCACCACGCCTGGGATCGACAGCGGGAACGTGACGCGCCAGAAGGCCCGGATCGGCGTGCAGCCGAGATCCTGGGCCGCTTCGATCAGCGTGCCGTCCATCTTTTCGAGCGCCGAATAGAGCGGCAGCACCATGAAGGGCAGGTAGGAATAGACGATGCCGATATAGACGGCCGTCGGGGTGTTGAGAATGATCAGCGGGGTGTCGATGACATGCAGCGACAGGAGAAGCTGGTTCAGCAGGCCTTCGGGCTTCAGAATGGCAATCCAGGCATAGACGCGGATCAGGAAGCTCGTCCAGAACGGCAGGATGACGAGCATCAGCAGCGTCGGGCGGATGGTGCGCGGCGCCTGCGCCATGCCATAGGCGATCGGATAAGCGATCAACAACATCAGCAAGGTCGAGATACCAGCGATGATGACGCTCGACAGATAGGCGTTGAAGTAGAGCGGATCGTCGGTGAGATAACCGTAATTGTCGAAGGAGAAGGTCGCGACCTTGCTCCAGAAGCCGGCCCAGCCATCGGCAAGGGAGAAGACCGGCTCATAGGGCGGTATGGCAATCGCCGTCGTCGACAGTGAGATGCGGAAGACGATGAAGAACGGCGCCAGAAAGAAGAGCAGCAGCCAGGCGTAGGGAATGACGATGACGAGGCGGTTATAGAAGCGTGAGGCCAGCGTGCCCATGATCTCAATCCTTCAGCAGCACGCCGGCATCTTCATCGAAGGAGACCCAGACGTCCTGATCATAGGTGAAGGGGTCTTCGACGGAACGCTGTGCATTGAGCAAAGAGGCTCTGACGAACTGGCCGCTCGCCAGCTTGATATGGAAGACGGTCATGTCGCCGAGATAGCCGATATCCCAGATCTCGCCCTTGGCCGCGTTGACCGCGGCGTTCGCCGGCGCCGCGCGGCTGACGCGGATCTTCTCGGGGCGGATGGCAAACCCGGCCGTGCTGCCGATCGCCGGAGCGTCGGGCGCGGTGATGCGGATGGTGAATCCGCTGTCGACTGATATCTCGGTTGCGCCGTTCCCCGATGTCGTCACCTTGCCGTCGAAGATGTTCACGTCCCCGATGAAATCGGCGACGAAGCGGGAATTCGGCGCCTCGTAGATTTCGGCCGGTGTAGCCACCTGCACGACCTTGCCGTGGCTCATGACGGCGATGCGGTCGGCCATGGTCATCGCCTCTTCCTGGTCGTGGGTGACGACGACGAAGGTGAGGCCGAGGCTCTGCTGCAGGTCCATCAGCTCGAACTGGGTTTCCTCGCGCAGCTTCTTGTCGAGCGCGCCGAGCGGTTCGTCGAGCAGCAGCACTTTCGGGCGCTTGGCGAGCGAACGGGCGAGCGCCACGCGCTGACGCTGGCCGCCGGAGAGCTGGTTCGGCTTGCGCGACGCAAACTGCTCGAGCTTGACGAGCTTCAGCATCTGCGCGACGCGCTCGGCCATTTCGTCCTTCGGCATGCCGTCCTGCTTCAAGCCGAAGGCGATGTTCTTCTCGACGGTCATATGCGGGAAAAGCGCGTAGGATTGAAACATCATATTGACCGGCCGCTTGTAGGGCGGCGTGCCGGCGAGGTCGGTGCAATCGAGAACGATTTCGCCCGATGTCGGCTGTTCGAAGCCGGCGAGCATGCGCAGAAGCGTCGACTTGCCGCAGCCGGACGCGCCGAGCAGCGCGAAGAACTCGCGGTGATAGATATCAAGCGACAGATCATTGACGGCGGTGAAATCGCCGAAGCGCTTGGTGACATTCTTGAAGGCAATGAAAGGTTTTGCGGACGGATCGGTCCAAGGCGCGAAAGCGCGGCGGATATTGCCTAAGGATTTCATATTATTCCCCGAAAAATATGCGTATTCGGCCGCCAATTGAAAGGCCCGGACGTTGCCGTCCGGGCCTGGCATTGACTTACTGGCCGGTGACGACCTTCGTCCAGATCCGCGTCGCCGTGCGCTGGGTCTTCGGGTCCCACGGCTTGACGGTGAACAGGTTCTTCATCACCTCTTCGGTCGGATAGACAGCCGGATCCTCCAGCACTTCCTTGCTGATGAACTGCTGCGAAGCCTTGTTGCCGTTCGCATAGAAAGTGTGGTCGCTCGCCTTGGCGATCACCTCGGGCCTCATCATGTAGTTCAGGAACTCATGCGCTTCGGCCACATGCTTGGCATCGGCGGGGATCGCCATCATATCGAACCACATCTGGGCGCCCTGTGCGGGGATCGAATAGTTGACCTCGACGCCATTCTTGGCTTCGGCGGCGCGGTCGCGGGCCTGCAGCATGTCGCCGGAATAGCCGAAGGCGATGCAGATATCGCCGTTGGCAAGGGCATTGATATATTCGGACGAATGGAACTTGCGGATATACGGGCGGACCGCCGTCAGCAGTTCCTCGACCTTCTTGAAATCTTCGGCCTTGGTGGAGTTCGGATCGAGGCCGAGATAGCGCAGCGCCGTGGTCATGACGTCCTTCGGCGTGTCGAGCACGTAGATGCCGCAGTCCTTGAACTTTTCGGCGACCTTCGGATCGAAGATCACTTCGAGGCCGGGTTTAACGTCGGGCCCGAGGATTTCCGCGACCTTCTTGACGTTGTAGCCGATACCGTCGGTCCCCCACATGTAATCGACCGCATATTCGTTGCCCGGATCGTAGGCAGCGGTGCGCTGCAGGATCACGTCCCACATGTTGGACAGGTTCGGCAGCTTCGACTTGTCGAGCTTCTGGAAGACGCCGGCCTGGATCTGGCGCTGCAGGAAGTCGGCGGTGGGAACGACGACGTCATAACCGGTGCCGCCGGCAAGCAGCTTGGTTTCGACGGTCTCGTTCGAATCGAAGGTGTCGTAGACGACTTTGATGCCGGTTTCCTTGGTGAAGTCGGTCAGGATGCTGTCGTCGATATAATCCGACCAGTTGTAGACATTGACCACGCGCTCCTGGGCGAAGGCCGGAGCGGCGGCAAAGAGCGCGGCAATGGCGGCGGCCGTCACATTTGCGATGGTTGACCTCATGACTTCTCCTGTTTGTTCAAAGCGTCCGCATTCCCGGACGTCTTTTCCCTCTGGTTTGCCCGCAGACTAAGAAGGAATTTCTAAGCCCACAAGCGCAAAAACTGCGCTCTCAACGATTTCACAATCACTGGAAGTCGAAGGCGCTGAGCCCCGCCACCATCTCGTCGAGCCCGAGCGGTCTCGTCACCGGCGGCTCGGCGCGGGAAAGGCAGCCGCGCCGCTCGCAGAGGCGACAGGCCGGGCCGATCGCGACCGGATCGACCGCCGTCATCTGCCCGTAGGCCAGGCCGTCTGCAAGGGCGGCGTCACAGCCGATCAGCATCGCCGTGCGCCTGACCCTTTCGCCGAATTCGACGCTCGGCCCCTCGAGCGTGCGGGCGACCGTCAGGAAGGATGCTCCATCCGGCATGACCACCGTCTCGGCAAGAATCTGGCCCGGCTGCAGGAAGGCGGCGTGAATATTGAGCTTCGGACAGCCGCCGCCGAAACGGGCCTGCGGAAAACCCTGGGCGCCGCCTCGCCGCAGCCGGTGGCCGGCGGCATCGATCTCCATCAGGAAGAAGGGGATGGCCGCCGCCCCAGGACGCTGCAGCATGGTCAGACGCGTGGCGGCATGGCCGAAGGACACGCCGAAGCGGGCACGAAGAATATCGATGTCATAGCGCGTCGCCTTGGCCGCCGACAGAAAGGCCTCATAGGGCATGGCGAGCGCCAGGGCCGCGATGCGGGCCAGCTCGAAACGGCCAATGCGGCGCGCCTCGGCAGAGGAGAGCGAGAGATCGTCGAGCTCGGCATCGATGGCCGGCAGCAAAGCCAGGTTGGCCGCCTCGATTGCGATCTCATGCGCGCGGTCGGCCGGCGACAGCCGCTCGGAAATGAACAGCCGCATCGAATGACGATCGAAACGGCGGCGCAGATCCGGCATGACGTGCACCGGCAGGACGCGCACCGCAATGCCGCGCTCGGCGCGCAGCCAGTCCTTCAGCCCGGCGGCAAGATCAGCGCCACCGGGAAGCGTCGCGGCAAAGGCTTCCGCCGCCGTCTCGATCCGGCCGAAATAGGCCGATCTGCGCTCCAGCGCCTCGCGCAGCTCGTCGAGCGGCAACCGGCCGGCGGCAACGGGTGCATGTCCCTCAGCGGCCATCAGCGCCGTCAGATCGGACAGCCGGGCGGCCTGTTCGCGATAGGCGCGATAGAGCTTGATCATGCCGCTTGCGGCATTGGGTGCGGCCTCGGCCACTTCCACCAGCTCCTGGTCGCCGGGCAATTCGCCTGCAAGCAGCGGATCGGCAAAGACCTCCTTGAGCTGGCCGAGGCTGCCGCCGGTCTGGCCGCGCAACTCCTCCAGATCGACCCTGTAGACGGCCGCGAGCTTCAAGAGCAGTTGCACCGTCAACGGCCTTTGGTTGCGCTCGATCAGGTTCAGATAAGAGGGCGATATTTCGAGCGCCTCGGCCATGGCGGTCTGCGTCAGCGCCAGCGCATTGCGGATGCGCCGCAATTTCGGGCCTGCGAATATCTTCCGTTCCGCCATTGTCACACCCTTTGACAAGCAAGCGGCGCCAACGTTTACAAAACTTTACAAATTCACAGCGCCACTCTGTCAATCCTCGTCATCTTAACCTCTTTCCGGCTAGGAAATCAAAGGTTTTTCTGGTCATCCCGCACGATGTTGTCAATCTTGTCATCAACACCCCTGATTTAGGTTTTGCAGCGAGGAGATCAGCATGACCGATTTTTACAAACTTGTTCCCAATGCACCGGCGGGCCGCTTCGACGGCATCGAAAGGCCCTATTCGGCCGCCGATGTGCAGCGGCTCAGAGGCTCGGTGGCGCTGACCCACACGCTGGCCGAAATGGGGGCGGACCGGTTGTGGCGGCTGCTGCGCCAGGAGGATTTCGTCAATGCCCTCGGGGCGCTCTCCGGCAACCAGGCGATGCAGATGGTACGGGCCGGGCTGAAGGCAATCTATCTCTCCGGCTGGCAGGTGGCGGCCGACGCCAATACGGCATCGGCGATGTATCCCGATCAATCGCTCTATCCCGCCAATGCCGGGCCCGAGCTTGCCAAGCGCATCAACCGCACGCTGCAGCGCGCCGATCAGATCGAGACCTCGGAAGGCAACGGGCTTTCCGTCGACACCTGGTTCGCGCCGATCGTTGCCGATGCGGAAGCCGGCTTCGGCGGACCGCTCAACGCCTTCGAGATCATGAAGGCCTATATCGAGGCAGGTGCTGCCGGCGTGCATTTCGAGGACCAGCTCGCCTCGGAGAAGAAATGCGGCCATCTCGGCGGCAAGGTGCTGATCCCGACGGCCGCCCATATCCGCAATCTCGACGCCGCCCGGCTTGCCGCCGACGTCATGGGCGTGGCAACGCTGGTGATCGCCCGCACCGACGCGGAAGCGGCAAAGCTCTTGACCTCGGATATCGACGAGCGCGACCAGCCCTTCGTCGATTACGATGCCGGGCGCACGGTCGAAGGCTTCTACCAGGTCAGAAACGGCATCGAGCCGTGCATCGCCCGGGCCGTCGCCTACGCGCCGCATTGCGATCTGATCTGGTGCGAGACCTCCAAGCCGGATCTCGAGCAGGCGCGCAGCTTTGCCGAGGGCGTGCACAAGGTCCATCCCGGCAAGCTGCTCGCCTATAATTGCTCGCCTTCGTTCAATTGGAAGAAGAACCTCGACGAGGCGACGATCGCCAAGTTCCAGCGCGAACTCGGGGCGATGGGCTACAAGTTCCAGTTCATCACGCTCGCCGGCTTCCACCAGTTGAACTACGGCATGTACGAACTGGCGCGCGGCTACCGGCAGCGACAGATGTCGGCCTATTCCGAGCTGCAGGAGGCGGAATTCGCCGCAGAGGACTACGGCTATACCGCCACCAAACATCAGCGCGAGGTCGGCACCGGCTATTTCGACGCCGTGTCGCTCGCCATCACCGGCGGCCGCTCATCGACCACGGCGATGCACGATTCAACCGAACATGCGCAGTTCAAACCGGCTGCGGAATAACCCGAAGAGGAGGACAAGACCATGGCATCCATTTCACGCGTCCGGGAACGGGCCGAAGAGCAGACGACCAGCATGAGCGAGGATCAGCAGACGACGATCCGCATGCTCGCCAACGACCTGCACCGGCTGAACCAGTCGGTCATGAAAGCCGTCGAGGCCGGCGTTTCGGTCGAACTGGTGCGCTCGGCCCGTCATCACGGCGGCGACGGCAACTGGGGCGACCTGCTCATTCCGGTCGTCGTCACCAACCGGCACTGACCGGGACGGCCGACGCGGCCCGACTTTCAACCAAAGCGCCCGCGCATTCGATGAGTGTGCGGGCGCTTTGCCGTAAACATAAAATGCCCTGACGATCAGCCGCGGCTCGGCCGTTTTCCGGCGAAGAGATCGGCATAACTTCGGATGAGCTTGGTCATTCGGTCGGCAACCGTGCGGATTTCGGGGCGATGACGGTCCTCGGCATTCATGACGATCCATTGGCGGTGGCGCAATTCCGGCAACTCGCCGCCCTGGCGCTGCAGTTCCGGATGGAGATCGCCGACGAAGCAGGGAAGCACGGTCTTGCCGGCGCCGGCGCGCACCAGATCCGGCAGCGAACGCGGCCGATTGACGGTGGCGACGATCCCGGATGCTGCATGGGCGTGCGGCCAGCGCAGATAGGCCGAGATCGCCTCCTCCTCGCCGACGGCGATCCAGCGCTCGTCGGTCTCGGCGGCGTTGCGTCTGGCATAAACGGCATAGGCCACCTCGCCGAGCTGGCGGGCGGCCAGATTGCCCTCTTCCGGCTCGAAGGCGCGAATGCCGATATCGCTCTCACGATAGGCAAGGCTCGCCCGCGCCTCGCCGATGGAGAGAGCGATGGCGAAGGCATCCCCCGGCATACGGATTGCGGCGAAATTTTCGGTCAGCAGCCAAGCGAGCCAGGTGCCGGCGGTGATCCTGACCGTCGTGCCGCCCTCACCGGATTGGCGCCAGGCCTCCACCTTGCGGGCAGCAGCTTCCATTTCCTGAAGATGATCGAGCAGCGCCTGGCCATCCTGCGTCAGCCGATAACCGGTCTGGCTGCGCGAAAACAAGGCGCGGCCGACCTCCTGCTCGAGATCGAGCATGCGCCGGCCAACGGTCGCGGGACTGAGCCCGCTGGCAGCGCTTGCTCCCGTCAGGCCGCCGAGCCGGGCGACCTGCAGGAAAAGCTGATAGGAATCCCAATTCGCGTTTTTCATTGATGAAAAACATAGCGGGATTTTTCCTGTTTATGAAGAGAATTTTGAGGCCTAAATGACGTGATGTCTAACAGAAAGGACATCGCCATGTTCGACATGATCACCGTCGCCGGCGTCCACGGATACCGGCATTTCTCCAAGCCAAGCGGCTCCAAGGCGGATGAAGAGCGGTTCTATGCCGAGTACGGAGACAGCGGCATCATCCGCTTCGCCGCCTGGCTGACCTCGCTCGACCTCATTTTGAGGCGGGTCGCAGCGAACGGAAGGCGCCGCAGCATTGCGGCGCAATCCTGCGGCCGTCACGGCCTTGCTCCTCAGGCGACTTTCCTTGCGCCGAGGTGAGCGGTCGCCGGCTCTCCGCCGATGCGGAAACGCTCGATCAGTGTCATCAGCGTATCGGCTTCGCCGGCGAGCAGGCGGCTTGCCTGCGTCGTCTCGGCAACCATCGAGGCGTTCTTCTGGGTCATCTGGTCCATAGCGTTTACCGAACCGTTGACCTCCTGCAGCGCCGCTGACTGGTCGCGGCTGGCGGTGGCGATGGTCTCGACATGGCCGCTGATCGCGATGATTTCCTGGCTGATCGAGGCAAGAACGCTGCCGGTCTTCTGGACCAGCTCGGAGCCGGCCGTCACTTCGCGGCTGGATGTCTCGATCAGCGACTTGATCTCGCGCGCCGCATCGGCCGAACGCTGGGCAAGCTCACGAACCTCCTGGGCGACGACGGCAAAACCCTTGCCGGCCTCGCCGGCCCGCGCCGCCTCGATGCCGGCATTGAGCGCCAGAAGATTGGTCTGGAAGGCGATATCGTCGATCACCTCGATGATCTGTTCAATCCGCTGCGAAGCCTCTTCGATGCGCCCCATGGCAGCGACGGCATCGCCGACGACGGCGCCGGAATTGTCGGCCGTCTTCTTGGTCGCGGCGACGACGCTGTTGGCTTCACGGGCGCGCTCGGCGGAAGAGCGAACCGTGACGGTGATCTCTTCGACTGCGGCGGCGGTCTCCTCGAGGTTTGCCGCCTGCGCTTCGGTGCGTTTCGAAAGCTCATCGGCGGAAGCCGAGACGGCGCCGCTGTTGCGCTGGATCGTCGAGGCACTGTCGCGGATGCCGGAGAGCGTATCCTGCAGCCGCAGCAGCGAGGCGTTGAAATCGACGCGCAGCTGCTCCAGCCGGCCGACGAAAGGCGTGCCGATCGTTTGCGAGACATCACCCTGCGATAGACGCCCAAGGCCGGCGGCAAGCTGGTTGACGGCAAAGTCGATCTGGCCGTCGAGCGAACGCTTGTCGGCATCGTTCCTGGCGCGCTCGGCATCGCTGAGCGCGCGCTGTTCGGCCGCCTCGGTTTCCAGGTCGCGGCGGGCGCGGGCGCTGTCGCGGAAGAGCGAGAGGGCGCGGCCGATCTCGCCGAACTCGTTCTTCTTCTCGAGACAGGGGATCGCCCCTTCGAGATTGCCCGAGGAGATTGAGTGGACGCTCGCGGTCAGCGTCTGCAAAGGCTTAACCGACCAGCGGATCGCATAGAAGGCGAGAACACCGACGATGAGCATGACGACGGCGCCGATGCCGAGAACCAGGATCAGCAGCTCATTCATGCGCTGATAATAGAATTCCATCGGAATGCCGATGAAGAGAATGCCGACATTGGCGTTCGATGCGTTCTTGATCGGGAAGTAACCGGTCATGAATTCGCGGCCGAACAGTTGGGCCGGGCCGAAATAGGCTTCGCCCCGCGCCAGGACCTTCTGAGCCGGGTGCTCGGCTGCAAGCTTGGTGCCGACGGCGCGGTCGCCGTTTTCCTTCTTGACGTTGGTGGATATGCGGACGTAGTCGCCGCCCTGCTTCTGGAAGATCGTCGCAACGCCGGCAATCGACTGAGCGGTGCGGTCGACCAGCGAATGATCGGCAAGGGCCGGAATGGCCTCTTCGGTGACGGCAGAGAGCTTGTTGTCCTTGACCTCGACCTTGGCGGCCTGATCGGCCGCGCCGTAGAGGACGGCCATGGCGCGGGCGGCGTCCCTGGCGTCGGAGACGGCGCCATCCATCACATGGCCGCTCAGATTGTAATAGGTCACGCCGACAATCGCCGCCGTGCTGATCGCCAGCAGAAACAGCGTGATCGCAACGATCTGGCGGACGATGGATGTAGAGAAAAGGCGCGGCATCAAAACCCCCGGCGACACAACAAGGGCTAAATTAGAGGAAAAGCGTTAAGGAAAATTTTCCGTAAATCTGAATTGGCCGGGATAATAACCGCCCCGTTTTCGGACATTCCGATCGGCCTGCCAAGGCGGCCGATCGTGCCTTACCAATACGCAAACGGCCCCGGAAAACCGGGGCCGTCGAAACAATGGAAATCAAGCGCTGATCAGGCGGCGCGGTAGACCCGCGCTTCACCCACCCCGCCGTCGATCTTGAACTGCTGGATGAGGCGGCGCAGCGCATCGGCCTCGTCGGCCAGTTCGCGGCTGGCGGCGGTCGTCTCCTCGACCATGGCGGCGTTCTTCTGCGTCATCTGGTCCATCTGGTTGACGGTCGAGTTGACGCTCTGCAACGCGTTGGACTGGTCGTGGCTGGCGCGGGCGATCATCTCGACATGCTGGCTGATCGTGACGATTTGGGCGCTGATCTTGGCGAGCACCGTGCCGGTCTCCTGCACGAATTGTGAGCCGGAGCTGACCTCGTTGGTCGACTTGTTAATCAGTCCCTTGATCTCCTGCGCCGCGGCGGCGGAGCGCTGGGCGAGTTCCCGGACTTCCATGGCGACGACGGCGAAACCCTTGCCGGCCTCGCCGGCGCGCGCCGCCTCGATGCCGGCGTTGAGCGCCAGCAAGTTGGTCTGGAAGGCGATCTCGTCGATGACGCCGATGATCTGCTCGATCTGGCGCGCGGCATCCTCGATGCGGCCCATTGCGTCGATCGCATTGCTGACGACGACGGCGGAATCGTCGGCGCTGCGCTTGGCCTGCCGGACGATCTGGTCGGCATCCTTGGCGCGTTCGGCCGACGAGCGCACCGTGACGGTGATCTGATCGACGGCAGCCGCCGTCTCTTCGAGCGAAGCCGCCTGTTGTTCGGTGCGCTTGGAGAGATCTTCGGCCGACTGGGCCATCTGGTTGCCGTTGCCCTGGATCAGTTCGACATTGTCGCGGATCTGGCTCATCGTTGCCTGCAGGCGCAGCATCGAACCGTTGAAGTCCTGACGCAACTGTTCGAGGCGGCCGATGAAGGGCGTTTCGATCGTCGTCGAGATATCGCCCTGCGACATGCGTTCGAGGCCGGCGGCAAGCGCGTTGACGGCAAATTCGATCTGCCGGTCCATCTCGCGCTTTTCGGCGTCGTTGCGCTGGCGCTCGTGTTCGGCGGCGGCGCGTTCCTCGTCGCTCTGCTCCTCGATGCGGATCTTCGAGATGGCATTCTCCTTGAAGATGCCGAGCGCGCGGGCCATGTCGCCGATTTCGTCGTAGCGCTGCTCGCCTGAAATCCTGGTATCCAGCGACCCTTCGGCGATGCGGCGCATGGCGGCCGTGATCTGGCTGATCGGGCGCTGCAGCGTCAGCACCAGGGCGATGCCGCCGAGGATCGACAGCAAGATGCCGAGACCGGTGGTGAGCACCGAGATGCTGTTTGCCTGGGTGCGCTCGGTGCCGGCCGTCTGTTTCTGCAGCTCGGCGAAATCGGTCAGCTTCGTCCAGATCTGGTCGAGTTCCTGGCGGGCGGCGGCATAGGCCGAGACGCGCTCACCGATCGTATCGACGATCTTCGAGCCACCGCCGGAAATGGCGTCGAGGGCCGGCTGGATCGCGCCGGAGATGCCTTCGGCAAAGCCCATGCCCTTGGCGCTGGTGGTCAGAACCTGCATGTCCTTGCCGAGCGTGCCGGCCTGCTGCTGCAGGCGCACGAGATTATCCTTGCTCGAATTGGAGAGGAAGTCGGACAGCACGATCTGCAGCGCATAGACGGAATTTTCCAGGCGCCGCGTGTCCTGAAGGACGGAGTTGGTCTGGGCGATGCGGCCCTCGAGCTCGGCGAAGCGCTGGGTTGCCTCGCGCATCTTCTGCGTCGCGGTGAGCTGCGTATAGGTCGAGGTCTGGCGGAAGCGGGAGACGAGACGGCCGAGTTCGGCGACGTTCTCGTCGGTCGGCGCGGGCATCTGGGCAATCGCCTTGATGCTGTCGATCGTCGCCGCCAGGGCGTCGATGACGTTCTTCTGGTTGGTTGGGACCGAAATGGCGATCAGACGCTGGGCCTTGATGATCTCCGGCATCTGCTCGTTGATGAAGGCGATCTTGTCCTGCGGCGTCTGCGGCTTGCTGAAGCCGCTGGCGACTGTGCCGAGGAAATCGCCGCCCTTCAGCAGGCGGTCGGCGGTGCGAAGAGTGACGGTGGCAGCACTCTCATCGCGCTGGAGCGCGGTCTGCAATTCCTCGGCCTGGTAGGAGACCGTGAAGCGGGTGCTGATCAGGCTCTTCTGCGCTGCGTCGATCTGCTCGTGCAGCGCGACTTCCTGCTCATGCAGGGCCCAGAGCTTGTCGACGACGCCCGATATATCCTTGGTACGGCTCGAGGCTTCCGCAAGGCTGTCGCGGCCGGCAGCCTCTTCGCCCACCTGGTTCAGCGTCTGGTCGAGCACGCCCTGCTGAGTCTTCAGATCGGTGAGCAGCTTGTCGCGCGCCTGCTGACTGGTAATGCGCAGGAAATCGTCCATCGAACCGTAGAGATCCTTGAACCCGCTCAGCGACTGCAGCACGCTGTTGGAGATTTCCATGCGGCCCTGCAGAAGTCCGGAAGCATAAAGGCCCGTCAGGCCCACCGCCGAAATGGTCACAACGAAGGGCAGAACGAAGATCAGAACCTTCGTCTTGATCCTGAAGCGGGAAAGAATCTTGTCAATCAACATGGCGTTCCGGGCCTTTCATACACAACTCCTCCCGCGGGCAGCCATCAGGCGCGCCAGCCGAGTGCACATCGAGCTATTCTTTTTACATCGGGGGACCCGGAAGCCAGGCGGCAGTCATTGCCGGTTCATGTCCAAGCAAGTTGGAGATGCCCAAATAACGCGGGCAATTGTGTCAGCTTAGGTATTAATTTTCGGATAAGCGGTGACGGCGGGTTCCGCCAAGACGGTGAAATAGTTGCAATTTAGGCGCCACAGGACCGCGATGCCGCGATCGAAAGGCGCCAAGGTTACTTTCAGATGCGAGGACAGGTCAGAGGAGGTGCGCGAGCAACAGCGCCAGGCTGGCGGCTGTGGCGCCGGCTGCGAGCATCAAATATCGCAGGACGGCCATCCTGATGTCAGGCTTTGCCTGGGTGATTGCGATGGCGCGGGCGCGTCGTGCGTTTCTGGTCATGCTCGAACCTCACTCTTCTGACACAACAATCCATCAAAACGGCTTGCGGGTAAAGCTTAATCTAGGAAGAGCTTTGCAAACCGCCAATTGAGACAGGATGGCGCACCTCTCTTAAGAAGTCTTGAATCGTATTGCTAATATATGCGGCAGCAGTTCCGCCGATATGCAGGCAGCGAAAGCTTCAGGCGCATTCGCCCGCGGCAAATCCCGAGGCCCAGGCCCATTGGAAATTATAGCCGCCGAGCCAGCCGGTGACGTCGACGCATTCGCCGATGAAATAGAGGCCGGGCACGGCCTTGGCCTCCATGCTGCGTGAGTCGAGCGCAGCCGTATCGATGCCCCCGAGCGTCACTTCGGCGGTGCGATAGCCTTCAGAACCGGAAGGCTTGACCGCAAAGTTCTGGGCGCTCGCGGCAAGACGCAGCAGCGCCTTGTCGGCTAGGTCGGCCATATTACCTGAGATCTTTTCGCGCTCGACGAGAAACTGCGCCAGCCGCTTCGGCAGGATCTCGCCAAGCGCGGTCTGGGCCGACTGGCGGCCGTTCAGCTGCTTTGCCCTCTTCAGCTGCGCGGCGATGTCGATATCCGGTTCGATGGCAAGGACGATCTCGTCGCCTTCGCGCCAATAGGAGGAGATCTGCAGGATGGCAGGTCCGCTCAAGCCGCGATGGGTAAACAGCAGTGCTTCGCGGAAGGCTGTCTTGCCATGGCGGATTTCGGCCGGAGCGGAAATGCCGGCAAGCGGCGCAATGCTTGCGAGCAGGCCCGGATCGAGCGTCAGCGGCACCAGAGCCGGGCGGGTTTCGAGCACGGCCAGGCCGAACTGCTCGGCGAGGCGATAGGCAAAGCCGGTGGCTCCCATCTTCGGGATCGATTTGCCGCCGGTGGCGACGATCACAGATGCGGCTTCGTAAACCCCGTCGCCGGTCGAGACGCGGAAACCCGTCTCCAGCCTTTCGACGGCCGATATATCGGTGCCGAGCTGCAGCACCGCGCCGACGGCGCGCATCTCGTCCAAGAGCATGCGGATGATGTCCTTGGCACTGTCGTCGCAGAACAGCTGGCCCAGCGTCTTTTCATGCCAGGCAATTCGGTGCCGCTCGACCATGGCGATGAAATCGGCAGGCGTGAAACGGGCAAGCGCCGACTTGCAGAAATGCGGATTGGCGGACAGAAAATTCTTCGGCCCGGCATGGATATTGGTGAAATTGCAGCGGCCGCCGCCGGAGATGCGGATCTTCTCGCCGGGCGCTCGCGCATGGTCGAGAACCAAGACCGAGCGACCGCGTTTTCCCGCGCGGATGGCCGCCATCATGCCCGCCGCCCCGGCGCCGATGACGATGACGTCGCTTTTGCGCTGCAAACCCGTTTCCTTAATCAAATTCGGCGTCTTCTTTTCCATCGAAGAGCGAAAGTCAACGTTCTCGACCTCTCGCCAATTGGCAAAGTCCGGCTATGATGGCGCCAAGATCAACCAAACCGGTGTGTCATGTCCCCAAAAAAGACGACGCTGAAGCCTGCCAGAACCGTACCCGCCTCGACGAAAACTCCCCCGGAACCCGGATCCCTGCGCGGCGTTGCGAACTGGAAGGAAGCGGCGCAGTGGCTGAGAGCCAGGGGCATCGAAGACATCGAATGCATCACGCCCGACCTTGCCGGCGTGCCGCGCGGCAAGATGATGCCGAGTTCGAAATTCACCTCCAACACCTCGCTGGCGCTGCCTTCCGCGATCTACCGGCACACGATTTCCGGCGAGTACCCGGAAGAGACGGAGAGCTTCCGCTACGAGCCGCGCGACAGCGACCTGAAGCTGATGCCCGATCTTTCGACGCTTTCGGTCGTGCCCTGGGAGAGTGACCCGACGGCGCAGGTGATCTGCGACATCGTCGATTCGGACGGCGGCGAAGTGCCCTATACGCCGCGCAACGTGCTGAAGCGGATCATGAGCCTTTATCACGACCGCGGCTGGAAGCCGATCGTTGCGCCCGAGATCGAATTCTACCTGGTCGCCAAGAATGACGACCCCGACTATCCGCTGCATCCGCCGAAGGGCCGCTCCGGCCGCTCGATCCTCGGCGGCCAGGGTTATTCGATCGCCGGCATCAACGAATTCGACGAATTGATCGACGACATCTACCATTTCTCGGAGAAACAGGGGCTGGAGATCGACACGCTGATCCATGAAGAGGGACCGGCCCAGCTCGAAATCAACCTGCGCCACGGCAATCCGATCGAGCTTGCCGACCAGGTGTTTCTGTTCAAGCGCACGATCCGCGAGGCGGCCTTAAAACACGACATCTATGCGACCTTCATGGCCAAGCCGATGCAGGGCCAGCCGGGGTCGGCAATGCATATCCACCAGTCGGTGGTCAATATCGAGACGGGCCGGAACGTCTTCTCCAATGCGGATGGATCGGCATCGAAGGAATTCTTCCACTTCATCGGCGGTATGCAGAAATTCGTGCCGAGCGCGCTGGCGATGCTTGCCCCTTACGTGAATTCCTACCGGCGCCTGCAGCCGGACATGTCCTGCCCTGTCAACAATGCCTGGGGTTACGACAACCGGACCACCGCCTTCCGTGTCCCGGTGTCCGATCCGCAGGCACGCCGGGTGGAAAACCGGCTGCCGAGTTCGGACGCCAATCCCTATCTGGCGCTCGCCGCCTCGCTCGCTTCCGGCCTGCTCGGCATCATGAAGCAGATCGAGCCGACGGCGCCGACGGAGGATTCTGCCAATGAGGGCTCGATCGACCTGCCGCGCGGCCTCTTGGAAGCGGTGGCGCTGATGGAGGATGAGCCCGCCTTCGAAGAGGTGTTCGGCAAGCAGTTCATCGGCCTTTATGCCGGCGTCAAGCGCGGCGAGTTCGAGACCTTCATGCAGGTGATCAGCCCCTGGGAGCGGGAATTCCTTCTGCTCAACGTGTGAGGGATAGGATGGCATCTGATGAGATGTGGCAAAGCCCGATCGCGCCCGGGCTATCCTGGTATCAGGCCTCCGTCGGCGAGCGGCCGACCTATGCCGCTCTCGACGGCTCGAGAACATGCGACGTCGCCATCATCGGCGGTGGCTATACCGGTCTGCAGGCCGCCTATCGCTTGGCCAAGTCAGGCGTTTCTGTGGTGCTGATCGAGGCCTGGCGCTTCGGCGACGGGGCGTCCGGGCGCAATGGCGGACAGCTCGGGACCGGCCAGCGATGGTGGCCGGAAGAGCTGGAGGAAAAGATCGGCTATGAACGCTCGAAGGCGCTGTTTAACGTTGCCGAGGCGGCCAAGCACCATCTTCTCGATTTCGCTCGGGACCATCGGATCGAGATCGATTATGTGCCCGGCCAGCTCAACGTCGCGCACAAGGCAAGCTATGAACGCGACTATCGCGAGAATGCCGAAATCGCCGCGCGGCGGTACGACTATCCGCACATCAGCTTTATGGACAAGAAAGAGACGCAGGAGCGGCTCGGCTCGAAGCGTTTTTATTGCGGTGTGCGCGATGTCGGCACCGGCCACATCCATCCGCTGAAACTGCTCGTCGGGCTGGCGCGGGTGGCCGCCGATGCGGGGGCTGCCATCTTCGAGATGACGCCGGCAAAGGCGATCCGCCAGGGCGGCGGCAAGGTGACGGTCGAAACCGAAAGGGGCACGATCACCGCCGATCGGGCGCTGATTGCCTGCGACGGGCATATCGACGGCCTCGAACCGGTGACGGCAAGCCATGTCATGCCGATCCGCTCCTTCATCGGCGCCACCGCCCCGCTCGATAAACATCCCGAAGTGCTGCCGGGCGGCGAGGCCGTCGCCGATTCGCGCTTCGTCGTGCGTTATTTCCGCCGATTCGAAGGCCGTCTGCTGTTCGGCGGACGCGAGGCTTATACGGCCGACAATCCGCGAGACATTTCGCAGCATATCCGCCGACAGATCGGCGAAATCTATCCCGCCCTGAAAGACATCGAAATCACCCATGCCTGGGGCGGCAGCGTCGGCATCACCATGCCACGCCAGCTCTTCGTGCGAGAGGTGATGCCCGGCGTCACCTCGATCGGCGGTTATTCCGGCCATGGCGTCATGCTGTCAAACTACTGTGGCAAGCTCTATGCGGAAATGGTTGTTGGCAAATCCGGCGATCTGGATCTGTTCAAATCGCTCGATATTCCGGCCTTTCCCGGTGGAGCCCGTATGCGAGCGCCGCTGCTTTTCCTCGCCTTGTCGTGGTTTGCGCTTCGCGACAAGTTTTAGTCCGATTGCGGATTTCCTCTCATGGAAATTCGCTTTAAAACCGGTGCCTGACAGATTCATTGCACTGCACACTGGCTTTTTTAAATCGATTAGATTAAAAGGGCCGCCAACCAGCCTGATTGAGAGACCAAGCTCATGAGCAGCCAGATCATTCCCGTTGAGCCTTTTGATTACGTCGTCTTCGGCGGCAGCGGCGACCTTGCCGAACGCAAGTTGCTGCCGGCCCTCTATCACCGCCAGATCGAAGGCCAGTTTGGCGAACCGACCAGGGTGATCGGCGCTTCGCGCAGCCCGCTGACGCACGAGGAATACCGCAAATTCGCCCGCGACGCGCTGCAGGAACACCTGAAGAAGGGCGAATATGACGAGAATGAAGTCGAGAAGTTCTGCGCCCGCCTTTATTACGTTTCGGTGGATGCCCGCTCCGACAGCGGCTGGGATCAGCTGAAGAAGCTGCTCGACGAAAGCAAGGATCGGGTGCGCGCCTTCTATTTGGCGGTCGCACCCGGCATCTTCGGCGACATTTCGCAGAAGATCTCCGACCATAAGCTGATTACCAAATCGACCCGCATCGTCGTCGAAAAGCCGATCGGCCGCGACCTCGCCTCGGCGCTGCAGCTCAACGACATGATCGGCCGGGCCTTCAAGGAAGAGCAGATCTTCCGCATCGACCACTATCTCGGCAAGGAAACGGTGCAGAACCTGATGGCGCTGCGCTTTGCCAATGCGCTCTACGAGCCGCTGTGGAATGCCAACTACATCGATCACGTGCAGATCACTGTGGCCGAATCGGTCGGCCTCGAGGGCCGCGCAGGCTATTACGATACGGCGGGCGCGCTGCGCGACATGGTGCAGAACCACATTCTGCAGCTGCTCTGCCTGACGGCGATGGAAGTGCCCTCGTCGATGGATTCGGAAGCCGTTCGCGACGAGAAGCTGAAGGTGCTGCGGGCGCTGAAGCCGCTCGATGCCTCGAATGTCGAGCAGGCGACGGTGCGCGGCCAGTATCGCGCCGGCGCCTCGGGCAGCGGCCCGGTCAAGGGCTATCTCGAAGAGCTCGAAGGCGGCGTCTCCAACACCGAGACCTTCGTCGCCATCAAGGCCGAGATCAACAATTGGCGCTGGGCCGGCGTTCCCTTCTACATCAGAACCGGCAAGCGGCTTACCGGGCGCATGTCCGAGATCGTCATCACCTTCAAGTCGATCCCGCATGCGATCTTCGATCAGGCCGCCGGCCGCATCAGCCAGAACCAGCTGATCATCCGCCTGCAGCCGGACGAGGGCGTCAAGCAGTCGCTGATGATCAAGGACCCGGGTCCGGGCGGCATGCGCCTGCGCAACGTTTCGCTCGACATGAGCTTCGCCCAGGCCTTCAACGTTCGCAATCCCGACGCCTATGAACGCCTGCTGATGGACGTGATCCGCTCCAACCAGACATTGTTCATGCGCCGCGACGAAGTCGAGGCAGCATGGAGATGGGTCGACCCGATCCTCAAAGGTTGGGAAACCACCGGCCAGCAGGTGCAGGGCTATACGGCCGGCACCTGGGGCCCGAGCCAGGCCATCGCGCTGATCGAGCGCGACGGCCGCACCTGGCATGACGATATCTAGGACGACATCGATGGCATCGACCATGCATTCCTTCGCCAGCCCCGCAGATCTCGCCGGCAGCCTCGCCGACAAGGTCGCCGACACGCTTTCGGCGGCGATCGCCGCCCGTGGCGCCGCCTCCATCGCCGTTTCCGGCGGCTCGACGCCAAAGGCCTTCTTCCAGGCGCTGTCGACACGCGACATCGCCTGGGACAAGGTGACGATCACGCTGGTTGACGAACGCTTCGTGCCAGCCGACAATACCCGCTCGAACCATCTGCTGGTCGATGCCAATCTCTTGCAGGACAAGGCAAAGGCGGCGCGGTTCGTGCCGCTTTACCAGCCGGCAGCCTCGGTCGAGGAGGCGGCAAGGCTGGCGACGGAAAAAAGCGCCGAGATCGGTATCCCCTTCGATGTGGTCATCCTCGGCATGGGCGGCGACGGCCACACGGCCTCGTTCTTTCCCGGCGGCAGCAATCTTGCCGAGGCGCTCGATGCCTCGACGCCGCGCGGCGTCATCACCATGGAGGCAGAAGGAGCCGGCGAGCCGCGCCTGACTTTCACCTTCTCCAGTCTTCAGGATGCGGCACTGCTGGTTCTCCATATCGAGGGCGAAGGCAAAAAAGACGTTCTCGCCAAGGCGGAAGGCAGCGGTGACGAGGCAGACATGCCGATCCGCGCCGTTCTGCGCCGGGCCACTTCCCCGGTCGAGATCTACTGGGCTCCCTGATACGGCCTGACGGCCGCCGGAGCCGGCGAACACATTGAGACGAACCAGAACAAGGCAGGGATCTTCCATGTCCGCTCACGCACGCATTGCTGCGATCACCAACCGCATCGTCGAACGCTCGAAGCCGACCCGCGAGCGCTATCTGGAACGGCTGCGCGCCGCCGCCTCGAAGGGCGTGCAACGCTCGGTGCTCGGCTGCGCCAACCTCGCCCATGGCTTTGCGGTCTGTTCCCCCGCCGAGAAGGACGCGCTTGCCGGCGACCGCATTCCGAATCTCGGCATCATCACTGCCTATAACGACATGCTCTCGGCCCACCAGCCGTTCGAGACCTATCCCGCAATCATCCGTGAGGCCGCCGCCGAAGCAGGCGGCGTCGCCCAGGTGGCAGGCGGCGTGCCTGCCATGTGCGACGGCGTCACCCAGGGGCAGCCGGGCATGGAGCTGTCGCTCTTTTCGCGCGACCTGATCGCCATGGCCGCAGGCGTCGGCCTGTCGCACAATATGTTCGATGCCGCCCTCTTCCTCGGCGTCTGCGACAAGATCGTTCCCGGCCTCGTCATCGCGGCGCTCTCCTTCGGGCATCTGCCGTCGATCTTCGTTCCGGCCGGGCCGATGACCACAGGCCTGCCGAACGACGAGAAGTCGCGGGTGCGTCAGCTCTTTGCCGAGGGCAAGGTCGGCCGCGCCGAGCTCCTGGAGGCGGAATCGAAATCCTATCACGGCCCCGGCACCTGCACCTTCTACGGCACCGCCAATTCCAACCAGATGCTGATGGAGATCATGGGCTTCCATATGCCGGGCTCCTCCTTCATCAATCCCGGCACGCCGCTGCGCGAAGCGCTGACACGCGAGGCCGCCAAGCGGGCGCTGGCGATCACCGCGCTCGGCAACGAATTCACGCCGGCCGGCGAGATGATCGACGAACGCTCGGTCGTCAACGGTGTCGTCGGCCTGCATGCGACCGGCGGCTCGACCAACCACACGCTGCACCTCGTCGCCATGGCGCGGGCAGCCGGCATCCAGCTCACCTGGCAGGACATCGCCGAGCTTTCCGAAATCGTGCCGCTGCTGGCCCGCGTCTATCCGAACGGGCTTGCCGACGTGAACCATTTCCAGGCGGCCGGCGGCATGGGCTTCCTGATCAAGGAACTCCTGAAGCACGGCCTGGTGCATGACGACGTACGCACCGTCTTCGGCCAGGGCCTCCAGGCCTATACGGTCGATGCCCGCCTCGGCGAAAACCGCGGCGTGTTGCGCGAGCCGTCGCCGGAGAAGAGCCATGATCCGAAGGTGCTCTCCAGCATCGAGACGCCGTTCCAGGCGAATGGCGGGCTGAAGATGCTGCGCGGCAATCTCGGCAAGGCGGTCATCAAGATCTCCGCCGTCAAGCCGGAGCGCCACATTATCGAGGCGCCGGCGATCGTCTTCCACAGCCAGCAGGAACTGCAGGACGCCTTCAAGGAAGGCAAGCTCAACCGCGATTTCGTCGCCGTCGTGCGCTTCCAGGGCCCAAAGGCGAACGGCATGCCGGAACTGCACAAGCTGACGCCGCCGCTCGGCGTGCTGCAGGATCGCGGCTTCCGCGTGGCGCTTCTGACCGACGGGCGCATGTCCGGCGCATCCGGCAAGGTGCCGGCGGCGATCCACGTCACGCCGGAAGCGGTCGACGGCGGCCCGATCGCCCGCATCAAGAACGGCGACATCATTCGCCTGGACGCGATCAAGGGCACGCTGGAAGTGCTCGTCGATGCGGCCGACATGGCCGAGCGCGAGCCGGTGACCGTCGATCTCTCCGACAATGAATTCGGCATGGGCCGCGAGCTCTTCGCGCCGTTCCGCCGCGCCGTCGGCGCTTCGGACCAAGGGGCGAGCGTTCTCTTCCACTGAACGTAACCAACGCAAATAAGCAAAAACCCGCGAGACGCGAAACGTCCCGCGGGTTTTTGCTATTGGCAGTCCCGATCTATCCGTCAGGCGCGGATGTCGAGAACATAGTCCTTGTGCGCCGGATGCGTGCTGTAGACGAAGATCTTGTTCAGCTCCTTCTGCGTCAGCAGGCGCAGGAAGCGGACTTCGATCGTATTGTTGGCATTCACCTTCATCAGCAGGCAGCCGACCTTGGTGATGCGGGCATCCGGAATGTCCAGATAGAACTGCTTCGGCAGGTTGAACTGGGTGAGAATCGCGAGCGTCGCGCTGCTCATCGAAATCCGGACGATGTCGCAACGGCGCGAAGCCGCGTGCATGACGCCCTTTTCCGTATATTCGATGCGCGCGGCATTCATCGTGTCCTCCATTTTGAACCGCGCCTCGCGGTCGTACATGAAGGATTCTTCCTTGCTCAGGAAATGAGACCTTGGCTGTGACGGATTGGAAGCGGCCACTTGCTTATCCCCCTCATAAATTGACTGGGAAAAGGTAGCAGCCGATCTTTAACAGAAAGTGAGAATCCGCTCCGCCAAGTATAATTCCGGGGAATATTACCCCAAAAATGGCTCGCTCATTTCCGGTAGGTATGGCCGCTTGCGTCAAAGAGATGCAACTTCTGCCGGTCGGCGGCAAAGCGCATCCTCTGGCCCTTATGGACATCGTAAATGCCCGGGAGCTTGACGACGATCGGCTCGCCGGGAACCAGGCCCTCGATATAGAGCAGCGTCACTTCGCCAAGCGCTTCGACGATCGACACTTCGCCCTCGAAGACGTAATCGGCGCCGTCGGCGATCCTCAGATCCTCCGGACGAACGCCGAAGCTCGCCTGCTTGCCCTTCTCGGACGCGTCGGTCGCGACATCGAGCGTTACCGACATGCCGCCGGTCAGCGTCACGGTCGTCTGGCTGCCGGTGGCTGATATCGTCGCCGGAATAATATTCATGGCCGGCGAGCCGATGAATTTGGCGACGAAGAGGTTTGCCGGGCGCTCGTAGAGTTCCAGCGGCGCGCCGACCTGTTCGATATTGCCGGCGGAAAGAACGACGATGCGGTCGGCGAGCGTCATCGCCTCGACCTGGTCATGGGTGACGTAGATCATCGTCGTATCGGCCATCTGCTCGTTGAGGCGGGCGATCTCGATGCGGGTGGCGACGCGCAGCGCGGCGTCGAGGTTCGACAGCGGCTCGTCGAACAGGAAGACCTTCGGATCGCGGCAGATGGCGCGGCCGATCGCCACGCGCTGACGCTGGCCGCCGGAGAGCGCCTTTGGCAGGCGCTCGAGATAATTGCTCAGCTGGAGGCTTTCGGCCGCCGCCCGGACGCGGCGGTCAATCTCCTGCCTGCTTTCACCGGCGATCTTCATGCCGAAGGCCATGTTGTCGTAGACGGTCATATGGGGATAGAGCGCGTAGGACTGAAAGACCATGGCAATGCCGCGTTTCGACGGCGGCACGTCATTGACGAGCTGGCCATCAATATACATCTCACCGCCGGTAATCGCCTCGAGACCGGCGATCATGCGCAGAAGCGTGGACTTGCCGCAGCCGGATGGACCGACGAAGACGATGAATTCGCCTTGCTTGATATCGAGGTCGATGCCGTGGAGAACGTCCACGGAACCGTATGATTTGCGGATATCCTTCAGCGTCAGTCCAGTCATGTCTCACTCCCCTCCTGATCCTTAAGCGAGACGGGCGAAATACGCCCCCCAAGCCGGAATATCGATCTTGTCGCCATAGTTGTTGCTGATAAAGCCGTGCCCCGTCAACGCCTGCCATTCCCCGGCAGGCAGGGTAACGCCTGTTTCGGACGGGCTCATGTTGAAGATGCAGAGCAGCTTTTCATTGCCGTATTCGCGGGTGAAGACCAGGGTATCGCCCTCAGTCTCCTCGAATTCGATCTCGCCCTTGGCAAAGGCCGGGTGCAGCTTGCGGAAGGCGATGAAGCGTCGATAGTGCTCGAGCACGGACGTCTCGTCGCCCTGCTGGACGTTGACGGCGCGCAGAATATGTTCGACCGGCACCGGCAGCCAGGGCTTGACTGTCGAAAAACCGCCCTGGGCAACGTGGCTATCCCAGACCATCGGCGTGCGGCAGCCGTCACGGCCTTTGAACTCCGGCCAGAACTGGATGCCATAGGGATCCTGCAGATCCTGATAGGCGAGATCGGCTTCGGTCAGCGCCAGTTCCTCGCCCTGATAGAGGCAGACGGAACCGCGCAGCGTCATCAGCAGCGAGGCATAGAGCTTGGCGAAGGCGTCGTGATCGGCGACCAGTCCGCCCCAGCGGCTGACATGGCGCATGACGTCGTGATTGGAAAAGGCCCAGCAGGCCCAGCCATCGGGGGCGGCGGCTTCGAAATCCTCCATTACCTCTTCGACGCGCTCGGGCGTCAGCGGATCGGGCGCCAGGAACTCGAAGGCGTAGCACATGTGCATCTTGTCGTTGCCGGAGGTATATTCTCCGACGATTTCGAGGCCGCGCTGGCTGTCACCGACTTCGCCGACGGCGGCGATTGCCGGATATTCCTCGAGAACGGCGCGGAAGCGCTTCAGGAAGGCGAGGTTCTCCGGCCGGTTCTTGTCGTAAACATGCTCCTGGAAGTTATAGGGATTGACCGCCGGCGCCGTCGAGGCGTTGCGGCGCTCAGGCGCCAATGCCGGATTGTCGCGCAACAACGGGTCGTGGAAATAGAAGTTGATGGTGTCGAGGCGGAAGCCGTCGACGCCGCGATTGAGCCAGAAGCGCACGACATCGAGCAGACGGTCCTGCACCTCGGGATTATGCAGGTTCATGTCCGGCTGTGACGTCAGGAAATTGTGCAGGTAATATTGCATGCGTGTCGGATCCCACGCCCATGCCGAGCCGCCGAAGATCGACAGCCAGTTGTTCGGCGGCGTCCCGTCCGGCTTGGCGTCGGCCCAGACATACCAGTCGGCCTTGGCGTTGGTTTTGCTGGAGCGGCTCTGCACGAACCAGGGATGCTGGTCGGAGCTATGCGAGATGACTAGATCGATCATCACGCGGATGCCGAGGCGATGGGCCTCGGCGATCATAGTGTCGAAGTCCACCAGCGTGCCGAAGATCGAATCGACGTTCTCATAGTCGGAAACATCGTAACCGAAATCGCGCATCGGCGAGGTGAAGAAGGGCGAGATCCAGATGGCATCGACGCCGAGGCTTGCCACATGCGGCAGGCGGGCGGTGATGCCTTTCAGGTCGCCGATGCCGTCGCCGTTCGAATCCTGGTAGGAGCGCGGGTAGATCTGATAGATCACCGCGCCGCGCCACCAGTCCTTATCGGGGGTCGAGATCGATTGGGGAGCCACGTTCATGGAATATCCTGTTTGAAGTCAAGTTCGAAAATGGTCAGCCGCCCTTGACCGAGCCCGCCAGCAGACCACGCACCAGATAGCGCTGCAGCCCGAAGAAGACGAGCAGCGGCACCACGATGGTGACGAAGGCCGACGCCGTCAAAATCTCCCAATTGCCGCCGCGCGAGCCGAGCAGCGCGTTCAGGCTGCCGGTCAGCACGATGTGGTCCTTGTCGGTGCCGAGGAAGACCATGGCGACGAGCAGGTCGTTCCACACCCACAGGAACTGGAAGATGGCGAAGGAGGCGAGTGCCGGGAAGGACAGAGGCAAAACGATGCGGGTAAAGATCTCGAAGTCGCTCGCACCGTCGACACGGGCGGATTCGATGATCTCCTTCGGCAGGCCGGCAATATAGGCCCGCAGCAGGAAGATGGCGAGCGGCATGCCGAAGGCGGTGTGGGCAAGCCAGATGCCGGGATAGGTCTTCGACGGCTGGCCGAGCATGTTGCCCACTTCATTATAAAGGCGCAGCAGCGGGATCAGCGACATCTGCAGCGGCACCACAATGAGACCGACGACGAGGGCGATCAGCAGCGTGCGGCCGGGAAAGTCCATCCAGCTCAAGGCATAGGCGGCGAAAGCGGCAATCAGGATCGGGATGATCGTCGCCGGGATCGTCACAGTCAGCGAATTGATGAAGGACTGGCCGATGCCCTCGCCGGTCAGAACCGTATTGTAGTTCTGCAAGGTGAATTCTGGCGGCGCCGAGACGGAGACATAGATACGCCGCGGCCGCTCATCGGGCGAGAAGGCGGCGTTCTTCATGTAGCGGTAGCTGCCGTCGCTGTTGATCAGCAGGCTTTCGCCGTCGCCGAGATCGGCCGTCTGGCCGGCCTCGAAGGCCGCCGGCTGCTGCACGCGGTTGCCGAAGGCCTTTACCGAGCGGCCGGTTTGCCCTTCCAGCACATTGCCTGAAATGACGTAGGTATCGCCTTCCTGCTTTTGCTGGTCCGGCGTGCCAAGGCGCACGGCGACCGTCTGCGTCGAGCCGACGAAGGCCGTCCACCAGCCGGACACAACGATCTGGTCCTTGTCGCGCAGGGCGCTGACGAAGATGCCGAGCGTCGGGATCAGCCAGATGATGACGATCAAGAGAACTGCAAGGTGGACGAAGAGACGGGCGGGGCCGATCTTGAAGTAACTTCCGACAGCGGTCATCTCAATGGCCCTTCAGTTCGCGGTTGGCGCGGCGCACGTTCCAGACCATGATCGGCGTGACGGCGAGCATGATGATGATGGCGATGACAGCACTTCGGCCGGAATCGCCGCCGCCGCGGAACATCCAGTCGAACATCAGGTTCGCCAGGACCATCGTCTGCCACTGGCCGTTGGTCATGGTCAGGACGATATCGAAGACCTTGAGGACGAGGATGGTGATCGTCGTCCAGACGACGGCGATGGTGCCCCAGACCTGCGGCACCATGATGCGCCAGAAGATCTGCCAGCCATTGGCGCCATCGATGACGGCGGCCTCGATCGTCTCCTCGGGGATGCCGCGCAGGGCCGCCGACAGGATGACCATGGCAAAACCGGTCTGGATCCAGATCAGGATGACCATCAGGAAGAAGTTGTTCCAGAAGGGAACCGAGATCCACACCTCCGGCGTGCCGCCGAACAACTGGACGATGGCGTTCAACAGACCGATCTGGACGTCGTTGCCGCCGCGATATTCATAGATGAATTTCCAGATGACCGAGGCGCCGACGAAGGAGATCGCCATCGGCATGAAGACGATGCTTTTAGCGATATTGCCCCACCAGATGCGGTCGGTCATGACAGCGATGACCAGGCCGAAGAAGGTGCAGGCGGCCGGCACGACGGCGAGCCAGAGGATGTTGTTGAAGATCGACTGGCGGAATTCGCGGTCGCCGATCGCCCATTTATAGTTGGCGAGGCCGACGAACTGCAGGCCGGTACGGTCATAGAAGGAGAGAATGAAGGTCGCAACGACCGGATAGACGAGGTAGACGAAGAGCAGGAAGAGCGCCGGGCCGATGAACAGCCACGGCCGGATGAGGGCGCGGCGGTTGAGATTGCGCGAGGCGGCGCGGATGTCGCCATCCTTGACCGGCAGGGCGAGATCCAGGAGTTTGTTGGAAAAATAGAAATAGGCCGAGCACGCAAAAACGGCGAACACCACGACGCCCAAAGCGGACACTATCTGCGACAGCATTTCGTCCCTCCCCTGCTTCCCCTGATCTTAAATCAGACCGGCTGTCATTCTGACCGGTCAGTGCCGGTCACCGTCAATCCATTATATTGCCCAATCACAATATATCCTGACTGGCCGGGCTGCTCATGAGCCCGGCCACTCAGGCAGGTCATGCCGCCTGCAAGCCGGCGGCATAATGTTGGAAGATTACTTGATGCCGTCCCAGGCGCTCTGGATTTCGCCGGCAGCTTCCTCGGCGGACTTGCCGCCGACGAAATCGACCATCCCGGTCCAGAAGGCGCCGGCGCCGATCTTGCCGGGCATCAGGTCGGAACCGTCGAAGCGGAAGGTGGTGGCAGACGTCAGGATCTCGCCTTCCTTCTTCATCTGCGGATTTGCGTAAGCCTCGGTGCTGACGCCCTTATAAGGCGTCAGGAAGCTCGACTGGGCCATCCAGACTTCATGCGCGATCGGGGTCTTCAGGAAGTCGATGAAAGCGCGGGCCGTCTTCGAGTCCTTGGCGATCGAAACAAGCGTGCCGGCGCCGAGAACCGGCTTGCCGAGTTCGGGATGCGAAGCATAAGTCGGCATGTAGAAGAAGTCGGCATCCTGGCCGAGCTTCGTGCCCTCAGGGAAGAAGGACGGAATGAACGAGGCCTGATGGTGCATGTAGCACTTCGGCGGAACGGAGAAGAGGCCCTTCGGGCTGTCGCGGAAGTCGGTCGAGGCCACGGCCGCGACGCCGCCATTGACGTATTTCTCGTTCTTGGCGAACTTGCCGAATTCGTCGATCGCGGCAACGACGGCCGGATCGGTGAACTTCAGCTCGTTGGTCGTCCACTTGTCATAGGCTTCCGGCGGCTGCATGCGCAGCATGATGTCCTCGACCCAGTCGGTCGCCGGCCAGCCGGTGGCGCCGCCGGAACCGAGACCGATGCACCAGGGAACGCCGCCGTCCTTGACGATCTGGTCGGTCAGGGCATGCAGCTCTTCCATGGTCGTCGGGATCTTGTAGCCGGCTTCCTCGAAGTTCTCCGGAACATACCATACGAGCGACTTCACATCGGCCTTATAAGGGAAGGCGTAGAAGGCTTCCTTGCCGTCCTTACCCTTATAGGTGCCGTACCCGACCCAGCTGTCGCCGGCGCCGTAATTGTCCTTGATCCACTTGGAGTTGTCGTCGCCGAGCGGCGTCAGGAAGCCCTTGCCGGCGAGGTCGGCGAGGAGGCCCGGCTGCGGCAGAATGGCGATGTTCGGCGGCGAGCCAGCCTGCGTGTCGATGACGATCTGTTGTTCGTAGTTTTCGGACGAGGAATATTTCGCCTCGATGCCGGTCGCCTCGGTGAAATAGGCAAGAACGCTCATGAAGAACGCCTCGTCTTCGCCGCGCCACGGCCCAAAGATCGTCAGCGGCTGACCCTTCAGATCGGCATGCGCGGCCTTGAATTCGTCATAGCTTTTCCAGTTGAACTTGGAATCCTGTCCCGGGGCAAATTTCAGATCGGCCGCGGACGCAGCACCGGCAAATAGCGCCGCAACGGCAACGCCCATCAGAAATGACTTTTTCATGTGATCAACCTCCCATCACAATCCCAACCCGCGCCGAATTTCTCGCAAACGGAAATTTCAAAGCGCTTTGACACCCAACTCATTTCACTTCCAGTGGAATGGAGTCAAGTCAATTCGCGAAAACCTGCCCTAAAGCGGCGGGATATCGCAGCCCGAAGGCTCCTATCGGGGAATATGGAGCGATTTTTCTTGAGTCAAGCGCGCGAGATGCTACATAATTGAAAGCGCTTTGGATGCCATTGGGAGGCGGCAGGCCTTTTTGGAGCGGCCGACGGCGGGCCGGGAGGGAAGCATAACAGGTGAATCTCAAACAGCTATCGGAATTGCTCGGGCTGTCGCAGACGACGGTGAGCCGGGCACTCAACGGTTATCCCGAGGTCAATGAAGCGACCAGAGAGCGCGTGCTCCAGGCCGTCAAGGAAACCGGATACCGGCCGAACAAGGCTGCCCAGCGGCTTGCGACCGGCAAGGCAGGCTCGATCGGCCTCGTCATGCCGACGGCGCCCGGCCACCAGTCAGACGTGCATTTCGGCGAATTCCTGGCCGGGCTCGGCGAGGAGGCCGTCCGCCACGATTTCCATTTCGTCATCATGCCGGCTGATCCCGATGACGAGGTGGCCGCGCTCCGGCGGCTTGCAATCAGCGGCAATGTCGATGCTCTGTTCATCGCTTATATGCGCGCTCACGACCCGCGGCTCGCCATGCTGAAATCGCTCTCCATGCCCTATGTCGTGCATGGCCGATCCTTCGGCGCGGAGCCGGATTATCCCTATCTCGACATCGATAATGAAGGCGCCTTCTACGACGCCACACGGCTGCTGCTGCAGCTCGGTCATACGCGCTTTGCCTTGATGAACGGCCCGACACACCTCGACTTCGCCATCCGCAGAAGGAACGGCGTCATCTCAGCCCTCGCCGAACGTAGCCTCACGCTCGAAGAGGATTGCATGAGCAACGCGCTGATGACGGACGAACAGGGCATGCTGGCGATGGAACGCTTTCTGCAGCTGCCGCAGCGGCCAACGGCGATCCTCTGCTCCAGCACGGTCATGGCGCTGGGGGCAATCCGCGCCGTCAACCAGGCGGGCCTGCGCCTCGGCGAGGATATTTCGCTGATCGCTCATGACGACGTGCTGCCGCTGTTGAAGCCGGAAAACTTCTCCGTGCCGCTGACGACGACGCGCTCCTCGCTGCGCGCCGCCGGCGTTCGAATCGCCCAGCGGCTGATCGGCACGGTGAAACACGCCGCCCCCTTCCCCGAGCAGGAGCTCTGGAGGACCGAGCTGATCGTCAGGGCCTCGACCGGCCCTGCCCCGCAGCAGCCATAATCAGAACTGCGGCGGCGTCTGCCCTGCGGCGCGATGGGCGGCGATGACCGTATTGGCCATCAGCATGGCGATGGTCATCGGCCCGACGCCGCCGGGAACCGGAGTGATGGTGCTGGCGACCTCGGAGACTTCACGGAAAGCGACGTCACCGACGAGCCGGGTCTTGCCCTCGCCCTTGTCGGGCGCCGGCACCCGGTTGATGCCGACGTCGATCACCGTCGCACCCGGCTTGACCCAATCGGCCTTGACCATTTCCGGACGACCGACGGCGGCCACCAGAATATCGGCGTTGCGGCAGACGTCGGCGAGGTTCTTCGTTCTCGAATGGGCCATCGTCACCGTCGCATTGGCGTTGAGCAGCAATTGCGCCATCGGCTTGCCGAACAGGTTGGAGCGGCCGATGACCACGGCATTGAGGCCGGAGAGATCCTCGCCATGGGTGCGGCGGACGAAGACCATGGCGCCGGCCGGCGTGCAGGAGACCAGTCCGGTCTTCAGGTCGCCGGTGGCGAGCTTTCCGGCGTTGACGACGCTCAAGCCATCGACATCCTTTTCCGGCAGGATCGACTGGATGATCGGCTCGCTGTCGAGCGGCTTCGGCAAGGGCAGCTGCACCAGGATGCCGTGGATCGACGGATCGGCGTTGAGGGTGGCGACGAGAGCTGCCAGTTCCTCCTGCCTGGTCTCGGCCGGCAACGTGTGCTGGACGGACTTGAAGCCGCATTCCTTGGCCATGCGGCCCTTGGAGCCGACATAGGCGTGGCTTGCCGGGTCGTCGCCGACGATGATGACGGCCAGGCCGGTGGTGACGCCGCTGCTCTTTTCCAGCGCCGCCGTCGCACTCTTGACCGTCTGAATGACTGATGCAGCTACGTTCTTGCCGTCGATTACTGTCGCCACGCGTCTCTCCGCCCTGTTTCGCGCCAATCTATTGATAGTTGACGAGCGTCAAATGCCCGCTAACGCCCTATCCTGTCGGAAAGCGGCAAGGCAATATCAAACTTGCAAGGAAATGTCGGGTTCAGCGCAGCGGCTGCCGTGCTTCCATCACGTGAAGTCGAAGCCGGTCGCGCAGGCCGGAGATCTCGGAGCGCAGCACCTCCATCTCGTCGGCCGACGACGGGGCCGGCGCGAGCGCCGGCGGAGAGGCGAGCGAAGGCGGCGCCCGCATTTCCTCGCTTGCGGAAGCCGCGGCGGATTTGCGCCAGAACAGCAGAAGGGCCAGCCCAAGACCGAGCGCAAGGCCTGTCGCGGCCCCGGCCAGCACGCGGCCGATCAGACCATTCGTTCCCGGCACCGCCGCCGCAAGCGGCGGTTTCAGGACGGTCAAATGGCCATCATCGCTTCCCGGTGTCGGCGCCGCTTCTTCCAGGCGCGAGCGCGCGGCATTCGCCTTTTCGCGCAGCTCGGTCAGCCGGGACAGATCGACGCCGGTGTCCCGGCTCTGGGCAATCAGCGTGTTGCGGCGATCGTTCAGGTCCTTGCGCGCATCGACCGCAGCCTTGGCGGCGGCATTGGCGAGCTGGGCCAGACGAGCAAGCTCCTTGCCCATGTTCTCCTTCAGTCCATCCGTTTCGGCCTGCTGCTGCAGCAGACGCGGATGGCGCGGGCCAAGCTCGGCCGAAAGCTGCGCCAGCGTCGTCCTGGCGACGGCATATTTGTCGCGCCAATCCTGCAGCGCCGGCGAGAGCATATCGGAAGGGAGCGAACCATCCAGCACGCCGGCGAGTTTTGCCGCCTTCAGCCGGTCGGCCTGCGCCTTGGCGGCAAGGATATTCTGGTCGGCCTGCTTCAGATCGGCATCGAGCCCGTCGATCTGGCGGCGAAGGTCGATCGCCACCTTGACGTTGCCCTCGCCGCTTTTGGCCGCGAAGGCGGCAAGCTCCGCCTTCGCCTCGTCATAGGCCTTGCGCAACGCGGTGTCGGTTTCGGCGCTCCGGCCGGGACCGCTCACTGCGGACACCGCTTCGCCAAGCTGGGCGGCGATGCGCATGGATTTGGCGCTGTCGCCGGTCGTCACCCTGACGAGGATCGCACCGGCGGCGACATCGGGCACGATCTCGACCGCATGTTTCAGCGCCGCCTCGGCGCGCGAGGCCGGATCGGCTGCAGCACCGGTGGCCGAGAGCAGATCGAGCGCAACGACGAGCGCATTGGCACTGGAGCCGGCAAATTCCGGGTCGTGATCGAGTTTCAGCGCAGCGACCGTCGATGCCATCACCCGCGCCGACAGCAGGCCTTTGGCCGCAGCCTGGGTGAAGGCAGCGCGGCTTGCCGCATCCGTCTTTACCGAAAGCGTCGTCTCGGCGCGGTAGAGGGCGGGCGAGACCGGCATCAATGCCGGCAGGCCTGCGCCTATGATCGTGGCGGCGACGACCGTCATGACAAGGCCGAAGCTGCCGGCGCGGCGGCGCGGCGCTGCCGGCTGGAATCCGGTGAGTTCCTCACGGATCGCGGCCAACGGCTGGGGCGGGAGTGCGGCCCCTTCGGCCGCAGCGATGGGCTCCTCATGACCAGCCGGCTCCGGCGCAAGAGGGCGGCCGATATCGTTGGCAGCCCGAAGGCGGTTGCCGAGAATGGTTTCGATGCGGTCGACCAGTGGCACTGGCCGCGCCGCCATTGCGCGCTGCTCTTCGAGCGCGCGGCCGATCGCGCGCAGCAATTCGGCCTCGGGCAGCGCGATACCGGCCCCCTTCGACCGCCGGCGATAGGGGACGTCAAAGGTGCGCGGCCCCGCGGCTGCGCGATCCTGGAAGCTGTTTCTCGCCCTGATATCGTACATTTGCGCCACATCTCATGCACATGATGGCCGAGTTCAATCATCCGCATGCGATGCAGATGATTAAGCTACTCTAAATATTCATGGCAAAGAAATGGTTAACCGCGACTGGCAAAAATTGCGGTCCGACGTCTCAAATTTGAACCGGTGACGCCCTTCGCAGGTCCGGGAACCGAGCCGGGCCTGTTCAGCTCGCCTTCCTGCGATCCACAATCGGCTGTGAGACGCTGCGCTGCTCTTCCGGCTGGCTGAGAATTCTTTCGCGGCGGCGGAAGCGGTAGCGCAGGACGTGGAAAAGGAAGACCGGAATGCCGATGATGTAGCGCCGCCAGAGGCGCGCAGGCTCCTGTATCAGCCGATAGGCCCATTCGAGACGCATCATCCGCACCGTCTTCGGCGCTCGCGGAACGGCGCCGGATACGAAGTCGAAGAGCGCGCCTACCGTCAGCACCAGCCGCGCATGGTCGGCGCGAATGTTGTCGTGGACCCATTTCTCCTGCAGCGGCGTCCCCATGCCGACGATCAGAATGTCGAGCTTCTGGCGCTCGATCTCCTGGGTGACATCAGTGGAGTCGACCTTGTCGAAAAAACCATCGGAAATGACGATAAATTCATGCCAGGGTGTGTGCCTGCGGAAATTTTCTGCCGCTGCTTCGACGACCGAAGGCGCGCCGCCGATCAGGCCGATCCGGCGCGGAGCCTCCATGAAGGTCAGGAAGGCCGGCACGAAATCGGTGCCGTTCAGATTGGCGGGAAACGGCGAGCCATGGGCAATCTGCGATGCGATGTTGAGGCCGATGCCATCAGGCAGCACCAGATTGTGCGACATGATCCGGTAGTATTCGTCGTCGCGCAACGCCGTCAGCATATTATGGGCGTTGACGAAGCAAACCACGGTCTGGCCGACGGGAATGGAAGCCAGCTCGTTGATAAAAACGAGGGCATCGTCCCAGCCGAGATCGCAGACCGGCAGATCGAAGATCGTCCGCCGCGACGCGAGCACCGCGAAGTTTGCAATCAAATTCATTCCTACCTCCTGCCGAGGGTGCGTCATGCGCCCGAAATCCCGGAAACCAAGCCCATTTTTCCGCACCCCGGAGGTCTCGAAAGGACCGGTCGCGTCATGCATGGACGGCGTCGCCCCGATCACGGAAAACGGCGCATACCAAGCTGTGACAGCTGATATAACAGGAGGCTTTCAAACAACCCTTAGGAAAATTCCTTGGATTTTTATGCTCGCATAAGTAGTTTATTAACCACATCGGGCTCAACGACAAACGGCGCCCGAAGGCGCCGTTCATGTATCTGATCTGGGATATTAATGGGCGGCCGGGGCCGGGGCATCCTCAGCCGGGGCGGCTTCGATGATCTTGACCGGAGTGCCGAGCTTCTTCGGCTCGCCGGCCGCGTTTTGCTTGACCTCTTCCTTGGAGAGATAATCGAGCTGCTCCAGCATCACTTCGGCGACATATTCGCCGCCGAGGCGCTCGTTCATGCCCTTCTTGATCTCCTCGCGGAAGGCCTTCGGGTCGAAGGACTTGATGTGAGCGAGATCGACCATCTTGTTGCCGACGAGCAGGCTGAAAAGTTGGTCCGTGGTCATCTCGGTCAGCGGCAAGGTCACGCCCTTCAGCATGTCCTTGTTCATCATGAAGGAAACGCGGCCGAGGAAATAACCGGTGATCGCACCGTCGCCGATGACCGGCACCGTGATCGTTTCACCCTTCACCAGTTCGAGCGCGCTCTGCTTGGTATCCGTTGCCGCAGGTGCTGGCGCCGTCGCCATGTACACCGAAAAGTAAACCGAGGCCAAGGTGATGGCGCAAACCCAGATACCGGTGAGGACGAGCTTGATCATCAGTTTCCACGCGCGGCGAATTGTTCCTGGGAATAGGTGCCGTCGGCGTCGGCGTCCTGAACGGCATTCTTCAGGAGGTCGGCGACGGCGCGAACCGCTTCGAGATGCGCTTCGACTCGTCTCGCGTTGAGCACCAGCTTCTTCTTCAGGTCGTGCAGCTGATCGAGATGGGCAGCGGCAAGCTCGGCCGGATCGGTATCGCGGAAAAGCATCGACAGCTCGTAGAGGCAGCGGCTCTTATGCGCATTGGAGACCTTGAGATCGAACTGCGGGTCGTTGCCGATCCGGGTATTCTCATTGTCGATGATCATTTCGAGGCGTCCGAGGACGGATTTGATCCTGTATTCGTTCGAAATTATTTCCATTGTACCCTCGATTATGCGTCGCTTAGAGCATGATGCCGAAAAGTGTGCGCGGTTTTCGGACGACATCATCCTCTAACTATTTAATTTAGAACAGGATTCAGATATCAGGCCAACGGGCCTAAAATCATCCTGTTCTATCGGCCTTGGCGTCCGCCGTCGGCGTGCCAAAGGTCTTGCGCTGGAATTCGTCGATCATGCTGAGCGCGGTGTTGCGGTCACGATCATCGGTCGAAGCATTGACGATCTTGCCTTCCTGCCGGCGTAACTGCTCGCTGTACATCTGCTTGGCAATGCCGATGCCGTCGCCCTTGGCCATGGTGTTGCCGAGCTGCTCGGCCATCATGCCCTTCCAGATATCGCCGGTCGCGCCCTTGCCGTAGACGTCTTCACTTTCGCTTGGCAGCATCGACTTGACGAAGTTCTGCAGCACCATGGCCTCGAACTTCCGGTAGCTTTCCGGAACCTCCTCGGCCTTGGTGCGGTTCTGGATGTTGGCGAGGCCGCTCTTCTGGCCGATATGATCGAGAACGTCGACCGTATTGGAGAAGCCCTTGCCGTTCTCGGCGAGGCTCGTTGCGGCAAAGGCCGCGCGATTTGCCTTCAATTTTTCCTGGGCCGCCTGAACCTCCATTGGGTCGGCGGCTTTGACAACGTCCAGGACCAGATCACTGGGGGGCGAAATAGCCACGTTACAATCCTCTAAATTAAGATCGTAACGATTATGGTTTTTGAAGCTTGCTGGAGGCTGGCGTTGCGAATTGCTGGTCGATGACATCGTAGACGGCATTGTCGTCGGCCTCGCGGCGCTCGACATCGAGGGCCTCTTTCATGCCCTCTTCCAGGCGATCGGCCTTGGCGCGTTCGCGCGTCAGCCGCATCTCGTGGATCTGCTGCATGCCGGTCAGCTGCTGATCCTTGATCGTCAGCCTGCCGAATCGGTCGGCATAATTCTGCGAGAAGGCGTGGTGAACCGGGTCCATCGAACCGAGAGCAACGATGACATCGTCCATCGCCGCATTGACCTCGATGCGCTGACGGCTGGTTTCGGCCAGGTCGTTCTCCGCCATCCTCTCGATATGCCGCTGCACCGACAGCAGACGCTTGAGTTTTTGAGAGCGGCTCTTCTCGATCATATCAGCCTCATCGTCCGATATAGATCGAACTGAAGGCCTGACCGAACTGGCTGACCAGCGCCGCGACCGAGACATAAAACAGGAAGAGCCCGCCCATCAGCAGATAGGGCGTGGAAATGAAATAGACCGGGATCTGCGGCGCCAGCTTGTTGATAAAGCCGATCGAGACGTTGAAGATCATGCCGTAGATCAGAAAGGGGCTCGACAGCCGCAGCATGATGTAGGTGGTCTGCTCCAGCGTATCGGTGAAGGAGATCAGCGTCGCGCGCATCTGCGTCAATCCGCCGAAGGGCATGGTCGTGTAGGAATCGATCAGCGCACGGAAGACGATGTGATGGAAATCCATGATGAAGAGAATCATGATGCCGGCAAAGGTGATGAAGGCGGAAAGGCTGGTCTCCGGCGAGTCTTCGATGACGTCGGCGGAGCCCGGCTGGGTATAACCGACCATCATGGCGATGATCGTCGCGGCGAACTGCATGCCGAGCGTATAGATTCTCGCCAGCATTCCATACATCACGCCGATCAGTGATTCGCTGAAAATCAGGCCGATATAGGTTCCGGCTCCCGTGTGGACAGCCGGATAAACCGTGTCCCAGAGCAGCGGCAAGACGGCGATCGACAGCGCCCCGGCAATGAAGACGCGCAGCTGCTCGGGCACGCGCGCCGAGGAAAATCCCGGAAGAGCCAGCACACAGCCGCCAATCCGGCAGAAAACCAGAAACAGCGCGAGAACGGTCCCTTGCGGGTCTGATATCATGAAATCGAGCCCAAAATCTTTATCTCGATGCCCTTGGCCAGTTCGACATGCGACAGGACCGGCAGCGTGGCGAACAGCCGTTCGATGATCATGCGCACATAGGAGCGCGTTTCCGGCGAGGTGACAAGGGCGAATGGCAGGCCGCGATCCATGAACTCACGGATAACTTTGCTCGCCTGCTCGCTGAACTCTTCCAGGCTTCTCGGATCGATGTCGAACTCGATCACCTCGCCCTTGGCGTCGCGCTTCAGCGCCTGGTGGAAAGCGAGATCCCACTTGCTGCCCAGTCTCAGCACACGCAGCACGCCATTGTCGGCTAGATCGCCGCAGAGCTGCTGGGCCATGCGGATGCGGACGTGCTCGACAATCTGCTCGGTCTTCCTGACATGGGGGGCGAGCTCGGCCACCGCTTCGAGAATGAGGTGCAGGTTGCGAATCGAGACGCGTTCGGCAAGCAGGAGCTTGAGCACCGCCTGCAGGCCGGAATAGGACATATGCGACGAGCAGATCTCGTCGGCGAGCTTCTTGTATTCCGGGTCGAGGCGATCGATCAGCACCTTGACGTCCTTGTAGGACAGAAGCTGCGGCAGGTTGTTGCGAATGACCTCGCTCATGTGGGTCAGCACGACGGAGACGTTGTCGATCGGCTGGAAGCCTTCGCGCTTCAGGTCGTCGGCGAAGTTTTCGAGAATCGAGACGGCCGGCATGCCGAAAGCGGGTTCGCGAATTTCGTCGCCGGGAATGCTCGGGCGGCGGCCGGCGCCGGTGACGACCAGGACTTCGCCGACGCGCAAGAGATTTGAAGCGACCGTCGTGCCGTGGATGCGAATCTGGTAGGACTTCTCGGCGATTGCGATATCGTCGGTGACCTTGATCTCGGGCACGACGAAACCGTATTGCGTGGCGAACTTCTTGCGCATCTTGCCGACGCGGAAAGCGAGCTCCTGGTGGGCGCCTAGCAAGCGTGTGGAGACCATCTTGCCGAGTGCGAGCTCGATTTCCGAGGTGCGCAGCACCGACTTCACCGAATCCTTTTCCAGTTCCTTGTTCTGGACGACCTTCTTTTCCTCCTGCTCGCGGCGAAGCTTGTTTTCAACCTCGACCTGACGCGGGATGAACCAGGCGCCGAAGGCGAGAAGACTACCGAGGATCACGAAGGGGACAAACGGCAGGCCCGGCATCAGCGCCAGGACGAACATCAGCACCGCCGAGACCGAGAGCGCACGGGGATAGCCGCTCAGCTGGTTGACGACCGCCTGGTCGGTAGAGCCGGTGGTGCCGCCGCGCGAGACGAGCAGGCCGGCCGCGAGCGAGACGATGAGGGCCGGCATCTGCGAGACGAGGCCGTCGCCGACGGAGAGCTTGACGAAGACGTCAGCGGCTTCGCCGATCGGCATGCCATGGCGGAAATAACCGATGATGATGCCGCCGAAGACGTTGATGGCGGTGATGATGAGGCCGGCGACGGCATCGCCGCGCACGAATTTCGAGGCACCGTCCATCGCACCGAAGAAGGAGCTTTCCTCTTCGAGCTCTCTGCGCCGGCGCTGGGCTTCCCTTTCATCGATGATGCCGGCCGAAAGATCGGCGTCGATCGACATCTGCTTGCCGGGGATGGCATCGAGCGTGAAGCGTGCGCCGACTTCGGCGATACGCGTCGCGCCCTTGGTGATGACGATGAAGTTGATGGTGATGAGGATCAGGAAGACGATCAGACCGATGACGAAGTCGCCGGACATCACCAGGCTTGCGAAACCAGCAATGACGCCGCCGGCCGCGTCGTGGCCTTCATTGCCGTGGGACAGGATGACGCGCGTCGTGGCGATGTTCAGCGCCAGCCGCGTCATCGTCGCGATCAGCAGAATGGTCGGGAAGGACGAGAAATCAAGCGGCTTCTGGATCCACAGCGCGACCATCAGGATCAGCACCGAGAAGGCGATCGAGAAGGCCAGCCCCATGTCGATCAGGAATGGCGGGATCGGCAGGAAGAGAATGCAGATGATGCCGATAATGCCCAGGGCAAAACCGACATCGCGCAGGCTCGGGGCGACTTTCGGAAGGGGGAGTGCAGGTGGTTGCGCCATAACAGATCCGTCTCTTCATGAGAGGAAGCGGACTCGGTCCGCCCAATTCGGACCGACAGTTAAATGGCGAAGCTTGCGCGAAGGTGGCTCAGAAGCCTGACTGGATGCGCGAGAAGACCAGATTGGTGAAAATCGAGATCTGCGAGCCAACGAAGGGTGCTGTGACCCCGACGGTGATCAGCACTGCGACGATCTTCGGCACGAAGGTCAGCGTCGCTTCCTGCACCTGCGTCAATGCCTGGATCAGGGCAATGACCAACCCCACCACCATCGCGGCGATAACGGCGGGACCGGCGGCAATCAGGACGGTCCAGATCGCGGCCTGGAACAGATCCAATGCATCAGCTTCATTCATCTGAAGGCAACCTCATATCGCCTCGAAGCAGCCCGCCATGGCCGGGCCACTGTTGATTTGTATCACCCGACGCGTCGGCGCCGCGGTATCAGGTATCGCTGCTGTCGCTGGTCGTGGTCGTCGTGGTCGGCGCCTTGTCAGCAACGGTGATTCCCGCCTGTACGAGTATCTTACCGCCATCCGTGGTCGTCGCAATGATGCCGTCGGAATAAACCTTGACGGATTCGACGGTGCCTTTGACGGTGCCGTCGGCGCTTTCCATGTATTTGCCGACGTAGCTGCTCGCCTGGGTGAGGCTCGAGCTTGACAGAAGCGTATCGAGCTTGGTGTTCGTCTGGATCGTCTGCTCGACCTGCGAGAAGCTTGCCAGCTGCGACATCTGCTCGCTGGCATCCATCGGATCGGTCGGATCCTGGTTCTTCATCTGCGCGATGAGCAGCTGCAGGAAATTGTCGTAATTCAGCGTCGCTTTTTTCTGGGCCGAACTCGTCGAGCTGGTCGTCGAAGTGCTCACACTCGATGTTGCATCTACCGCCATGGTGCGATCTCCCTGCGAATCTGCTCGACCATCGTCGGCGGCATTTCGTGGTTGTTCATAATATTGTCTTCGATCGCATAGAGACCGCGGATTGCCTTCAACGCATCGAAGGCGCGGCCGGTCGAGACGAGCGCATCGACGCGCTTCAGTTCGGCGAGGATCTCTTCATTCTTGAAGCAGGTGAGCAGCATGGTGATCGACTTGCGGAACATCGCCGTCGACTGGTCCTTGCCCTCGGGGTTGATGAGGATCATCTGCGCGATGAAGTAGAGCTGGCGCAGGGGCGTCGTCGCACCTTCCGGCTGGAGGACGTGATTTTCGAGAAGGAACGTCACATCGTTCAGGAATTCCAGCGCGACCTTGCGGTCGACACGTAGGACGGCGCCGTTGATGAAGATTCTTTCTCCGGCTTTCAGAGAAATGCGTAGTGTACTTTTCATTTAAGTCCATCCCTGATGATGGTGGTAACGTCGATGATGCCCTGGTAGTTATTAGACAGACGTTTTCTGATCCTGTCGCATTCCTTCAAAATCCAGATTGCGATCGAGATGAGATTGGCCCTGAGCTGAACATCCAGCTGGTTATCAGGATGCTTCAGATCCTCGATGAAGCTGATCCACACCCGACGCGTATAAAACAGGGCTTCAATGGCTTCCCGACCGTATTTTTCCTTGTCGCGCGCCAACGCCAGCAGTTCTATGGACCGGTCAAGAACCTGCCATTCCCGCTCTTTCGCGTCGGCCACCGAGTCCTGCATGACTTCGGCATACGAGAACTGATACATTCATGCATCCTTCTTTATAATGCGCGCCTTTGCTCATCAAAGGTAGTTTACGAGACTCAACTGCTGGATCTTCGAAACGATCGTGTAAGCGGTTTCAAGCTGTGTTTCCAAAGTCTTGACGAGGGTCGAGGCTTCGTACGGATCGACGCCCTGGAGATCGACCAGCTTGTTCTTGATGATGTTCGACTGGGCGTCGAGAGCGTCGTTGGACTTCTTGACACGCTCCTGGGAAAGACCGAGCTGGCTTGCCTGCGTCACCAGCCCACTGGTCGCCTTGGCCGTGTAGCTGATTGCCTGCTTGGAGACAGTCGTCATTGCATCCGTGCTGAGGTTCTGGCCGAGCAGCGCGGAGGTCATGACCGAGGCGAGCGCAAAATAACGCATGCCTTCGGAATTGGCGTTGGTCGAGGATTCGATCACTTCCGAGTTGCTGATGCGGCTCGTCATGTTCTGGCTCGATGCCTGCGACCATCCGGTCGCCGCATTGGTCCAATTGGCCTGGCTGAACATCGGCTCGACCGTCGTCGTGATGAAGGTCTGCATTTCGGCGCCGGTGAGATCGCTGACGGCCTTAGGTGGGACAAGAGCAGCGGCATAGCTGTTCAGCGCCGTGACGATGGCCGCACTCGTGGCGGTCGTCTTGTCGGTCAGCGGCTGCACGTCGGTATTGATGCCGGAGAACAGATATTCGCCGTTCACCATGGTATTGGCCGTGTCCATCATGGTGGAGAGCGCGCTGGTTGCCGACTGGATGGCGACGGTGATGCTGCCGGGGTCCTTGCTGCCCTGGAGTGCCGTCAGCTTCGAAACGAGGCCGTCGCCGACGTCCTTCATCTTGGACAGGCCGAGCTGCGAGGATTCCATGCGGGCGCTGACAAGCGAATTGCTTGCTTTGATCGAGTCGATCCTGTCGGTCTCGCGGGTGAAGTCGACGCTTCTGGCAGCATTGCCGCCGAGCGAGACACCGATATCCGCATAGACTCCCGTCGTTGCTTCCATCGTCGCCTTCGTCATCTGGTTCTGCGCCTGACGGATCGTCAAGCGCATCGCATTCTGAATGGCGGTACTTGAAATAAATGAGCTCTTCATGGCTTAACTCGCGATATCCAGCAATGACTTCAACATTTCGTCTACAGCGTTAAGGATTTTGGTCGCCGCTTTGTAGGACTGTTCGATATCGAGAAGCAGCGTCAGTTCCTCGTCGAGGTTGACGCCGGTTTCGTTGGAATAGGCTTCGTTGGAGCGCGACAGGGCCGCCGAGGTGTTTTCCGCAGCCGTCGTGGCGTTGCTGCGATACTGCTCGAGCCAGCCAAGGGAATTCGTAGCGTATTCCATGATGCTGACATTCGAATCAATGCCCGTCGTCGCGTCGAAACCGACCGGCGCTCCGGCCGCCGGATCGAAATCGATGTCGGCGCTCATCGCGGTATAAAGACGGTCGAGTTCAGCCGTGTAACCGCTGACGCCTGACGTGTTCAGGACGGCGCCGGAGGCGTTGACGCCGCCATCGCGCAGGCGCATCGGGTCGCCGCCCTGCGAGGTGATCACCCGGCTGCTGACACTGATGGTCGAGGCCATGCCGGCAACTGCGGTGGCGCCGGTATCGACCGTGCCGCCGCTCCAGGTGAAAAGGCCGGGCACATAGGCCGGGGGCGCAGCGGTATTCTGCTCCTTGAAGAGCGAGACAAGGCCGCGGGCGATTTCGTCGAGCTGCTTCTGGAAGTTCGGGGCGATCTCGTCGCGGATCTGGAGAAGCGACTGGAGGCTCCCCTGCCCCGTCGTGGTCGAACCCTTGCCGAGCGGCAGCGCAACGCCGTCGATATAGACCGAATTGCCGACAATGGAGGCGGTATAGACATCCTGGGACTTGAAAGTCACCTTGCGCGGGACCGTCTCGAAGAGGATCGTCCCGTCAGGCGTGCTCAACACCATGTCGTTGTTGTCGCGCGTCGTCGCGCTGACGCCGACGATCTCAGAAATCTGCTTCAGGACCTTCTCGCGCTCATCGAGGGCGCCGGATGCGTCCGTGCCGGAGGCAGTGGCAGTCTTGACCGCATTGTTGGCCTTTTCGAACTGGCTGAGCAGCGTGTTCAGCTTATCGACCGCGGTGGCGATTTCCTTATCGGCGTTGGCGCGAACATCCTGGACGGATTGCGAGGCATTGTTCAGCGAGTTGGCGACGTCCTGGGCGGCAGTAATGGCGCCCTGGGCAGCGACCGTGCTGCCAGGCGTGGTGCGGAAGGCCTGAAGTTTTTCCTGGAAAACGCCGAGATAGGTGGATGGCGACGTTTCGTAGTCGTTGCCACCCATGATCGATTTGAGGTCCTCGAGACCGCCCAGCAAAGTCTGCTGGGCGCTGTCCTGAGAGGACGTCTTGAGGTACTGGCGCAGCAGGGCGTCTTCCTGTGCCCGGTTGATCTGCACAACCTGAGCGCCGTTCAGGGACGTGGTAAGCATTGCCTGCCGGCGCACGTAATCCTTGTTTCCGGCATTGGAGATATTGTTCGATACGACACTGCTCTGCGTGCCGGTATTGTTGAATATGCTCTGCGCGGTATTAAGTGCGGACGTGAGCGACATGGCTTATCCGTTACCTTACTTATCTCTTGAGGTTGACGAGTACGTCCATGATGTCGGAACCCGTCTGGAACACTTTCGAATTGGCGGTATAGCTGCGCTGCGATTCGATCATCTCGGTCAGTTCGCCGGCGAGGTCGACGTTGGAACCTTCGAGAGCGCCTGACTTGATCGTGCCGAGGCCGTTGGTCTGCGGGAAGCCGGTGACGGTGACGCCCGACTGGCCGTTGGCGCTGTAGACGTTGCCGCTCATCAGCGTCAGCTTGTCCGGGCTTGCGACATTGGCCAGCGGGATACGATAGAGCGGCTTGGTGCTGCCGTCCTCGTACTTGGCGTAGACGATGCCGTCGCCGTCGATGGTCACGTCCTTGACGGGGCTTGCAGCCTGGCCATTGGGAGTGCCGGTGCCGGCAAAGTCGGCGCCGAGCTGAGTGAAACCGGAGAGATCCATATTAATCGTCAGACCGGTTACAGGATCGGTGATCGGAATTGCGCCGGACGAAATCATTTTGCCGTTTGCGTCGAAGGTTAGTGAGCCGTTACCAACATCACCGACGGCGGTAGAGTAAGGAAACGACGTCGTTCCGCCAACCGCCGCATCGGCATTGCGATAGATCGAGACTTCCCAGGTGCTGGCAACACCGGGAGGTGCCGGCGGCGGAGTGACGACTGCGGTCTTGGTGAAGTAAAAGTCATACATCACCTTGTTGCCCAGGCGGTCGTAGGCGACCATCGAAAACTTCTTGGTATCGGCTGTCGTCGTGGCCAGGTTGGCGCTAGGCAGCGTCGCAGGAGCGACCGGAGCCACCTTGGCATTCGAATCGAGGTTGCCTTTGAAGACACCAGATGTCGAAGCGATGGCGGTCAGGCCTTCCTGGTTGACATTGACGGGAACGAGGCCATCGAAACCGTTGACGACGACGGCGGGAGCGCCGGAATCGTAGGAATAGCCCATCAGTTGGAAACCGGCGGCGTTGACGAGATTGCCTTCGTCATCCTTCTGGAAATCGCCGGCGCGAGTCAGCACCGGTGTGCCGTCGGGGCCTTGGACGATGAAGAAGCCGTCGCCGGAAATCGCAAGGTCGGTGGTGGAGGTGGTGTAGGAGATGTCGCCCTGATCGGAGACAGCCTGGCGGACCGAGGTCTGCACGCCACCGGAATTGTAGTTGCCGCCCGAGGAGGGCAGGACCAGCGACGAGAAGCTCGTCGAAACGGCCTTGTAACCGGTGGTGTTCACGTTGGCGATGTTGTCGGCGACGGTGCTGAGGCGGTTCGCCTGCGCGTTCATCCCCGATACTGCCGTCTTCATGCTGCCGAAAATGCTCATCTGAAAACCTCGTTTTACCTGTTAAGCTCAAGAGTATTTGGCGGGCCTTGCGTGAAGCTGTCTGTTATGCGGACAGCGAGGCCAAATATTCAACTTCAGTCGGCAGTTTCCGTCCGGCTAAAAAATCAAGCCCAATCAATGCAGTAACCAAGGAAGCGCTTGGAATCGACTGGATCGACGCCGAGCTTCTTGCGCAGCTTCTTGCGCAGCTTCGAGATGTGGCTTTCGACGACATTCTCCTCGACCTCTTCGTCGAAGATGCCGTAGATGGCGTTGAAGATTTGGGTCTTGGTGACCCGGCGACCGCGATTGGCGATCAAATATTCGAGGATGCGGCGCTCGCGCCGGGGCAGCGCGAAGACTTCGCCGTTGATCTCGGGGTCACGACCATCCGAGAAGACGCGGATGCCGCCGATATCGGTGTAATTGGCGATCGCCTTCAGCCGGCGCCGGATCGCAGCCGCCCTGGCCAGGATTTCGCGCGGATGCACCGGCTTGCGCACGACGTCGTCGACGCCGCAATCGAAAAGCGCCAGCGTGTTTTCCAGCGAGGGCTGGTCGCTGACGGCGATCACCGGCGCCATCGATCGATCCCGGATCGCCCTCGGCAGCTCCAGGCTGCGCTGGCCTTGACCGATCAGGAAGGCCTCGACGGCCGCAATATCCGAATCGGCGGCGGTCTGAACCCAGTCGCCAAATTCCGATGGATCAAAACCGGTAGAGGGAATGCCCTCCCGGCCAAACAGAGATGTATATCCGTCTTTCACGAGCTCACGCTCATCAACCACTACGATCATTCGTCCGCCTCCGAATCAGTGTGGCACTTCGATGATCTATGGGTACGAATCGCACGAATCGGCGACAACTCGTTAAAGTTAATGGCAGAAACTAATAATTGATTAAGATCCGCATGGCGATTTGGTCTATATCTAGTGGCCGACCGGAATTATGCACACAAAAATTTCGTGGAAAAGTTAACGACCCGTTAATTATGGCTTGCGCATGCAATTGGTGCCGGAATCCTGCCATATTACGACACATTTCCGTCACAATGCGTGTCTTCTATCTTGGGTTGATTTAATTTCGGCAAAAGTTACTCGCATTAGGAGTCCATTTGCCATAGCCAGTGGCCACCAGATTGGCGATGACGCGGCAGACATATTGCTTCTGCGCGGGGTCGTTGTTCGGTCCCGCATGGTATCTTGCTACCGCCATCGTCCAGGTCTCGTGACGGTCATGCAGGTTGCGAAGAAACCTCGCCGCATATTCCACGTTGCGGTGCGGATCGAACATATCCTCCGCGGAAGCGAAATTCTCGCTGTGATAATAGTGGTTGATCTGCATGCATCCGATGTCGATGAGCTTGGCGCCGCTCCTGCGGGCGACATCGAACTGCCTCATCGCGTCCTGCTCGGATGGCGGGAAGATCGCCTTGCCTTCGACGTTCATGGCATAGGGATAGAGCGAGCCCTTGCGGCCGGTCTCCGTCAGACCGACCGAATAGAGGATGCCTTCCGGGATGCCGTATTTGGCGGCAGCCGACTGGATTTCGCGTTCGCAGGCGCCGGTGGAGGCGGACGCCTCAGAGGTAAACGCCGCCAGCGCCGCTGCTGCGAGCCCCGCCAGCAGAAACGTCTTCAATACCGGTCTCGCCTGCGCCATTGAAGCCTCCATCCGTCTGCTGGCCCGTCTGATTGTAGCGCTCGCGCGCCGCCCCGCCCTGCCCTTGCTGGGCGAGCGACTGCTGCTGGGAGGCCTGCCCCTGACCGCTGGCCTGGTTGCCGGCGTCGGTACGCTCGACGGGGGCCATGCTGATGGTGATGTTGTCGACCGCATAGCCCTGGCTGCGCAGCGCTTCCAGGATCTTGCCATGATCTTCCTTCAGCTGCCGATAGGCTGCGCCGGTATCGACCTTGAGGTCGACGTTCAGGGCGTCGCCGGACAGCCGCATGGTCGCCGTCACCAGGCCAAGATCGATCGGGTTCATCTGGATCTTCAGCGTGTTGACCACCTTGCCGGTGCTCGTCCATTCCGCCGCGTTGGAGAGGGCCGAACTCGGCTCCATCGCTCGCGCCCATTCGGAATCGCCGGAAAGGGCTGCGGTGACGGCGGCGGAATTGGTATTCTGCGCCAGGCCGATATAGCGGCGCGATTCGAGGACCGAGACGTTTTCGACATCGGCCTTCTTCGCGCCGTCCTTCGGTCCAGCCTGATCCGCACCGATGTGAACATCCATCGATAGGCCACGCCCGTCGGCGCGGCTGAGCCGGAAGGTTCTGCCGTCAGCGGCTTCGGCGTTCTCCGCACCCGGAACCCCGATCTCATCCGTCTTGACGTCTTCGACATTGCCGCTGACGGCGGCCAGAGCGTCGGATGCGTGGCCGCTCGTTTTGGCGTCAGCCGCGGTCTTCTTGTCGACAGGCCCGGCCTCCCCGGCCGTGGCGGCGAGATGTGCAGCGGCTGCGGTCGGCAAGGCGACCGTCTCGGCGGCGGGCTCCTGCTTCAGCAGGCCGAGTACATCGGAAATGCCGCCGTCATCATCCTCGCTGTCGGCATCCGCATCTGTTTTCGAGAGGTCGCTCTTGACGTGCTTGACGCCCTTGGCCACCTGCCCGGCCTCGTCGGCGGACGGATCCTTGGCATCGAGCTTGCCGAGATCGGCCGGCAATTTGCGCTGATCCTTTGCAGGCTTTGCGAATGTCTTTTCGCCATGGGCGATCACTTCTGGCTGCACCTCGGCCTGCGCCCTCAGGGCGGCGTCACTCAGATCGATCAACGGTTTGGCGCGGCTGCGGATCGTCCGCGCCACCTTTGCCGCGTCGCCATCGGCAACCGCGCCCTGGTCCGGCTGCGCATCGTCGGGCGCCTCGTTGGCGGCGCTGCCGCTCGCCTTGGCGAGCACATCGGAGAAGTCGCCCTTCTGACCGGCGGCGTCACCCTTTCCCGCCGTTTTGGCGGATTTCGCTGCCGCAGCCGCCTCCGCACCAGAGGCTCCGCCCGAGACGCTCAAATCCATCATTGTTCGTTGCCTTCCTGCGCCAGAAGACCATCGATCTCGTCGAGCTTGGATCGGCTGGTCGTCACAAATGCGTTGAATGAGGGGTCGGTATCCTGGCTCTGGCCAGTCGATGCCACACCTCCCGGAACAGGCTCGGGATGCGCGCCTGGCGCTCCCGGTTGCATGGCGTTTGCCGCAGCCTTGTCAGAAGTGATTTCTTGATGAGAAGTATTAGGGTCGGATGCTTGCGTCAGGCTTGCCGGGTCCGGCGCGCGCAGGATCTGCTCGGCGACGGATCGCGCCGCCGCCTGCAGCGCCTGATCCCGCGGCGACAGCGCTTTGCCGTCGATGCCGCTGACATTCTTCGCCGCCTGATCGATATCCTGCGTGGGAAGGCCGGCCATGCCTCCATAAAAATCGGCGAGCGGGCCGAAGGCATTGTCGGTGCCTGCGCCAAGCGACTGCACGCGTTCGACCGCCATGCGCGCCAGCTCCGGCTTGCCCGATATCGCTGCAGCACGGGCGATGCGCAGATAGACCTCACGCTGGCGCGGCGCATCCATGAAGGACAGGATGTCGACGACATCCTGCGGTTTCACGTCGCGATCATGGGCGACGACGAGCTTGACGAAAAGATCGGCAAACTGGCTGGCATAGGGCGAATGCAGGAAACGGCGAGCATAGCGCTGCGAGTAGGCTAGCCCCTGGTCGAGCATTCCCTTGTCGACGCAGATGGCTACGGACCGGCGCAAGGCCGCCTCCTCGACGATCGTGCCCGGCGCGGCAAGACGCGCCTGGTCGTAGAGTTCCAGCGCATCTGCCGGCTTCGTGGCGACCAGCACATTGCCGCCGATCAGCGCCAGGTAAGGACCGATCTTCTTGTCGCGATATTCCCTGGCGGTTTCATCCAGCGTCTTGGCGACAAGGAGCCCTTTGCCGCTCAGATATTTGCGCAGCACGTCGGTGACGCGGTTGTCGAAATAGCCGTTGACGTCATGGGCGATCAGATATTCGAGCGTCTGGGGATTGCCGCCGCTCATCGCATAAATCAGCGCCGCATCGACATTGCGGTCGTCGTCGTAGATCGACGTATCGGCCGTGCGTAGCCGCTCGTCGATCGTACCCAGCATGAAGCGCTGCATCTCGCCGGCCGAATGATCGCCGGCAACGACGGAATCCTGCACGAACTGCAGCGACCGCAACATCTTGTACGGCGAGAGATCGTCCGGATCCTGCGCTTGGCCTGCGGCCGGCGAAAACATCGCCAGGCCGAGGGCCATAAATCCGAAGTAGCGATGCTGCCGACGCGCCATCCGAATATCCTTAATCCGCCTGCACCAGGATCTCGATCCGGCGATTGGCCGCGTTGAACGGCTCGGCAGGCAGCTTCAACCGACGGTCGGCGAAGCCGGAGACCTGCGAGATGCGCTTCTCGTCCAGCCCGCCGCGCACGAGCATGTAGTAGGCACTCTGGGCGCGGTCCATCGACAGCCGCCAGTTCTCGTTCTGCGCGCCCTTGTATTGACGCCCGTCGGTGTGGCCACGGATGGCGACGGCGCCGCCCCTCTCCTTCAGAATGGTACCGATCCTTTCCATGGCGAGCACCATCTCCTGGCGCGGAACCGCGGAACCGATATTGAACATCGAGTCGTCGTTCTGGTCGGAGATGCTGACCAGCAGGCCGCCTTCGGCCGCCGTCACCGTCAGGCCTTCGGCAAGTTTGCCGGCAACGCCGCCGATCTGTTGGGCGATCTGCTCCTGAAGCGCATCCGCTTCCTTCTTCTGCTGTTCGGTTTCGGCCGCGCTCTTGTCGGCATCCTTCTGATGATCGGCGTCCTTCTGAGCTTCCGCCTTCTTCTCGTCAGGCACCTTGCCGTCCGCCTTGGCCTCCTTGGTCTCGGCGGCGCCCTTGGTGTCCTTGCTCTCCTTGACGTCCTTGGCGGGCTGCTGGTCGGTCGCCAAAGGCACCGGCTTCATATCCTCAGCCTTGGCGACCTCGGTTGTTTCGCTCTCGGTCGCCTGCTGCTCGCTCTTGCCGGGCGGCAGGGTTTTTCCGGCCGTTGTCACTTCGACCTGCTTCGTCCAGAAATCCGGATCGAAGGGATCGCGATAGGCTTCGCCGCCATCGGCGCCGGTCGCCGGGCCGGAATCGGCCGCGCCGCCATCGCCCTTGGCGCTGACATTGGCCTGCTGACCAACTTCCTGTGCGATCTCGGCAAGAACCGAATAAGGATTTTCGAAGAAGTCTGCTTCAGAATAATTGGTCTGGTCGCCTGAAGTCGACGTCTGGTCGTCACCGTCCGCGGCGGACTTGCCCTCGGTCGGATTGTCTTCCTTCTGTTTGGACTTTTCGTTCTTCTCCTCGCCCTCGGCATGGTCGACAGGCTTCTTCAGGCCCTTCTCCGTCGGCTTTTCGTCGGCGAGCTTGATCGGATTGAAGTAGGTCGCAACGGCGGCCTTGGTTTCCTCGTTGGCGGCGTTGACCAGCCACATGACCAGGAAGAACGCCATCATTGCCGTCATGAAGTCGGCATAGGCAATTTTCCACGCACCGCCATGGGCACCATCGTGATCACCGCCGCCATGCCGCTTGACGATGATGATCTCGTTCCTGCCGTGGTGATGGTTTTCGCCTTCGCTCATTCGAGAACTTTCTTCAAGCTGGCCGCCCAGGCGGACATACGGGTGACGATGACGGAGTCATCGATTTCGACGGCAAGATCGATATCGTCGCTCTCCAAGTGGCGAACCGCCGTGGCATGTTCGCCGAGCTCGGCCTTCAATATGTCGAAGAGCCGGGTCGGCCCCCTGACGACGATCGGCCCGGCCGCGCCCTCGAGAATGGCGTCGCGCAGCAATGTGGCGAGGTTTTCGGCGGCCTTGGCCGCAAGCGCTTCCGTCATGACGGGCGCAATGGCCGCAGCCGCGCCGGCACTGACCAGTTGCGCAACCTCTTCGGCGATATCACGGACGCGCGAGGCGATGACCGCGGCCGCCTCGACTTCATAGCGGAGCTTCAGTTCTTCGAGCTCGCGCGCATGAACCTCGGCCAGAGCGCGCGCATCGCTTTCATATTTCTCGGTCAAATCAGCGGTCGCCGCGGCATGGCCTTGCGCATAGGCATCGCGACGCTCCGCCTCGACGTCGACCGGCGGTTCGCTCGGCGTCTCGGCAAAAACATCGCCGGGGAAATCGTCGATGTCGATGATCGGCGCTGACGGTTTCGGTTCGCCGAAATCCTTCAAATACCGAGAAAGCGAAATGCTCATAGAAACCATCCAGCATCCGGGGGACATGCGGCATGCTGCCCCCCGTTCAAAATGACCTTGCGCGCGACATGTCCTTCGCGGCGAACAAGGCTTGACCTTGCGCCGGCATGATTTCGGACGATGCCTTCATGCCGGAAACTAGGAAGTCAAACTTGCGCGAGGATGAATGGCGCCGCCGCCACCCGCGATCGCGCGCAACTCTATTCCAGCAGAATGAGGATCTTGCTGGCAGCCGTGTTCAGGATCGAGATCGCTTCGACGGCCATCTGCTTCTGGGTTTCGATCGCCTTCTGCCGGATCGAAGCCTCATCCATATCGGTATCGACGAGCGCGCCGACACTCTTGTCGATCGAATCGGACAGATCGGCGGTGTAATCGATCTGATCGTCGACACGCGCCTTCATCACGCCGATCGAGGCGGATGTCGTCGTCAGTGAGGAGAGCAGAGAGTCGGTCACATCAAGCATGTCGGCGAGCTGGGCGTCGGTGGTGTTCTTGCCGATCGCGACTTCCGTGCCCGTCGCCGGCGTCGTCGAATGGGCGTCCAGCAGGTAATAGTTCCGCGGTCCTGTGCCGCTGTTGTTGATCGCCTGGGCATCGATTGCCTTGGTGAACAGGCCGCCGCTCGCGTTGTTCTTGTCGATGAGGATGGTCTGCGATGAGGGGAAGTCGATGCTCTGAGCCTGGTATTCGCCGGTCGGGGCGCGCACGAAGCCGGAGATGACCGACCATGTCGGCGGCGCTGCCTTGTCACTGTTCAGCAACCAGTTTTCCCCTGCAAAGGACGTCGATTCGACGACGGTCCTCAGCTGTTCCTTGTATTCGCTGATCTCGGCGTTGATTTTGTCCTTGTCGGTGCCAGGCTCTCTTGCCGCAACGAGCTTGGCGCGGATCTGGGTGACGAGTTCAATCGCCGAAGTCATCGCCGTATAGGTCGCATCCACCTTGGCGGCGCCGAGACCGAGCGCGTCGCCGATCGTGCCGAGATTGGTGCTGTCCGAGCGCATGACGGTCGCGACCGACCAGTAAGAGGCATCATCGGCGGCCGTCTCGATCCGATATCCGGAAGACACTTGCTGCTGGGTCTGACTGGCTTCTTTGTTGATGCTGCGCAGCACTGCAAGTGCATTCACCGCGGCCGCGCTGGTAATCTTTACGGTCATCGACAGGGTCTCGGAATAAGATGAAAGGGCAGGCCGGGTTGCCGGCGGCGACTGAAGTGGCGTCATGCCTCCGGCGAAATTTCCACCGGTGTCGCAAAAGCAAATCAACTCAAGGTGAGGTTAACTCGATATCAACCTGTTCGGCAAGAGCGCGGCGCAAAGCGCAAATCAGCGAAGCATGAGTCCTGACAAGTTGTTGATATAAAAAAAAGAACCGCGCCGTTTCGGGCGCGGTCCAGATGGTTTTCGGCGTAGCGCCGGACGGCGGCGCAAGATTCGGTCCAGCTTCAGCGGCCGATTTAGCTGCGGAACAAGGTAAGGATGTTCTGCGCGCTGGAGTTGGCGATCGACAGCGACTGGATCGCCAATTGCTGCTGTGTCTGCAACGCCGTCAGCTTGCTCGATTCCTCCTCCATGTCGGCATCGACGAGGCGGCCGACGCCCGAGTCGATCGAGTCGCTCAGTGCTCCAACGAAGTTTTCCTGCAGTTCGATGCGCGTGGAGATCGAACCGAGCTGCGAGGCAGCCTTGGTCATGGCTTCGAGGCCGGCCTCGATCGACGTCAAGGCCATGGAGATCTCAACCGAGCCGAAGGTGCTGATGTCCATCGAGTAGATCGAGCCGATCGTGCCGTATGATGTGCCGATAATGCCGGCGGCCGTGTCGATCGTGCCGGTCGAGGTCATGCCGAAGAGAACGTTGCCCGCGGAGCTCGTGTCCAGGACGTAGTCTGTCGTCTTGACCGAGACATTGCCGTTGCCGTCGCGCACGAAGGTGGAAACCACGCTCTTGGTGCCGTCAGCGCCGGCGACCCAGTTTTCGCCGGAGAAGGAAGCCGACTGCGCGATGCTCAGGAGCTGCTGCTGCAACTGCCCGATTTCTTCCTGGACCTTGGTCTTGTCGACGCCCTTTTCGGTTGCCGCGACTATCTTCGCCTTGATTTCGCTGATTACGTCGATGGCGCTGTCCATGGCGGAATAAGCGGTGTCGACCTTGGCGGCGCCGAGGCCGAGAGCGTCAGAAACGGCGGAAAGTGCCTTGTTGTCCGAACGCATGGTCGTTGCAATCGACCAGTAGGCGGCGTTGTCGGCGGCCTTTTCGACGCGGTAACCCGAGGATACGCGGTTCTGCGTGCTTTCGAGGCTGTCGTTGATGCCGCGGAGCGTCTGAAGAGCGGCCATCGCCGCGACGTTGGTCAAAATGCTGGTCATGAAATGATTGCCCCTTGTCGGCAGGTGGGAAAAAGGGACATTCCGGAAAGCCACCGGGAACGGGGATCAGCCTCATGCCTGTTAACCGGTTCTTAAGTTCGGTTAACTCGCCGTCTCGTTGGCCTGAGAAAACAGCATTATGGTTAATCAACCGTTAACGAGAATAAAAAAGCCGCGCTCCATCGAAGCGCGGCTCGATTTCGAGGCGCCCGCCGGATACCGGCGGGCCGATATTTCCGAGGGTTATTAGCCGCGGAACAGCGACAGGATGGTCTGCGACGAGGAGTTCGCGATCGACAGCGACTGGACAGCCAGCTGCTGCTGGGTCTGCAGAGCGCTGAGCTTGGAGGATTCTTCTTCCATGTTGGCGTCAACGAGACGGCCGACACCGGAGTCGATCGAGTCGCTGAGAGCGGAGACGAAGTTTTCCTGCAGTTCGATGCGCTTGGAGATCGAGCCGAGAGCAGCGCCAGCGCTGGTCATGGCCTTCAGAGCCGATTCGACGTTGGTCAGTGCCGACTGGATCTGGCCGAGGGTGAAGTTGGTGATGTCCATTGCGTAGACGGAACCGGTCGCACCATTCGACGTGCCGAGGATACCCGTGGAGGTTTCGACCGCACCGCCGCTCATGCCGAACAGAACGTTGCCCATGGAGCCGTCGTCGAGAACATAGTCGGTCATCACGACCGAAACGGCGTTGGAGCCGTCGCGGACGAAGGAGGCGACGACGTTCTTGGTACCGTCAGCGCCGGCAACCCAGTTTTCACCGGAGAAGGAAGCCGACTGAGCGACGCTCAGGAGCTGCTGCTGCAGCTGGCTGATTTCTTCCTGGACCTTGGCCTTGTCGACGCCGTTTTCAGTCGCGGCAACCAGCTTGGCCTTGATGTCGCCGACGACGTCGATGGCGCTGTCCATAGCGGAGTAAGCGGTGTCGACCTTGGCGGCGCCGAGACCGAGAGCGTCGGAAACAGCCGAGAGAGCCTTGTTGTCCGAACGCATGGTCGTTGCGATCGACCAGTAAGCAGCGTTGTCGGAAGCCTGGCCGACGCGATAGCCGGACGAAACGTGAGCCTGGGTTGTCTGGAGACCCTGGTTGATGCCGCGGAGAGTCTGGAGGGCTGCCATTGCAGCGTTATTGGTGTTGATGCTCGTCATAGTTTGCTTGCCCCTTGTTGGCAGATTTTAAGAAGGGACATTCCGGATTTCGGCCGGCCCACAGCGATCAGCATCATGCCTGTTAACCATTGTCGTTAAGGTTAACTCGCCGTTTCGATGGGCCTAGAAAACAGCAAGATGGTTAAGGAAAACTAAATCGGAAATGGAAATAGCGTAAAAATATCTGAGACTTAGAAGGATTTTTATTAACCTTATATTAAAACATTTCGCGGCCGGGGACGACCCGGCCGCGAAACTTGGAAACCTGGTGCCGACCGCTTTTAGCGGAAGAGCGACAGGATGTTCTGCGAAGAGGAATTCGCGATCGATAGCGACTGGATCGCCAGCTGCTGCTGGGTCTGCAGGGCGCTGAGCCTGGAGGATTCTTCTTCCATATTGGCGTCGACGAGACGGCCGACACCGGAGTCGATCGAGTCGCTGAGGGCGGAGACGAAGTCGTCCTGGCTGTCGATGCGCTTGGAGAGCGAGCCGAGAGCAGCGCCAGCGCTGGTCATGGCCTTCAGAGCCGCTTCAACATTGGTCAGAGCGGTCTGGATCTGGCCGGCGGTGAAGTTGGTGATGTCCATCGCGTAGATCGAGCCGGTCGCGCCCGACGAGGTCCCGAGAATGCCCGTGGAGGTTTCAACCGTGCCGTTGCTCATGCCGAACAGGACGTTGCCGGCGGAGCCGTCGTCGAGAACATAGTCGGTCGTCGTGACCGAAACGGCGTTGGAGCCGTCGCGGACAAAGGAGGAAACGACGCTCTTGGTGCCGTCAGCGCCGGCAACCCAGTTTTCGCCGTTGAAGGAAGCCGACTGCGCGATGCTCTTCAGCTGCTCTTGCAGCTGGCTGATTTCTTCCTGAACCTTGGCCTTGTCGACGCCGTTTTCAGTGGCGGCAACCAACTTGGCCTTGATGTCGCCGACGACGTCGATGGCGCTGTCCATTGCGGTATAGGCGGTGTCGACCTTGGCAGCACCCATGCCGAGAGCGTCGGAAACAGCCGAGAGAGCCTTGTTGTCCGAACGCATGGTCGTTGCGATCGACCAGTAAGCAGCGTTGTCCGAAGCCTTTTCAACGCGATAACCAGAAGAAACGTGGTTCTGCGTGCTGTTGAGGTTCTGGTTGACGCTGCGCAGCGTCTGCAGAGCGGCCTGTGCGGAAGAATTGGTGTTAATGCTTGTCATAAATCTGTCCCCTGGAAACTAGATACAAAAAGGAGGACATACCGGACTGTAATACCGGCGATGACGGACCAGCTTCATGCTACTCGGCGCCTGCTTGTTTGGCCCAAACCCGTCATGTCCAGGGCAATCTCGCAGCCAATGCTTGCCAACTTCTTAAAAATCGAGGCCCCGTTCCGGCTCCTTCCATTGCATAGTTAATGCCGGCTGAATCTATTCCTTCGCATGCTAACATACCGGGAAAGAAGCCGTTTTCTCTCATGAAAGAAAGCGCCTTCATGAGGCGCACCGGTTTCAAGCAAGCTTCACATGCCAACGTGTCAGGTGCCGGGATAGCACCATCGGATCATTCGCCCGTATTCGGGGCGGACGGCCCGTGCCTGCGCCGGGCGATCGACAGCCATGCTAGAACATTTCCTTCACGGAGTTGGGTTTTGAACAGCAAAGTTTCGTTCTCTGCGGCATCCAGAGATTATCAGGCGGGCCGCTACACACAGTCTCTGGCGACGCTCAACCAGCTCATGGATATTCATCAGGACGCCAAGACCTACGCGCTGCTGGCCAAGAACCTCGTGCAGCTCGGCTTCAAAGCCGATGCCGCGAAAGCCTATGGCCTGGCCGGCAATTGCGAAGGACCGAACGCCTACGAATATCAGAAGCAGTCTGCCAAGCTCTATTACGAGACCGGCAACGAGGACGAAGCGCTGCTGATCGCCATGCGCAACCTCACCAGAGCGCAGGAAGATGCCGAGCTCGCCTTCATCATCACCGCGATCTATCTGAAGCGCCAGCAGCGGGATATCATCCGCCCGTTCAAGACGGTGCTGTCGGAAAGCATGAATCCCGATCACATGCGCCTGGCGGCCCTGCTGCTCAGCGACGATCTCAACGACGCAACCAACCAGACGCTTGCGCGCAATCTCTTCAAGCGTTTTCCGGGCAATCACGCCTTCCGCTTTCTCCACCTTGTTTTCGCCCGCGAATTCAATGATTTCGAAGAGGCAGGCAAGCATCAGGCGGTGATCGACGGGGCCTTGGCAAAGGGCGATTTCGAGATCCTGCGCAAGGACAACCCTTTCTATCATCTGCACTGGTGCGGCAACGAGGATTTCAACCGGTATGCAACGATCGGCACCACGCCGCTCAACCAGGAACGGATAGCTTTCCGCCGCAACCAGCCGCACACATGGTCAAACAAGATCCGGATCGGCTACATGTCCTCGGACTTCTGGGATCGCCACGCGACGATGAAGCTGTTGCAGCGCATCCTCGAGCTGCACGACAAGGATCGGTTCGAGGTGACGCTCTTCTGCCATACCGGCCCGGAATATCTGAAGCACAATGACACCGATCGCAGCCGCTGGGGCAGGATCGTGGACATTCACGGCTTCTCCGACCAGGCGGTGCTGGCAGTCGTGCGCGAGCATAATATCGACATCATGGTCGATCTGAAGGGCCATACGTCAGGCAGCCGCGCGGCAGCCTTCAACCTGCCGCTGGCACCTGTCCACGTCGGCTGGCTCGGCTTTCCCGGCAGCACTGTTAACATCGACCTCGACTACGTCATCGGCGACCATTCCGTCCTGCCCGAAGTCGCAAAGCCGTTCTACCATGAAAAATTCTGCCGATTGCCGGAGAGCTATCAGCCGAACGATCCGATGCATCGTCCGAAGCCGCGTCCGGTCACCCGCGAGCAGCTCGGCCTGCCGGAAGACGCCTTCATCTTCGCCTCCTTCAACGGCAACCGCAAGATCACGCCTGAGGTCGTCAACAGCTGGTGCCGGATTCTCAAACGGGCGCCGAACAGCGTGCTTTGGCTGATGGCGAATACGCCGCGCAACCAGGCGAACCTGTTGAAGCACTTCCAGACGGCAGGCATCTCGCCCAAGCGGATCATCTTCTGCCCGCGCGCGCCCTACGAACAACATATAGACCGCCAGCAGGCGGCCGACCTCGGCATCGACACTTTCCCCGTCAACGGCCACACGACCACGTCGGAGCAACTCTGGGGCGGCCTGCCGGTTCTGACCGTCAAGGGCACCAATTTCGCCTCACGCGTCAGCGAGAGCCTGCTGAGAGCAATCGATCTGCCCGAGCTCGTTGCCGGCGACCTGCAGGCCTACGAGGATCTCGCCGTCGAGCTGGCGCAGAATCCCGGGCGGATCACCGAATACAAAGCGCGGCTGAAGGAGAGGCGCTATATCGCGCCGCTCTTCGACGCCGAACGTTTCTGCAATCATCTGGAGCAGGCCTACGAAATCATGGCCGACCGCGCCAAACAGCATCTCGCCCCCGAGCACATGGACATTCGGGCGCTGCCGCCGCGCACCGTCCCGTTCGCTTCCGAGTAAGGTTCGACCTGCATGAAAAACCCCGCCGGATCGCTCCGGCGGGGTTTATCTTGTGACCAATGATGAGGGGGCGTATCAGCTGAACGAGCGCACCAGACTGCCGACGAGCAGGTTCCAGCCGTCGATCAGCACGAAAAAGAGAATCTTGAACGGCAGCGAGATCGAGGTCGGCGGCAGCATCATCATGCCCATCGCCATCGTGATGGTCGCGACAATGAGGTCGATGACGAGGAACGGCAGTACCACGAGGAAGCCGATTTCGAAGCCGCGGCGGATCTCGGAAATCATGAAGGCGGGGATTAGAACCCGGTAGTCGATCGGATCCGATGTCTGGATAGTCTGGCCGCGTTCACGCGCCAGATCGACGAACAGCGCCAGGTCCTTGTCGCGGGTATTGGCCGCCATGAAGGTGCGGAAGGGTTCGGCGATACGCTGGACCGCCTCGGTCTCGTTGATCTGGTTGGCAAGCAGCGGCTGCACGCCGTTTTGCCAGGCCTGATCGAAGGTCGGCGACATGACGTAGAAGGTCATGAACAGCGACAGCGACAGGAGGATCATGTTGGAGGGGGTCGAGGAGAGGCCCATGCCCGAGCGCAGGATCGAGAAGGCGATGACGAAGCGCGGGAAGCTCGTCACCATGATCAGGATGCCCGGCGCGACCGAAAGAATGGTCAGCAGGCCGAAGGTGCGGATGATCCAGGCGGCGACAGAGCCATCGACCGGCACGTTCAACAAATCCGTCGGCAGCTGCTGTGCCACCGCCAGTTCCGGTACCGCCATCATGGCGGTAAGGAAAATTATAAATCGAATCATTCGATGACAAATGTCCTGAACATGACCTTCGATACCCGCCCTTGCGAACGAAGGTCAACACGTTCCTGGATGTCATCCCTGAGATATTGAAAGCCCCGCGGCCCCTCGATCTGTTGGAGGGAAACGGTCCTGATATAGGCCAGGATATCCTGGTGAATGTCCTCGGAAACCTTGACGTCAGGCGGCCCGTTGAACAGCAGCGCGACTTCCAGCCGCACCCAGTTTTCCGAGGGGTAGGCGAGGTTCGAAGTGATCGGCTCGAGCTGGACGACATTATTGGCCTCGGTCGAGATCCGCGCCAGGCCTTCCTCGGCCTTCTTCTTGGCTTCGGCGTCCTTGGCCTCTTCGGCCTCCTTGGCGACCTTGATCTCGGGCGCGACGATCGTGCCGACCGCCCAGCCGCCGCCGGCGCCGAGCAAGGTCAGGATGGCGACGCCGATGATCGTCATCAGCGGTCCGGATTTCTTCTTCGGTTGACCTGCGCTTATGTCTGCGTCTGCCATCGTCATTCGGCCTCAAAGCGGCGAGAAAAGGTCGACGGCCTGCTGGCCGCGCGGAGGCTGCTGCACTTCCATCAGGCGGCCGCGGCCGCCATAGGAAATGCGGGCTTCGGCGATCTTGTCGTAGGAGATCTGGTTTTCGGCGTTGACGTCCTGCGGACGCACGATACCGGCGACGTTCAGAATGCGCAGCTCCTGGTTCAGGCGCACCTCCTGCGAGCCCGAAATGACGAGGTTGCCGTTTTCGAGAATGCCGGTGACGACGGCGGCGACCAGAAGGGTGAGCTTGTCGGTGCGCTCGATCTTGCCCTTGCCGTCGGTGCTGGTGTCGGAGCCGTAGGTCAGGTCGGTCTTGGATTCAGGCGTCCAGCCGAAGATCTGGGCGTTGATGTCCCAGTTCATGCCGCTCGAATTGGTGCGGCTGCGGTTGGTCTCGTTGTCGAAGGAGGCCTTGTCGTTGATCTGGATGTCGACGGTCAGGATGTCGCCGACGTTCAAGGCGCGCGCGTCCTTGAAGAGGGCGGCCTGCGAATCGCTCCACAGCGAATAACCCTGCGCGACGGCACGCGGCTGCTTCGGATAGAGCGCCATCTGCGGCGTCTGACCATAGGCAAGGCCGCTGCCGATCGGGCTCATGGCGGGCGCGCGGCCGATCTCGCTGACCGCCGTCGGGGACTGGCAGCCTGCAAGGAGTGCGAGGGCGGCGATCGCGGCCGGGAAACGCATGTTCATGAAGGATCCTTCGACGTATTGGGATCGGACGCACTGGCGATGACGCTGGCGATGACGGCGGCTTTCTGCGGGTCCATCTCGTTGAGGATGAGGCTCGACTGGCGCGGACCGAGCCGCATGATCACGGCGGAGGCCACCTCGACCTTCATATCCTGCAGCTGGAGTGCAGCCGCATCCGGCTTCATCTTCTTGTAGATCTCGGTGAGACCGGCTTCGGCCTGCTTCAGGAAGTCGTCGCGCCGCTTCAGCCAGTCCTGATATTCGGCCTTGCGCTTGTCCATCTCCTCCATGCGGGCGTCGATGTCGGCGCGGAGCCTTTCCAGCTCCTGCTTCTGCAGGAGGTAACGTTGGTCGCGGGCGGGGTCGGCGATGTTGGTGCAGAACTGCTTGATCTCATCCTGCGAGGTAATGTCCCCCTCCGGATGCTGCTGCGCGAAGGCGCCGGGGATCGACAGAAGGATGAGGCCTGCTGCCGGCAGCGCCAGCCGGCGCAGCAGTTGCAGGACCGTCAGGTCAGGGTTCAGGATCGTCTTCATTGCAGCACAAGCTCCGCCTGCAGGGCGCCCGCCGATTTGATGCCCTGGAGAATGGCGATGATGCCATCCGGTTTCACGCCGATATTGTTGAGGCCGGCGACAAGGGTCCTGAGGTCGGGACCGTCGATGATGGCGACGCGCCCGCCGGTCTGCTCAGCCGCGATATCGGTCTGCGGCTGGACCGCGGTCCGGCCACGCGAGAAGGGTTCGGGCTGGATGATCTGCGGCGTCTCGGTGACCTGAACGGTCAGCGTGCCGTAGCTGACGGCGACCGGCGAAACGCGGACATCGGAACCGATGACGATCGTTCCGGTGCGCTCGTTGATCACAACCTTGGCCGGCGTATCGGTTTCGACGATAAGGTTTTCGACATCGGCCATCAGCCGGGTGAGATCGGCCTGGCGCGGCTTCTGGATCACCACTTCCTGCGAATCCTTGGCTTCGGCGACCGGACCGCCGAAACGGGCCGAGGCATAACCGTTGACGATGTCGGCAATACGGATCGCCGTCGAGAAGTCGGGATTGCGCAGCTGCAGGACGAGATTGACCGAATCCTTGAAGCGGGACGGCAATTCACGTTCGATGATGGCGCCGCCCGGCACGCGGCCGGCGGTGGTCACACCTTCGGTCACGGTCGCCGCCTGGCCCTGCGCCTGAAAGCCGGAGACGATGACGGAGCCCTGCGCGACGGCGTAGATCTGGCCGTCGGCACCGGAAAGCGAGGTCATGACGAGCGTGCCGCCGCGCAGCGACGTCGCGTCGCCGAGCGAGCTCACAGTGACGTCGATACGGCTGCCGGGGCTTGCGAAAGGAGGCAGGTTGGCGGTGACCATCACGGCGGCGGTATTCTTGGCGCTGGACTGGCCTCCCTGCGTCGAGATGCCGAGATTCTGCAGCATCGCCCGCATCGACTGCTCGGTGAAGGGCGAGGAGCGGAAACCGTCGCCGGTGCCCTGCAAGCCGACGATGAGGCCATAACCGATCAGCTGATTGTCACGGCCGGCCTGAAGCGAGGCGATATCCTTGATGCGCGAGGTCAGCGCCCAGGCGGGCGCGACGTCGGCCAGGCTCATGGCGAGAACCGCGGCAAGGGTCAGGAAACGGAACAACAATCTCATTTTGCCCTCACATGGACCGTGCCGTCCGCAAGCACCGTGCCGCTGACGATGACGCCGGAATCCATATTGCGGGCGCGGATCAGCTGCCCGGTGGCGCCGTCTTCGAGCGGCGTGCCGGCGGCCGAGATCGTCATCGGGCCGAGCGAGAAGACCAGGCGGATCGAAGAGCCGCGCGTGACCGTATAGGGTTCGCGCAGACCCGAAACCGCGATCGTGCGGCCCGGCAGCAGCGTGCGCTTGGAGACCAGGCCTTCGACCTGGGAAATAGATTTGGCAAAATCGCCGGCAAGGTTGGGGTTGGTGACCTCGACCTCCTGAAGCTGGCTGGCCGACAATGTATCGCCGGGGTAGATGATTGTCGTCGGGACGACGGCATAACCCATGCCGGCGTCGGCGCCTGCGGGCATGACGATGCCCGCGACTGCGATCATGGCTGCCGCCACCCATCCCGAGATGTGTCCTGCCCGGCAAAACATCATGTTTCGGCCCTTCCCTTTACTTCAGGTTCTTGCTGACGATGGAGGCCATTTCATCAGCGGTGGTGATCACCTTGGAATTCATTTCGTAAGCGCGCTGGGCCGATATCAGCTCGGTGATTTCCTTCACCGGGTCGACGTTCGAGGATTCCAGATAGCCCTGCTTCATGTAGCCGAAGCCTTCCTCGTCGGGATTGCCGACGACGGCCTCGCCGGAGGCTGCCGTTTCCTGGAAGAGGTTGTCACCGATCGGCTGCAGGCCCGCCTCGTTGACGAAGTCGGCAAGCGTCAGCTGGCCGAGCACGGTCGCATCGGTGACGCCCGGCAGCTTGACCGAGACCTCGCCGGAGCGGCTGATGGTCAGTTCGGTCGAACCCTGCGGAATGGTGATGCCGGGCAGAACTTCATAGCCGTCGATCGTGACGAGCTGGCCCTGGTCGTTCTTGTTGAAGGCGCCGGCGCGGGTATAGAGCGTGGTGCCGTCGGTCGACTGGATCTGGAAGAAGCCCTTGCCGATCAGCGCAACGTCGAGATCGTTGCCGGTCTGCGTGAGTTCACCCTGGAGATGCAGATTGCGCACCGCCGACGTCTGAACGCCGAGACCGATATTGGCGCCTTCGGGAACGACGGCCTGGTTGGCGCGGTTGGCGACACCCTTGGCGCGTTCGGTCTGATAGAGCAGATCGGTGAACTCGGCGCGGGCGCGCTTGAAACCTGTGGTGTTGATGTTGGCGATGTTGTTGGCGATGACTTCCAGATTGGTCTGCTGGGCATCCATGCCCGTTGCTGCAATGGCGAGCGCTCTCATGTGTTCGTCCTCAAATCAGTTACATCTGCATCTTGGTGACTTCGAGAAAGGCCGAAACGACCTTGTCGCGGATGGCAATCGCCGTCTGCAGCGTCTGCTCGGCCTGGAGCATGGAATCGACGACTTCACGGGTTGTCGCCGTGCCCTTGATGCCGGCAAAGGACATGCTTTCGGCGCCCTTCAGGCTGTTGACGGCGTCGCTTGCCATGTTGCCCATGACGGAGGCGAAGCTCATGCCGTTGGCCGCACCTGATGTGCCCGGCATGGTTGTTGCAGACGACGAGGCGGAATTTTCGGTATCGACGGCGCCGAGCGCACGGGTCATCGAAAGATTGCTGACATTCTGGACGCTGCTGATCATTATTATTGGCTCTTCAGGAGATCGATCGTGGAGGAGATGAGATCGCGGGTCTGCTTGATGGTCTGCAGGTTGGCGTCATAGGAGCGGTTGGCTTCGCGCATGTCGGCCATCTCGACCAGGATGTTGACGTTCGGCAGCTTGACGACACCCTTGGCATCCGCCGCCGGATTGCTGGGGTCGAATTCGGTGCTGAAATCGCCTTCGTCGACACCGACCTTCTTGACGTCGACCGTCTCGACGCCGCTTGCGCGATCCATCTGCTGGCCGAAGGTGATCGTCTTGCGGCGATAGGGGTCGGCACCGGGCGTATCGCCGGTCGAACGGGCGTTGGCGATGTTTTCCGAGACGATGCGCAGACGCGTCGATTGCGCATCGAGCCCCGAACCGGCGATTTTCATAGCGGCGGAAAGCGGATCCATGACAATTACTTCCTGACGGTCATCAGCATCATGCGGTTGAAGGAGCTGACCAGCGAGGTGTTCAGATCGTACTGGCGTTTGATGTCGCCCGACTTCGAAAGCTCCTCGGCCAGTCCGACGGTGTTGCCGGATTCCTGGATGCCGATCTCCTGGTCGAGCGCGGCGTCCTTGACGTCGATATCGCCGCTGTCGCTGAAATCGTTGCCGCTCAGATGCGCCGGATTGGTGCGCGCCATGGCGATGTCGGACCTATCAAGCACGGCGTCAAACGGCGTGACGTCCTTGGCGCGGAATTTCGGGGTATTGGCATTCGCGATATTGCCGGCAACAACCTGCTGACGGATCGTCAGCCATTCCGCCTGTCGCGAAGCCAAGTCGAAAAGTTGGATCGGTTGCATGAGAACTCTCCGTTTTTACTAGCCCGAACCTAGTGCGGTAATCTTGCGTGGGACTTACCGGAAATCGGGCTTGGCGGCGCTTTCGGCGAGCTCGCATAAGAGGGGGCCGCACAAGAGAAAGGGCTCCTACCGGTCTGCGGCGGAGCCCCTGTTGCCTTCGGCATTGCGAAGAGGTTCAGTCGTTCTTGTAGATCTCACCCTTGGAGGTGATGATCACCCACTTGCCGTCCCGCTGCTCCAGCGTCGCAAGGCGGCTTTCGTCGGGCAGGATCGAGCCGATGCGCACCACATACATGCCCGAGGGATCCTCGATCAGCGCCCGGCCGTTGGAGACATGCAGCAGGCGGAAGGAAGACTTGCCGGGGAACGGCTGCTCTTCCAGCAAGTCGCCGCCGTCACGCGCTTTGCCGAGATTGGAGACCGTTGCCGTCGTCAGCGGATCGATCGGCGGAATCTTCTTGGCTGCCTCGTTCTTGTTGACCATGGCAAGCGGCGAGACGCTGAGGACGTTGCGGGCGGGCCAATCCGGCAGTTCGCGCGAGTTGCTGCTGGCGGCGACGTTGATGCCGAACTTCTCTGCGTTGAAGAAGACGTACCAGGGGAAGAAGGCCGAAGCGCCGGCAAGCGCCAGGCCGGCGACGGTGAGAAACCGATCCAGGAAGGCGGCCTTCCTGCGCTGCTTCAGGGAAGCGATGCGTTCGTCGTCGAATTCAGCCACGTCTATCTCCTCTGGATGGGCGCGCCCTGATTGCCCATGCCGGCTGCAGCCTTCAGCGCGCCGGCGAGATCGGCAAAGGCGTCGACCGACTCACGATCGCCCGGCGCCTGTTTCAGGACGTCGTAAATGATGGGGACCTGCTTGACCGCCATGTCGAGATCGGGATCGGCGCCCTGGCGGTAACCGCCGATCAGGCGCAGGTCTCGCGTCTCCTCGAAGCGGTGGATCAACACTTTCAGCCGCGACACCAGCTTTTCCTGGTCCGGCGTCCAGGCCTTGCGGGCAAGACGCGAGATCGAGGCGAGCGGATCAATCGGCGGATAACGCCCCTCTTCGGCGAGGCTGCGCTGCAGGACGATATGGCCGTCGAGGATGCCGCGCGTTGAATCGGCGATCGGATCGTTGTGGTTGTCGCCGTCGACGAGGATCGAGATGATCGCGGTAATCGTGCCGGCGCCCTCGGGGCCCGGACCGGCGCGCTCCAGCAGGCGCGGCAGTTCGGTGAAAACCGAAGCGGGATAACCGCGGGCGATCGGCGGCTCGCCGGAGGCGGTCGCCACCTCGCGGATCGCGTGGGCGAAGCGGGTGACGCTGTCGACGATGAAGAGGACGTTCTCGCCCTTGTCGCGGAAATGCTCGGCGATGGTGATCGCCGTCAGCGGCGCCATCTTGCGCAGCATCGGGCTTTCGTCGCTGGTCGCAACGACGGCGATCGCCTTCTTCATGTTGCTGCCGAGCGTATCCTCGATGAACTCGCGCACCTCGCGGCCGCGTTCGCCGACGAGCGCGATGACAACCTTGTCGAAGGCGTCGGCGCGGGCGAGCATCGACAGAAGCGTCGACTTGCCGACGCCGGAGCCGGCGAAGATGCCGAGGCGCTGCCCGAGGCAGAGCGGCGAGAAGATATCGATGGCGCGCACGCCGGTCTTGAAGCCGGTCCCGACGCGCTGGCGGGTCATCGACGGCGGCGCGGTGTTGGAGATCGAGCGGCGATCGAGGCCTTCGACGATCGGACCCAGCCCGTCAATCGGCTCGCAAAGCGAATTGACGGTGCGCCCGCACCAGTTGTCGGACGGCGAAATGCGGAAGGCGCCCTTGCGGATGACGGTATCATGGATGCCGATCGGCTCGCCGGGTTCGATCGGGCAGACGTAGATCAGCTCCGGCTCGACACGAACGACCTCGCCGAGATGGACGCCGGAGGCGGATTTATGCGCCACGAACTCGCCGAGACGAACATGGCGGGAAAGACCGCGAACGGTATAGTGGCCGGCGGCAATGGTCTGCACACGACCGCCATGAGCGACCGCGAACTCCGGCGATGCATATTGGTCGACGAGACCCGCCAGATGCGCCAGCTTCGGGGAAAGGCCGTCCTCGGACAGTAGCGTGCTCATGCTTCAATCCCACCCGAAAATGCGATGTATTTTCGGTCGTTGTTCTTATGCATGCCGTCCTCCCAAAACCACTGCACACTTTTGGGCGACATGCATTAGCGGCTGCCCCCAAGCGTCTGGACGGCTTCCTTGAACGAATCCTCGCTGTCGCGCATCAGCGACGAGATGCTCTCAAAGGCGCGGTTGACCTCGATCAGTTGGGTGATCTCGCGCATGGCGTTGACGTTGGAGTTTTCCAGGTATCCCTGCTCGACGCCGACATTGAAGCGGTCGACGACGGCGCGCGGCTGATCGGTGGTCATGATGCCGCTGTTTTCGTAGCGCAGGTAACCTTTGCTGATATCGGCCTCGAACAGCCCGAGCGATCCGACCTGACGGCCGGTCTGATAGATGACGCCGTCGGTTCCGACCGCCGGCTCGCCGGCTTTCGTATCGAGCTGGATCGGCGCGCCGCCGGCGTCGAGAACCGGATATCCCCGGATCGAGACGAGCTCGCCGGTGTCCTTGATCGTGAAGCGGCCGTCCCGCGTCAGCACGCGGCCGGCCGGCGTATCGAGCGCAAACCAGGCATCGCCCTTGATGGCGAAATCGAGCATGTTGCCGGTATGCTGCAGCTCGCCGTTCTGCTCGTTCAGATAATCATTGCCCTGGGAGACGAAGGCAACCTTGGTGTTGAGCTTGTTCTTGGTGGCCGCCACCATCTCGTCGAACTTCACCTCAGTGGCGCGAAAACCGGTCGTGTTCACGTTGGCCATGTTGTCTGCGATGGTGTTCAAGCGCTTTTCGAGCGCCATCTGCGACGACAGAGAAACATAAAGACCGGATTGCATTGTCGGAAAGCTCCAAGCATTGGCGATGAACGGAACGAAAAGCCGGGCGTCGTCTGATCTGGTTCGGCCGGAATTTCGCTGAGGCGGCATCTCAGAAACGGGCGCGAACGCCCATTCGTCTCCTTCAGATTGACGGCAGATGCTTGCGCGAAGCTGGCACGCTGAATTCCCTGCATGCGGCCTTTTCATCAGCCTCACGCAAGGCAGAAACCCTATCCGTCTCAAAGAAAAGCAACGTTCAGATTGGGCTGACGATGAACATCATTATCGGATTTATAGTGACTTGCGGCTGTGTCATCGGCAGCTTCATGGCGATGGGCGGCCACGTGGAGGCGCTATTCCAGCCCTTCGAGTTCGTCATCATCGGCGGCGCGGGTCTCGGCAGCTTCATCATGGCCAATCCAATGAAGGTAGTGAAGGATTCCGGCAAAGCGCTCGGCGAAGCCTTCAAGCACGCCGTGCCGAAGGAGCGCAATTATCTCGACACGCTCGGCGTGCTGTATTCGCTGATGCGCGACCTGCGCACCAAGTCGCGAAACGAAATCGAAGCCCATATCGACAATCCGGCCGAATCGACGATCTTCCAGCAGGCACCCACGGTTCTGAAGAACAAGGAACTGACGGCCTTCATCTGCGATTACGTCCGCCTGATCATCATCGGCAACGCGCGCAGCCACGAAATCGAGGCGCTGATGGATGAAGAGCTCAACACCATCATGCACGACAAGATGAAGCCCTATCACGCAATCCAGATCATGGGCGACTCTTTCCCTGCAATCGGTATCGTCGCGGCCGTTCTCGGCGTCATCAAGGCGATGGCCCACATCAACGATTCGCCCGAAGTGCTCGGCCACCTGATCGGCTCGGCGCTGGTCGGCACCTTCCTCGGCATTCTGTTGTCCTACTGCCTTTGCTCGCCGCTGGTCTCCCAGATCAAGGTCGTCCGCAACAAGCAGCATCGCCTCTACGTGATCGTCAAGCAGACGCTGCTTGCCTACATGAACGGTTCGGTGCCGCAGGTGGCTCTCGAATACGGCCGCAAGACGATCTCGGCTTACGAGCGTCCGTCGATCGATGCCGTCGAACAGGAAATGATGAACCCAGGCGGCGAAAACAAGGCGGCTTAAATGACCATGAGCGATGCTTCGCATGACAAACCGGCAATGGATCCTGCCCTTCTCGCCAAGCTGACAGGCGGGCTCGGCGACAGAGGCCGCGTGTCCAAGATCTGCAGCGCCTTCGGAGAGGTCTACAGCGAGTTCTTTCCCGATGTCATCAAAAGCGAGACCGGCCTCGATGTGACGGTCAATTATCTCGGCTGCGAGATCGGCTACAAGAACCACCTGATCGATGACCTCAGCGCCAACGTCACCCTCGTCGATGCGACGTTGCGCAACTGGTCACAGAACGTCACGCTTGCCTGCGGCAATGGTTTCGTCATCACGCTGATGGAGCACCTGCTCGGCGCCACCGCCGATACGATCGAGGAACCGGCCGACCGGCTGCTCTCGATCATCGAACTCGATCTGGCGGTCATGGTCTTCGACAAGATCGCCAAGGTGCTGCGCTCGGCTGTCAACGCGCCGGGCGGTTTCGAACCGAGCCTTTCGGCCCCGCACGCCCATGACACGCGCCCGAGGCCGGCGGAAGACAAGCCGGACGAATTCGCCGCCGCCATCAACATGTCGCTCACGCTTGCCGGCATCGTTTCGGAATTCTCGCTGATCGTTCCGCAGACGGCGCTGCTGAAAACCAAGGTGACGCCGCCGAAGCCGAAGCGCCAGGCCGCCGGCGCCTCTCCCGAATGGACCGAACAGCTCGGCGACCAGGTCCGCCGCTCGCATGTCACGCTCGAGGCCAGGATCAGGCTGCAGGATCTGACGCTGCGGACGATATCGAAGCTGATGGTCGGCGACGTCATTCCCTTCCGCGACAGCGGCGAAGTGCGCGTCGAAGTCAGCGCCAACAGCAAGGAATTGTATATCTGCGAGTTCGGCCGCTCAGGCGAAAACTACATGGTCCGCGTCAAGGATACGATGAACTCGGATGACGAACTCATCCGTCATTTAATGAATTAGTCGGTTCTCTGGCCTTTGGGCTGCAAAGGCAGTTTGAGGCAAGTTTCAACTGGAATAGTGATTTCATGGCTACGAAGAAAACACAGCAGAACAGTGACCTCTCCCTGGATGTGCCGGGCAGCGAAGCGGATCTCGACCAGGCGATCGACGATCTGCGCGGCGTGCTGAAGCAGGATGCCGATGGCGACCTGTCGCAGTTTGGCGGCGACCTGGAGAATGATGCCTTCGGAGCAGGAACGGATCTGGCCGCCTTTGGCGGCGAGATTTCGGATTCCCCTTTCGGCGGCGACGATTTCGGTGGCGATTTCGGCGCTGGCAATGCCAGCTCGGCTGCCGGCATGGATTTCGGCGGCAGCTCTTCGTTCGAGGCGGCGCCGGCGCCGCTCGGCAGCGCGCTGACTTCGAACTTCGAACTGATCATGGACATTCCGATCGATGTCCAGATCATGCTCGGCACCAGCCGGATGCAGGTCTCCGGCCTGATGAATCTCAACGAAGGAGCGACGATCGCTCTCGACAAGAAAATCGGCGAACCTGTCGAGATCATGGTGAACGGCCGCAGGATTGCACGCGGCGAGATCACGGTGCTTGATAATGACGACACCCGATTCGGCGTAAAACTGATAGAAGTTTTGAGTACGAAAAAAGCCTGATCCCTGTGGGGACGGAGAGGTTAGACCATGATGGACTTTGACGATTTCGGCGGCGCGCTAGCCGGGAAACCGTTGACCCAGGCTGAAAAGGCGGCGGCGGTCCTTCTCGCCATGGGAAAGGGTGTCGCCGGCCGGCTGTTGAAATATTTTACCCAAGCCGAGCTGCAGACCATTATCGCATCTGCCCAGTCGCTGCGCGCCATTCCGCCGGACGAACTGCTGTCGCTTGTTTCCGAGTTCGAGGACCTCTTCACCGAGGGCGCCGGACTGATGGACAATGCCAAGGCGATCGAGGCTATTCTGGAAGAAGGCCTGACGCCGGACGAGGTCGACAGCCTGCTCGGCCGCCGCACGGCCTTCCAGGCCTACGAGACCTCGATCTGGGATCGCCTCAGCGAGGCGGAGCCGGCATTCGTCGCGCAGTTCCTGCTACGCGAACATCCGCAGACCGTCGCCTATATTCTTTCGATGATGCCCTCCTCCTTCGGCGCCAAGGTGCTGCTGCAGCTTCCCGACAACCGTCGCGCCGACATAATGAACCGCACCGTCAACATGAAGACCGTCAGCCCGAAGGCTGCGCAGATCATCGAGAACCAGGTGGTGACGCTGCTTGCCGAGGTCGAGGCAGAACGCAACGCAGCCGGCTCGACGAAGGTCGCCGACCTCATGAACGAGCTCGACAAGCCGCAGGTCGACACGCTGCTCACCTCGCTCGAATCGATCAGCCGCGAATCTGTCAACAAGGTCCGCCCGAAGATCTTCCTGTTCGAAGACCTCATGTATATGCCGCAGCGCAGCCGCGTCCTGCTGCTCAACGACATCTCGACGGATGTGCTCACCGTCTCGCTGCGCGGTTCGCCGCCGGAGATCCGCGAATCGGTTCTCTCCGCCATCAGCCCGCGCCAGCGCCGCATGATCGAATCGGATCTGCAGAGCGGCATGGCCGGCGTCAATCCGCGCGAGGTCGCCATTGCCCGGCGCGCCGTGGCGCAGGAAGCGATTCGCCTGGCCAATTCAGGCCAGATCGAGCTCAAGGAGAAGGAAGGCGACGCTTCGGCAGCGGCCTAATCTTCCGAGCCTGTTGACAAATCCGGCCGCCCGAAAGGCGGCTGTTGATCGCCCTGCAACAGACGACTACCCTTCACCGATAGGCCGCGTTCTCTGGCGTGTCGCAGAAAACCCGGTTTTCGCGACGCGCTGCAGCTCTTTGTTTTGGTGCATGTCGTCATCCCAAAACCGCTGCCCTTGGGTGGCATGCATTCGCTGCGGCCTGTTTCTTAGACGGAGGGCCGCGACTTGGCAGACGATGACAAGGACAGCAAAACAGAAGCCCCGACCGCGAAAAAGCAAAGCGATGCCGCGGAAAAGGGCAATGTGCCGTTTTCGCGCGAGCTGTCGATCTTCGCGACCATCCTTGCCACCTTCATCTACCTGGTGTTCTTCCTTCCCGAAAGCGTCGGGCGCATGAGCGAAACGCTGCGCGATATCTTCGAGCAGCCCGATCAGTGGAAGATCGAAACGGGGCCGGATGTCCTGGCGCTCTTCGTGCGGCTCGGCTGGGCAATCGCTGCGCTGCTGGCGCCTGCCTTCATCCTGCTCATGGTCTTCGGCATCGCATCGTCGATCTTCCAGAACCTGCCGACGCCTGTGCTGGAACGCATCCGACCGCAGGCTTCGCGCATCTCGCCGATCAAGGGCTGGTCACGGCTCTTCAGCCTGCCCGGCCTCGTCGAGTTCGGAAAGTCGCTGTTCAAGGTCGTCGTTGTCGGAGTGATTCTGTTCTTCGTGCTGAGGAGCGAATATTTCGGCTCGATCGACGCGATGTTCTCCGATCCGCAGACGATCCTCGTCAGGGTGATGACGGCGATGCGCAAGATCATCATCGTCATGCTGATCGCCACCGCGATCGTGGCGATCGCCGATCTTTTCTGGACGCGGCATCACTGGTTCACCGAACTCAAGATGACGCGCCACGAAGTGAAGGAAGAAAACAAGCAGGCGCAGGGCGATCCCTTCGTCAAGGGCCGGCAGCGCTCGCTGATGCGCGACCGCGCGCGCCGGCGCATGATCGCCAACGTGCACCGCGCAACGCTCGTCATCGCCAACCCGACGCACTACGCAGTGGCGCTGCGTTACGCGCGTGAGGAGAACGACGCCCCGGTGGTGCTGGCAAAGGGCCAGGACCTGATTGCGCTGAAGATCAGGGAGATCGCCGAGCAGAACGGCATCCCGGTGTTCGAAGATCCGCCGCTTGCGCGCTCCATGTTTGCGCAAGTCTCGGTCGATAGTGTCATACCGTCAGTCTTCTATAAGGCCGTTGCGGAGCTCATACACCGAGTCTACGCCGCAGACGCCAAGAACAAACGGGTAAGATAAGCCGAATGAAAAAATGCCCTCACTCTGCCCAGCGTGAAAAGATCCTCGCAGACGCGATCAGCCCGGTCGCCACTGAACTGCGCCTTCTGGATGCCTCTGACCTTATTTCACTGCTGCGCTTCGAGTATTACGGCAATCTGGCCGATCTTGTCGCTTCGGCCGCGGAGCTTTTCTTTCATCCGGGCACGGTCAATTTCGGCCTGGGCGGAAACTATACGCTGGAATGGGGCGGCAAGCCGGAGGTCGTTCTCGACCTGGAAATCAAGCCGCGCGGCGTCACCGTCTATGCCCAGCTCACCCTTGCCGAGGATCATGCCGGCATCGAAATCAATCATATCGCTTTCCAGGATCCCTCTCCCGACCCCGACGAGAATACCGTCTTCCTGGAAAGGAGCCTTCGGCAAGCCCGTTACAGCCTGAAACCGCCGCGCGCGCTCGCCAGCTGATCGCCCTTGATCAATCAAGCTTTCGCGCCGTCTGTAGTTAGAGCCGCAAGCGCAGCTTCAGCTGATGTAGCCGAGCCGGATCGCCTTGGCGATCGCCTGGATGCGGTTGACGGAATCGAGCTTGATCGTCGCCGAGCCAAGATAGGCGTTGACCGTATGCACGGACAGGCCGAGCTTTTCGGCGATCTCTTCGCTGATGCGACCGTCGCCGGCGAGCTGGAGACAGGCGATCTCACGTTCGCTGAGCGCCTCGGCAGCGCCCGTGCGGCGTTCGTCGAGGGAGAGCAGATCCATCATTATATGGCAGCAGCGGCCGTGCAGCTCGACGATCATGTCGCTCGAAGGATCGATATCATCGCCGGTAAACAGGATGAAGCCATTGCCGACGGCGCCGAGCCGCACCGGAAAGGCGAGACCGGAAAACGGCAGGATGCCATCCCTCAGGCGCGTCATGAACGGCGCGAAGTCGGCCGGGCCGGGGGCCGCCCGGTCATGTGCACCGGCCCATGAAAGCGGCAGCAGCGACTTTTCGAGATGATCGAGAAGGATATCGCCATAGGCATCGGTGAAGGCCTTGCCGAAACCGGCATTGGAGGATCCCCAATTCTCGAGCTCGCAGACGAGGCGCTGCTTTGCCGGCAGGCCTGAGCCGCTGACGCGGAAGATCGCGAAGCCCTGAGCATCGGCGAGCTTCTGCATCGCGACCAGCCGCGGAAAAAGATCGGACCGGCTGGAAATCCTGTTCACCCGCACCATGCGGAGCGGATCGGCGCCGTTCATCACCCTGCTTGATGGATGCCCCATGGATCCCCCTATACGAGATTGTTGCGGACCGCGAAGGCAATGGCCTCCGACCGGGTCTTGGTCGCCGTCTTGCGCATCACGCTGGTGATGTAGTTGTTGATCGTGTTGCGGGAGATTCCAAGGATCATCGCGATCTCGTCGCTTGTCTTGCCTTCGGCGATCCAGAACAGGCATTCCAGCTCGCGGTCGGTCAGCTCGAAATCGCGGTCGACCCTGGCGCCGCCGCAGCGAAGGAAGCTCGCGACATAACCGGCAAGCAGGCCGACATCCCGCAGCCGCTCCGGCGACAGGATGAACCCTTCGCCGAACAGGAACATCAAGGCCAGCCGCGAGCGGCCGACATTGAAGGTCAATGAACAATATTGGCGGCTGGCGCCCTCCGGCACGGCGGCGCTCTCGGGCAGCAGCGCAAAATTCGGCTGGAAGACCTGCATGCATTTTTCCAGCTCGGTGGAGCGCGCATAGCCGCTGACGAGATCGTTGGCGATGTCCTTGACCAGGTCGAAGGGCCAATCCGAGGAGACGACGAAATCGAGGCCGCTTTCCTGGATGAGATCACAACGCGCCAGCAGATAGTGCGAAGCGCCGACATATTCCGTCAGGGCGCGCAGACCGGACTGCAACCTGCCAGTGCTGGCGACACTGTGCAGCCGCTGGAGCAGCTCATCGCGCGGCAACAGAGCCGGCGCCACTGCGCTTGCGAAATTGATCATCTGCCTCTCGCCTTTGCTCGCCTGAAATATGTTCATATCCATTGGCAACGTCCTGCGGCTGAGAAACGATCACACTCGGTGCAACGGCAATTTTTCTGTAAAGGATTCAATTCATGTCCCGCGGGAATCCATTTCGAATCACCCAAGGGTAAGCCAGCCGATGTAAAGTACCATCTCCGACTTCTAGGGATTTACTTTCACCGCCGTCCATGCCCTGATTCGAATGCCGATCATGCCTCTCAAGACATGGTCGAGGCTACGGTGATTCTGGCTGCATCGCAACGTGATTCGCGTTTTACGCGAGTGAGCTCAGCAGCTTTATCCACTAGCCGAAGGGCCTTACCGGCCTTTACGGGGACCGGCAAGCCCCCCAACGGGAAAGATCGGCATGGACGTGAAAAAGGCCGGTTGCCCGGCCTTTTCTTATGCTGCTTCGTCGATCGCCCATTTCCTGAGGATTTTCGCGGCGCGCTCCTCGTTGATCTCGACCATGCGGGCGAGCTTGCGTTCCGGGCCCTCCTTGACGCGGCGGTTGAAGTTGCCGTCGTCGTCGCCGAGGCTGAGCAGATCCTCGGTGCTGTCGAAGCCGAAGTCGGATCCGAAGCCGTCCATGAGAGCGCCTCCGGACGCGCCTGCCGCCGGCGCGAAGTCCGGGAGTTCGAGGCCGGCCGATTCCGGTGAGGCGTCGCCGAGCGCCGCGCCTGCACCATTGCCGCTGACGCTGCGGACCAGCGGGCGCAGGCCCATCCAGACCACCACGAAGGCAACGGCGACGAAGGCGAGCGAATTGATGATGCCGGCAAGATTGCGGCTCAGCATGTCCATGACGCGGACACCGCCGGTGGCGTCTTCGAGCAGCTGATTTTCAAGGAAGTCCATGGCCGTGACGGTGACGACGTCGCCACGCTTGGCATCGATGCCAGCCGCCGAGGCGACGATCTTCTGCATTTCGGCAATATAGGCGTCGATCTTGGCCTGATCGGCAGGCTCGCCGACCATCTTGGCGATACGACCCTTATTGACCACCACGGCGATCGACAGCTTTTCGACCTGGTAGCTGTTGCGCGTCGTCGCCGTCGTCTTGCTGTTGATTTCGTAGTTGGTCTGCTCTTCGCGCTTGTCGGACTTGTCCTGCGATTCCGGGCCGCCCGCGCCGCCGGCGTCCGGTGCAGCCTGCGGAATGTTCTGTTCGACGGTCGTCGCGTTGTCGGACTGCTTCTGCTGCGACTGCTGGGCTTCCTTGGTCGAGCGCACCGAGCGTTCGACCTTGGATTCCGGATCGTAAGTCGTTTCCTGAATCTGCTGGGCGTCGGTGTTGAGGTCGGCGGTGACGCTGGAGCGGAAGTTATCCATGCCGAGGAACGGCGCCAGCGCCTTGTCGATGTTGGATTCGACTTCCTGCTGAACGTTCTGGACGATGTTGAGCGAGCGGTTCAGCGAGCTGTTGCTCGCCTCGTCGCCGGAAGCGAGCAGCTGGCCGGCGGAATCGAGAATCGTCACGTCATCGACGTCGAGCCCCGGCACGGCCGAGGCGACGAGGTGGCGTATCGAGCTCGCAGCGCCGCGCCCGGTGGCCGCGCTCGCGCGAATCATGACGGAGGCTGTCGGTTTCTGCTCCGCCTTCCGGAAGTTCCCGACCTCCGGCATGACGATATGGACGCGCGCGGCTGTTATGCCTGAGATCGACTGGATGGTGCGGGCGATTTCGCCTTCCAGCGCACGAACCCGCGTCACCTCCTGCATGAAGGAGGTCAGGCCGAGCGAGCCGACATTGTCGAACAGTTCGTAACCAGCATTGGCGCTGTTCGGCAGGCCGCGCTCGGCAAGCATCAACCGGGCCTTGCCCGTCATGCCCGCCGGAACGGTGATGCTGGCGCCGTCCGTGCCGACCTGGAAATTGATGTTGGCTTCGGCAAGCGCCATGCTGATCTGGTTGAGATCGGGAGCGTCGAGACCGACGTAAAGCGTTTCCTGCGCCGGCTTGTTGACGAAAAGAGCGGCCGCAAGGATGATTGCGATGGAAACGGCGCCGACGCCTCCCAGAATCATCAGGCGCGTCCGCCCCAGGGCGCCAAAGTTCTTAAATATCTGAACTAATTGATTTAACAGATTCATTCTGTTCTCGCACGATCCGTCAACGACAAAGCAGGCTTATTGCCTCATCTGACGAATAATCGGCGAAACTTGTGCGAGCGTTTCGTGGAGCGCGCGCGGGAGCGGTAGGCTCACGCCTGTCATGCTGCGATTTTGCGAGAACGACCTCGGTTGAACCAAGGCCCCAAGGCGGGAGAAGCGAAGCTGAAAGATAGCGGCGTTAGAAGAAATCGAAGTCGCCGGCCGCCTTGCTCAGCGGCTGGGAATGGCCATGGCGGGTGGCGCCGCCCAGCGCCTTCTGCATCTCCGCCAGCTTGACGAGGCTGAGCGCAGTTGCGACGTCGACGGTCCAGCCGAGCGGGATTTCGCCGGTGATGGTGTCGATGAATTCGGCAATGCCGCGCGATTTCTGCACCGCCAGGTCAATACCCTGCATGACCTTCATGGCATCCGGCGAATTCAGGATTTCGGCGCCGCCGAGGTCGAGAAGCTGCGGCTCGATGCGCTCGATCAGGTAGGCGACGTCGTGCAGTTCGGAGACGATGCGCATCAGGATGTCGCTCAGCGCCTCGACAGGCGCGGGCGGCTCCATCACCGGGGTAAATGTCATATGAAAATCCTCGCCATCAGAAAAATTCGATACTCGTTTCGACGGGCTTCTGCGGAGCGGCGGGACGCTGCTCGAGCGCAACGGTTCTCTGGGTTTCGGCGCCGGTCAGGGGGTATTGCCGGGCACGACCGGAGACCGGCCAGTATTCGAGCTTGCGCCCATGTTCTCCGCCTGTGGAGGAGCCGACGACCGGAATGCCTTCATCCCTCAGGAACTGCATGGCGAAGGCCGCGTTCTGCTCACCGACGTTGGAGAAGGTCGAGATCGTTTTAGCGCCGCCGAAGATCTTTGCCTCCAGCCGGTCGCGCCTGGCGCCCTGCTTCAGAAGACCATTGATCAGCAGTTCCATCAGATGCACACCGTAGCGCGTGGCATCCCCGCCTGATGTCGGCGACGTCGCCGAACCGGGTAGCAGAAAGTGGTTCATGCCGCCGATGCCGGCGACAGGGTCTCTGAGGCACGCAGCCACGCACGAGCCGAGAATGGTCGAGAGGACCGCATTCGGATCGCTCAGAACCTTATACTCGCCTTGAATGATGTGCACGCGGCGGGCTGCCCCCTCAGTGATCATTTCAAGGCTCCAAACACGGCTTCGATGGCCGCCTTCATCTTCTCGATCGTGAACGGCTTGGCGAGCACGTTGTTGGCGCCGAGCTGGGCTGCCTTCTGCACCAGCGCGCGATCCCCCTGGGCGGTGAGGATGATGAAGGCCGCCTTCTTGGTGTTCGGGTTGGTGCGCACGGCCTGAAGGAAACCGATGCCATCCATCTTCGGCATGTTGAAGTCCGAGATCACCAGATGATGCGGCTGCTCGGTCATGATCTTCATGCCCTGCTCGCCGTCACCGGCCGACGTGATCTGCTTGAAACCGAGCTGTGTCAGCGCGTCGCTGAGCAGCAACCGGCTCGTTACCTGATCATCGACGATCAGAACTTTGATTTTCTCCGCGATCGACATTTATTCGGTCCCTTCCTTTCGGGCGGCTGTCATTTTCAATATTTCCTCACCGATGGCAGACAGTGGCAGCTGCTGCTCAACGGCGCCAAGTTCGTGCGCAACCCTTGGCATTCCGTAAACGACACAGGTTTTTTCGTTCTGGCCGAGGGTTCTGGCGCCGGCGTGACGCATTTTCAACAATCCGGCGGCGCCATCGCGGCCCATTCCGGTCAGAATCACGCCAACGGCGTTGCGGCCGGCCAGTTCCGCAACCGAATCAAAGAGCACGTCCACCGAGGGGCGGTGGCCATTGACCGGGGGGCGGTCGACGAGACGGCAGCACGGCGCCGAAGCGCCGGTGACCTGGAGATGACGCTCGCCGCCGGGCGCCAGATAAATCTTGCCGATTTCCAGACGGGCGCCATCGGTCGCTTCCTGCACCACCGGCGCGCAGAGGCGGTTCAGGCGCTCGGCAAAGCTCCTGGTGAAGGTCGGCGGCATGTGCTGGGTGATGACCGTCGGCGGGCAATTGGCCGGGAATTTCTGCAGCACGGTAATCAGCGCCTCGACGCCGCCGGTCGACGAGCCGATCGCGACGATCTTGCGGCCGACGCGGAAATCGGCGACGGAGGGCGGCGGCGTGGCAGCCGCCACCGGCTGGGAAAACTGGCGCTGCGTGCGGGCGGCGGCCTTGACCTTCTCGGCGAGGTCGCCGAAGGGCCTGGCTTCACCCGGCGCCGGCTTGCCGACGCAATCGAATGCTCCGATCTCGAGTGCTGCAAGCGTCGCCTCGGCGCCGCGATGGGTCATCGTGGACACCATGATGACGGGCATCGGCCGCAGCGTCATGATCTTTTCGAGAAAATCGAGGCCGTTCATATTAGGCATCTCGATGTCGAGCGTCACGACGTCGGGGTTCAGGCGCTTGATCGCCTCGCGCGCTTCCAGCGCGTCGCCCGCCTGGCCGATCACGTTGACCTCCGGATCGGAACTCAGGACGGCGGTGATCAGGCCGCGCATCGTCGGCGAGTCGTCAACAACGAGAACCCTTGCCGGCGCGCTCATGCCTTCCTCCCGAGACCCTTGGCCGTGTAGCGATAGGTCGTGATGCCGATATTGTCGAAGACGTGCTTCGCCTCGCCGGAGACGCGCTCGGAATGGCCGATATAGAGATGGCCGCCCTCCGGCAGCAGGCCGGCGAAACGCTGCCAGATCTTCATCTGCGTCGGCTCGTCGAAATAGATGACGACGTTGCGGCAGAAGATGACGTCGAACTTGCCCTTGAAGGGCCATTGCGCCATCAAGTTCAACTCATTGTAGGTGATCAGCCGCTTGACGCGGTCGTCGACCTGGAATTTCCGGCGGCCCTGCACCTCGACTTCGCTGAACCATTGCTTGCGCATGGCGGGCGAAACTGTTTCGAGCGCGGTTTCGTCATAGGCGCCGGCGCGGGCGATCGCGAGGATCTTCGGGTCGATGTCGGTCGCCAAGATCTTGAAGTCATAGTCTGCGACATTCGGCATCAGCGACAGCACGGTGAGCGCGATCGAATAGGGTTCCTGCCCGTCGGAGGAAGCGGCCGACCAGATGCGCACCCTGCCGCCGGCTCTCGCCCGCTGCAGAAGCTCCGGCAGCACATGATCGCGCAGATGCTCGAAATGATGGTTTTCGCGGAAGAAGCGGGTGAAATTGGTCGTCAGATGCGACAGCATTTCGCGGCGCTCCGCCGCACCCGCCTGCGAAGCGACGAGTTCACAATATTCCCGGAAGCCGGAAAGGCCGAGATTGCGGATATGCTTCGACAGACGCGAATAGACCAGCGAGGCCTTCGTCTCGTTGAGGAAGATGCCGGCATCCGAGTAGATCATGGCGGCGATTTCCGTGAGGTCACGGCGCGTCAGCGGATATTCTCCGCTCGCCAGCACCTCGTCGGCTCCCTGCCTCTGATCCTTTGCACCCATTGCACTCATGCGGCTTCGCTTTCGGTCTCGGAAAAGAGGGCTTCAAGTTCGATCAGGCAGATCATGCGCTTGTCGATGGCGAGAATGCCTCGGGCAAATTGGCGCTCGAGGTCAGAGGAGATTTCGGGTGTCGGCTGAACGATCTCGTCGGTCACCGTCAGAATGTCGGAGACGGCATCGACCAGGAGGCCGACGACCTTGCGGCGGACCTGGGCGACGATGATGACATGACGGGCGGTCGGATCGGCTGGCTTCATGCCGAGGCGGGCGGCAAGATCGATGATCGGCAGCACCGCGCCTCGCAGGTTGATGACACCGAGTATATAGGCAGGCGAGTGCGGCATCGCGGTCGCCGGGGTCCAGCCCCGGATTTCGCGAACCGACATGATGTTCACGCAAAATTCCTGATCGCCGATGCGGAACGCGATCAGCTCGCGGTCCCCTTCGCTCAGACTTTTTACGGTGTACGACATTGCCTTATCCTACCGCTGCCAACGACATTTCCGCTTTCAAAGACTGGCCGCGGGAAGCGCCGACAACCGCGTCGACATCGAGGATGAGAGCGACGCGGCCGTCGCCGAGGATGGTGGCGGCGGCAATGCCCGGCACGTGGGTGTAGTTGGCTTCCAGGCTCTTGATGACCACCTGGCGCTGACCCTGGATGGCATCGACCATCAGGGCGCGCTGGCCGCCGCCTTCGGATTCCACCAGAAGCGCCACGCCTTCCACAGGATTGGCCTGGGTCGCACGGAAGTTCAGGATGCGGCCGACATCGACCAGCGGGCAGAAGGAGTTGCGGATCGAGATCAGCCGGTGGTTGGCACCGAAGGAGTGGATCGCGGCAGCTTCCGGCTGCAGGGTTTCGACGATCGCGGTCAGCGGCACGACCAGCGTCTGGCCGGCGACGGTGACCACCATGCCGTCGAGGACGGCGAGCGTCAGCGGCAGGCTCATGGTGAAGACCGAGCCGTGGCCCGGCTTGGAGGTGATGTTGATGCGGCCGCCGAGTGCCTGGATCGAACGCTTGACGACGTCCATGCCGACGCCGCGGCCCGAGATGTCGGAGATCTTGTCGGCGGTAGAGAAGCCCGGCAGGAAGATCAGGTTGTCGATTTCCTCGTCCGACAGGTTGGCGTCGGCCGGGATCAGGTCGTTGTCGATCGCCTTCTGGCGCACCTTCTCGCGGTTGATGCCGGCGCCGTCGTCGGCAAGCTCGATCAGGATGCGGCCCGAACGATGCTTGGCGGTGAGGCGGACGGTGCCTTCGGTGTTCTTGCCGGCAGCTGCGCGCTTTTCCGGCGTCTCGATGCCGTGGTCGACGGCGTTGCGGATCATGTGGGTCAGCGGCTCGGCCAGCTTGTCGATAACCGTCTTGTCGACTTCGGTGTTTTCACCTTCGGTGATCAGGCGGATCGACTTGCCGGTCATGTCGGCGATTTCGCGGACGATACGCGACATGCGCTGGAACACCGGCTTCACCGGCTGGGCGCGGATCGCCATGACCGAGTCCTGGATCTCGCGGGTGAGCTGCTGCAGCTCCTCGAGGCCCATGTTGATCGAGGAGGTGCCGGTCGTGTCGTTCTCGATGACGCTCTGCGACAGCATCGCCTGGTTGATGACCAGTTCGCCGACGAGGTTGATGAGACGGTCGACGCGGTCGAGATCGACGCGGATCGTCTGGCCGGCACCGGCGGCATTGTTCTGGGCGGCGGCACTTGCCGCGGCGGCTGCGGCAGCTGCCGATTCTTTCTTTTCGACGCGGGCGGCGGCTGCGGCCATCTGCGTGACGTTGGATGCGGTTTCGGCGGCGGCAATGGCGGCCGTCGCATCTTCGGACCGCGTGGCGGAAACCTGTTCCGTGCCGTCCGTCTCGTCCAGGATCGACAGGTCGAAGGGAACTGGCACCATCGGCAGTTCCTCATTGCCGGCTGCGCCGGCCCTGGCTGCCTCGACCGGCTTCACCGTCAGCTCGCAATCCCACTCGGCGAATTCGAAGACAGTGCGGATGGCGTCTTCGCCCTTGTCCGTCTTGATCGTGACGTTCCAGAAGAAATAGGCGCCTTCCGGATCGAGTTCCTCGAGACCCGGCAGCTCATCCATATTGCAATAGATGGTCATCTCGCCGAGACGCGAGAGATCGCGCAGCAGAAGGGTGGCGTCATTGCCCTTGGAATAGAGTTCGTAACGCGGCTTGAAGGTGACTTCATAGGCCGGCAGGTCGGAGCCGGCTTCGTCGCCGCCGAAATCGTCGAAGGAAAAGGGGATCGGCTGGAAGCCGCTGTCATCGGTCGGTTTGGGGGTCGGCGCCGAAGCGGCCGGGGCCGCCTTTGCCGCGGCCTTCGGCGCGGGCGCCTCAGCGGCGGCCGAGGGAGACGGCAATTCACCGTTGGCCAGCGCTTCCAACTCCTTGACGAGGCCGCGGCTGCGGCTCTCATCGACGCTGCCGCCGTCGCGCGCGGCATTGGTCAGGTCGGCGAGCACGTCGGCCGACTTCAGCATCACCTTCAGGACGTCCTGGGTCGGCTCAAGCTTGTTGGATCGAACGCAATCGAGAGTGGTCTCGAAAACATGGGCGAAAGCGACCAGATCATCAAGGCCGAAGGCGCCGGCGCCACCCTTGATCGAATGCACGGCACGGAACACCGCATTGACGGTTTCGGGATCGCGATCGCCATCATTCAATTTCAGAAGACCGGATTCCAGCTCGGCGAGCTGTTCCTCGCACTCCTGGAAAAAGATCTCTTTGATTTCGTTCATATCCATAGGAGAAAATCCTGGGTTTAAGCGGTTACGCGCTCAATGGCATCGATCAGCTTGGCCGGGTCGAAAGGCTTGACGATCCAGCCGGTGGCGCCAGCCTGGCGGGCGCGGTTCTTTTTTTCCGCGTCGCTCTCGGTCGTCAGGACCAGGATCGGGATCGCCCGATATTTCTCGTTGCGGCGGACACCTTCGATGAAGCCGAAACCGTCGAGGCGCGGCATGTTGATGTCGGTGACGATGACGTCAGGATTGGACTCTTCGAGGACCTCGAGCCCCTCGACGCCGTCTTCCGCCTGGATCGTCTCGAAGCCGGCATTGTTCAGCGTCACGAGCAGCATGTTTCGGATGGTGCGGGAATCATCCACGGTCAGTACTTTTTTCTTCATTGCCGAATCTCCTTGGCAAGCAGGTGGTCAAAATTGACGCCAACCAGCTGCATGGTTTTTTGAAATGCGTCGGACACCTGGGAGAAGGTGAACGGCTGCTTGTCCTGTGCCCAGGTCTTCTCGGCGGACATCAGGACCTGCGCGCAAAGAGCACCGATCCGCTCAACGCCGGATGCGTCGATCGAAAGACCGCTGCCCCTGAACGAAAGGAGCTTTTCACGCAAGGCGGAGGCCTCGTTGAGGTCGAGCACCGCTGTCAAATTCAGCGTCTTGCCACTCTTCTTTGCTACCATCAGCTTGTCCTTGTCCCCTGGTCCCCAGCCCGAAAAGATGAGCTGAGGCGATAATCCGATAGGTTAGTAAACATTCCGCCCACCTCCGACGCTTGCGAACGACTGGGGAAGGCCAAAATCATCATTTTCATATTCGTCCTCGGCCATTGCCGGGCGGGCGGAGGCGTCGATGGCACGCGACGGCGCCACGCGGACCGGCGTCGGCCGGCCGGCATGGGCGTTTTCGCGCGCGATACGAAATTCGCGAACCGTCCGGCCGAGCTCGAGAATGACGGTGTGGAGATCGTCGGCGCCATCAGCCGAGCGCTCCGCAAGGCCTGCGCTATCGGCCACCTCGGCGCCCAGGCCCCTGACGTCCGCGGTGACGCCGTCGAGGCTTGCGGCATGTTCGCCGGTCCTTGTGGCGATGCCTGCAATGGCGGCATTGATGTCGGTGACCTGGCGCACGATGCTGCCGATCGAATCCTGCGTGCGGCCGACCATCTGCACGCCGGCGTCGACCTGCGCCTTGGTGGTCGTCACCAGCGTCTTGATCTCGCGGGCGGCTTCCGCCGAGCGCTGGGCCAGCGCCCGGACCTCCTGGGCGACCACGGCAAAACCGCGGCCGGAGTCACCGGCACGAGCCGCCTCGATGCCGGCATTCAGCGCCAGAAGATTGGTCTGGAAGGCGATCTCGTCGATCGCGCCGATAATCTGGCCGATCTTTTCGGCCGACTGTTCGATATCGGCCATGGCGCTGATCGCGCGGCCGACGACCTCGCCGCTTTCCTCGACGGCAGCGCGCGTTGCGGCGGCCGCCTGTTCGGCGGCGCGGCTGTCGGCGGCGCCGCCACGCACGCTGCCGGCAAGGGCGGCAAGAGCAGTGGCGGAAAGCTGCAGCCGGTCGGCCTGGCCGGACGCGGTGCCGGCGAACTGCCGCGACAGGTCGGCAAGCGAAGCCGTTGCCGCTTCCGCCTTGACGGTGCGCCCGGTGATGTCGGCGAATTCGGCCTGGAGACCATCCAAGGCGCCGTTCAGCGCTGCGGCGATGCCGGCATAGGCGCTGTCGGCGTCGACGGGGGCGCGCCGCGTCAGATCGCGGGCGGACAGGCCTTCAATGACATCGCCGAAGATCCTGATGATCTCGGCTTCATTATCGGCGCGCTGATCGGCGAGCGCGCGGTGCTGGGCGGCGCGCAGCGCATTGAAGCGGAGCGACACGGCGATTTCCACATCGACCATGACAATGCGGATGATCGCCGTCATTAGCTCGGAGATTTCGCGTGTGCGGCGCTTGGTCGAGGGCAACAGCGGCCGGCCGGCGATCTCCTCGACGAGGCCGGAAAGGACGTGCTCCAGAATGACGCCGTGACCGGCCACGTGCCAGCGTGGGTCGAGACCCATCTTGTTTTCGGTATCGGAGAGAACCTTGACGCGCTCGGCATAGAGGCTGTCGAAGCGGGCATCCGTCAACACGTCCCAATGCGAGGACTGCAGATCATGCAGGCGTTCGACCTGGCGCTCGCTCTCGAAATTGCGCGAGGCGTCGGGGAATGACTGGAACCTGTGAAAGAGATCCCTGAGACCTGCCTTCAGATGCGCTTCGAGGGCCGGCCGGTTGCGGCGCACCAACTCGCACTGGTCGGCGTCGAGACCGGCAAAGCGCAGGCGGTCGCGCAAGCTGCCTGCCTGCGCTCCACGAGCCTGATCTGATGGCATGTCCTGCCTCAACGCCTGTCCCCGACCCACTGTCCAGGCGAATGCCTGGTTAAAAACTTTCGCAGCATCCAATGAACACGAAGCTTGGGGGACGGTCCTCACCACCGGTGACAACCGGCGGATCGAGCCCCCTGATCAGCTATGTTTCGGAGCTGTCTGAAGAGATTGGATACCGGATCAACCGGTACGGCGGGACGGCGTCATGCCTGGTGGGAACGAGTGCATCTTCCCATTCCGACGTGTAACCCAATGTTTATGGTTAATTCCTTGCCTGAAGGTTAATAAGCCTGTCCAGGCGCCGGCTTTTGAAGCAATTCAAGGCAGTTCGCGAGAAATACTGCGGGAGAGTTGCACGGCTGCTACAAGGCACACGCAAGCTCCGTGTTATATGCCGGCCGACAACCAAGACATGACGTCGACAAGGACAGAGCAATGATTGTTCTCGGATTGGGTTCCTGCTTGATCGCAATGGGCGTGCTCGCAGCCATCGCCCGGCTCGATTCCCTCGCGGCAAACCGCGACATCCGCATGCTTCGCGTGTTCTAACGCCTTGCCCGTTGGCAGTCCGGCGCCTTTGGTGTAATCGCACTCGCGCCTTTCATGTCAGCGGAACACTTAAGTTCATGTCCCCCAGATCTGGTCTTCTCATCGTTCTCGGCTTCACGCTCTGGCGCGTCGTCACGCTCAATTTCGATGCGACGGACCTATTTGTCGACGAGGCGCAGTACTGGTTCTGGGCGCAGAATCTCGATCTCGGCTACTATTCCAAGCCGCCGATGATCGCCTGGGTGATCCGGGCGATGACCGAATTTTCCGGCTCAAACGCCACCTACTCGATCAGGCTGCTCGGACCGCTGATCCATATGGCGGCGGCACTGGTGCTGATGAAGGTGGCAAAACGTTTCGTCGGACCGGAGATCGAAGGCTGGACGGGCGCCACCTATATCACGCTGCCGGGCGTGGCGCTTTCCTCGGTGTTCTTCTCGACCGATGTCATCCTGTTGTTCTTCATCGCCCTCGCCCTGCTTGCCTATTTCGGCCTGACGCAGCGGCGCTCAGTCGGGTTGGCGCTCGTCATGGGCCTCGGGGTCGGCCTCGCCTTCCTGACGAAATATGCCGTGCTGTTCGTTGTGCCGGGCGGCGCACTCGCCCTGCTTCTCATTCCGGCGGCGCGCATCGCCATTCGGGATTTCATCATCGCCGTCGCGGTCGCGGCGGTCGTTGCCTTGCCGAACCTCTGGTGGAACCTGCAACACGACAATACGACGGTTCGCCATACGCAGGATATCGCCCACTGGAGCGACCTCGGCATCAATCTCCGTCGCGGGCTTGAATTCTTCTCCGCGCAGTTCGGCGTCGTCGGGCCGATCATCTTCTTCGCGATCCTCTGGGCGGTCTACCGCATGATCAAGGGCCGGAGCGACGACCGCGAGAAGATGCTGGTCTGGCTGTCGATGCCGGTGGTGGTGCTCATCACCCTGCAGGCGACGGTCGCCAAGGCCTATGCCAACTGGGCCGTGACCGCCTATGTCGCCGGGACGATCCTCGCCGTCTGGCTGCTTTATCGGTTGTGGCCGAAGGGGCTGAGGCTGTCGCTCACCATCAACGGCATCGCAAGCCTGCTGTTTCCGCTGGCGACGATCTTTCCGCAGCAGCTGTTGTTACCCAACGGCGACGAATTGATGAAGCGTTATCTCGGCCGCGCCGAGGTCAGCCGCGAGGCCGCAGCGCTCGCAAATCAGGCCGGCACCGATATCATCGTCACTGATAACCGCGACATGGTCGCCGATCTTTTCTATACGCTGCGCGACGCATCCTACCGGATCTATGCGCGGGCGCGGGCAGGCCTTCCGGAGAGCTATTACGAGCAGGAATTCGCCCTGCCCGCCGAGACCACCGGCAAGGTGCTTTTCCTGACCGACGGTCCCCTCGCCTGCGCAACAGAAACGCCCGAGGTGCTGAAGAGCTGGCAGCCGACCGCAGGCTACTACAAGGGCAAGACGCTCTACATCTACAAAGTCTCGGCCACCTGCCTGGCGCCTTGAGACCGGTTCAATCCTGCCGATCGGGCAGGCAGAGGCCGGTGCCCGCGCCTTCGATTTCGACGAACCTGACGCCGCCCTCTTCGAAGGCGAGGCGCAGCTGCGCCTCCGTCGCGCGATGAATGTCGTGGTGGCGTCCCTCGTAATCGCGGATGGTGCTGCGCGAAACCGCGGCCCTATCGGCCAGATCAGCCTGGGTCCAGTCGAGCAGGCCGCGCGCCGCGCGGCATAGAGCGGGCGTGAGAATTGTCGCCCTTGCGCCTTGACCCATGATTTCAAGTCACCCATATTGGTTGATATAGACCATATATGTCATAGTTTGCGCGAGATTTCCAGATCGGGAGACAATGATGCCGCACGATACGCCCTTGATCTCGACAATCGTCGGCGGCCTCGTGCTGGCATTCATCTTCGGTGCACTTGCCCATCGGCTGCGCATGCCGCCGCTCGTCGGTTATCTCATCGCCGGCGTGCTGGTCGGGCCGCATACGCCGGGTTACGTGGCCGACCAGAACCTTGCGCCAGAGCTTGCCGAAATCGGCGTTATCCTGCTGATGTTCGGCGTCGGACTGCATTTCTCGCTGAAAGACCTGATGTCGGTGCGCGGCATCGCGCTGCCCGGCGCGACCGCGCAGATCGCCTTCGCGACGCTGCTCGGTTGGGGGCTTGGCGCCATGATGGGGTGGCCGACCGGCGGCAGCCTGGTGTTCGGATTGGCGCTTTCGGTCGCCTCCACCGTCGTGCTGTTGAAAGCGCTGCAGGAGCGGCGGCTGGTGGAGACTGAGCGCGGCCGGATCGCCGTCGGCTGGCTGATCGTCGAAGACCTCGCCATGGTGCTGGCCCTGGTGCTGATCCCGGCGGCCGCAGGCATCGGCGGCGAGGGTCACGCTCCCGCCGAGCCGCTCTCGGCCGGACTGAACCTCCTGTTCGGACTCGACCTCGGCATCGGCGGCATGATCGCCATGACGCTGGTGAAGGTGGCGCTGTTCGTGGCGCTGATGCTGGTTTTCGGCCGCAAGCTCATTCCCTGGATGATGCATCGCATCGCCCATACCGGCTCGCGCGAGCTCTTCCGGCTTGGCGTGCTGGCCATCGCACTCGGCGTCGCCTTCGGCGCGGCCAAGCTTTTTGGCGTGTCGCTGGCGCTCGGGGCCTTCTTCGCCGGAATGGTACTGGCCGAAAGCGAGCTCAGCCATCGCGCCGCCCAGGAAAGCCTGCCGCTGCGCGATGCCTTCGCCGTGCTCTTCTTCGTCTCGGTCGGCATGCTGTTCGATCCGAACATCCTGATCGACAGGCCGCTGCCGATCATCGCCACCATCTTCATCATCGTCATCGGCAAATCCGTCGCCGCCTTGCTGATCGTGCTCGCCTTCAAGAAGCCGCTCGGCACGGCGCTGACGATTTCGGCGAGCCTCGGCCAGATCGGCGAGTTCTCCTTCATCCTGGCCGCCCTCGGCGTCGATCTCGGGCTGTTGCCGGAGGAAGGCCGCGACCTGATCCTGGCCGGCGCCATCATCTCGATCATCCTCAATCCGCTGCTGTTCTTCCTCTGCGACCGCATGCGCCCGCTGCTCGAAGGCGCGAGACACGAGGAGAGCCAGGCCGAGCGCGCGATTGCGCCCGCCGAGGAAACGGCGCCGGCCGAAGATGACGAGGTGCATCCGAGCGGCCTCCACGGTCATGCCGTTGTCGTCGGTTACGGGCGGGTCGGCAGAATCGTCGGGCAGAACCTGAAATCGGCGGGCACGCCCTTCCTCGTCATCGAGGATTCCGACAAGCGCGTCGGCGAGCTGCAAGCCCAGGGCATCGAAGCTTTCATGGGCAATGCCGCGGCCACCGAGACGCTCGATCTCGCCAATCTGCCGGCGGCGCGCAGCATTGCCATCGCCATCCCGAACGCCTTCGAAGCCTGCCGCATCGCCGAGCAGGCACGCAGCGCCAATCCATCCATTCTCATCGTCGCCCGCGCCCATTCCGACGCCGAAGTCGATGCGCTGAAGCAATATGGCGCCGACACCGTCATCATGGGCGAACGCGAAATCGCACTGGGCATGGTTGACCGGCTCGCTCAAGTGCATCATGAGAGTGTGGCCTATGAAGACAGTGATGGGCCTGATACAATTGTCCCGACGGATGACCCTCCGCCGGAAAGAGAATGAAAGATTGGCGCGCTTTTGAGCCGATACGGGAGTGACATTGCCGGGACGGAGGAGATGGAGCTGGACCAGCGCCGTCTGACGAACCGTATCGCTGCTTCCCTGCTCTTCGCCGCCCTTGCCTATCTCGGCCTGCTGTTCGGCGGCAATCTCATCATTGCGCCGGCCACCGCCGTCAATACGCTTTCCTCGTCCGGCCGCGATCCGCAGCCGCCGCAACTGAGCGCGCGCGATGCCGTGCGCGGGGTGCTTGCCGCCGAGCGCAAGCTTGCGCCGAAACAGGCCGCCTACGACGCCGGGTCGCCTGCCCTTGCCGCTGCCCCGGCTATCGATTTCGCCGGCTGGAACAGCGCCGTTCCTCTCCCGGCATTCGAAGCTCCGCTTCATGCTTCAGTTTTCAGGGCCCATCAGCCGCGCGCACCGCCGGCCGCCGCCTGACATGGCGCCGAGCGGCGCTTCCGAGCATTGACGACATGCCGCCTGCGCCCGAGCGCCGGCCCTCGATTATCTAAGGAATACAACATGCGCAATTCACCCTGGCTGGTGTTCACCTATTCGGTGATCATCGTGATCGGCCTATTGATCGCCCTGCCGAACGCCCTGCCGCAGTCCGTCCTTCAGCGCATCCCCGCATGGCTGCCGCATGAGCAGGTGTCGCTCGGCCTCGACCTTCGCGGCGGTTCGCACCTCGTTCTGGAAGTCGACGAGGCGGACCTGACCAAGGAGCGGCTGCAATCGCTGCTTCAGGATGCCCGCCGCGTCCTGCGCGAAAAGGGCATCCAGCCGAAAGCCGTCGTGCGCAGCCAGAATCAGATCGTCGTGACGCTCGCCGACGCCGCGCAGAGCGATGCGGCGGTCACCGAACTCAAGACGCTCGCCAACCCGATCAGCACCGGCCTCAGCGCCGGCCAGGCGGATCTTGATGTCACGGCGAACGGCGCCACCATCACCGTCGGCTTCTCGCCGGCCGGCATCTCCGCCAATGTCGACAACGCCGTCCAGCAGAGCTTGGAAGTCATCCGCCAGCGCGTCGACCAGGTCGGCGTCTCAGAGCCGACCATTCAGCGCATCGGCGCCAATCGCGTGCTCGTGCAGCTGCCCGGCGCGCAGGATCCGACGCGGCTGCGCCAGCTTCTCGGCTCCACGGCGAAGATGTCGTTCCACATGCTGTCGCCGAACAACCAGCCCGGCCCCGGCGTCACGATGATGCAGGACGACGAAGGCCGGACCCATGCTGTTCTCGACCGTGTCGAAATCTCCGGCGACCGTCTCTCGGATGCCCGCGTCAGCTTCGACCCGAACACGCGCGAACCGATCGTCAGCTTCCGCTTCGACAGCGCCGGTTCCACTCGCTTTGCCGAAATCACCCGGCAGAATGTCGGCAATCCCTTCGCCATCGTCCTCGACAACAAGGTGCTGAGCGCGCCCGTCATCCGCGAGCCGATCACCGGCGGTTCCGGCCAGATATCCGGCAACTTCTCGGCCGACAGCGCCACGACGCTTGCCGCCATGCTGCGCGCCGGCGCCCTGCCCGCCAAGCTGACCGTGATCGAGGAGCGCACCGTCGGCGCCGATCTCGGCGCTGATGCCATCAAGATGGGCCTCTACTCCGGCATTGTCGGCTTCGTCCTTGTCGCAGTCTTCATCTTCGTTCTTTACGGCACCTGGGGCATCCTGGCGAATGTGGCGCTGCTGATCCACACGATCCTGACCCTCTCGGCCCTGACGCTGGTCGGCGCAACACTGACGCTGCCGGGCATTGCCGGTGTCGTTCTCGGCATCGGCCTCGCGGTCGACGCGAACGTTCTCATCAATGAGCGTATCCGTGAAGAGACCCGCAAGGGCAGAGGCGCCTTTGCCGCCATCGATACGGGCTTCAACCGTGCCTATTCGACGATTATCGACGGCAATATGACGGCCCTGATCGCGGCGAGCATCCTGTTCTTTTTCGGTTCCGGGCCGGTTCGCGGCTTTGCGGTGACCATGGCGCTCGGCCTGATCATCTCGATGTTCACCTCGGTCGCCTTCGTGCGCGTCGCGATGATCGAGATTACCCGCCGCCGCAAATTCAAGGTGCTGAACATCCGGCCGTTGATCCCCTTCAGCCCTTACGACAAGCATATCCAGTTCATGAAGGCGCGCTTCTTCGGCGTCACCGTTTCGGCGCTGCTTTCGATTGCCTCCGTTGCGCTCTTCATCTATCCCGGCCTCAACTACGGCGTCGACTTCCGCGGCGGCATCCAGATGTCCGTCAAGACGCAAGGGACGGCCGATCTGGCGAAGTTCCGCGAAGGTCTGGACAGTCTCGGCCTCGGCGAAATCACGCTGCAGTCCTTCGGCGGCAACAACAGCATTCTCGTTCGCGCGCAGCGCCAGGAGGGCGGCGAAGAGGCGCAGACAGCGGCGGTCACTAAGCTGAAGGCCGAAGTCGCCAAGATCGATCCGACCGCCACCGTCGAAGGCACCGACGTCATCGGTCCGAAGGTCAGCGGCGAGCTTGCCTCGGCCGGCATTCTGTCGGTGGTGATCGCCAGCTTGGCGATGCTGATCTATATCTGGGTGCGGTTCGAATGGCCGTTTGCCGTCGGCGCCATCGTCACATTGGTGCTCGACGTCACCAAGGCGATCGGCTTCTTCGCGATCACCGGCCTAGACTTCAACCTGACGGCCATCGCCGCCATCCTGACGCTGGTCGGCTACTCGGTGAACGACAAGGTCGTCGTCTATGACCGCATGCGCGAAAATATGCGGCTCTACAAGTCGATGCCGCTGCGCGAGATCATCGACAAGTCGATCAACGAGACCCTGGCGCGAAGCCTTTACACCAATGCGACGGCCTTCCTCGCGTTGGTGCCGATGGCAATCTGGGGCGGCAGCGCCGTATCGAGCTTCGCGATCCCGATGGTATTCGGCATTCTGGTTGCCGGCGCCTCGTCGATCTTCATTGCCGCACCCATCCTGCTCTTCCTCGGCGACTGGCGCCGTCGCCACGCGAAGGCGCCGGCAACCGATGCGGGCGTCGACATCATCCCGCCGGAAGAGGGCCGCTCGCGCACATCGGCAGGCTGAAAACAGCTGTTAACGCATCCTTGAACGGGGCGCCGGTTGCAGAACCGGCGCCCTGTTTTTATTGTTGCCTATTGCCAGGAAAAAATTATGCAGCAATTCAAGATATTACAGCGTCCGTTGCGCGTCCGAAAAAGATGCGCGGCACCGCAGCAGAGATCGGGGAAACCGCCAGATGTCATCCAACCCGACGAGACCGCTTGACACCAATATTGCCGGCGACACCGAAGAGCGCATCAAACGTTTTCTCGCAACCGCCTCGCACGACCTGCAATCGCCGCTTCGCCATATCGCCATGTATGCCGAGTTGCTGCTCGACGATCTCGAGGAGACGCTCGACGGCGAACAGCTTCAGAGCCTGAGGATGATCATGGAAAAGGCGCAGGCCGCGCAGCGCCTCACCAAGGCATTGATGAGCCTTGCCGGTGGCGCGCCTCAGGTGACGCCCGAGGAGGTCAACCTGCAGGCGCTGGCCGAACAGGTCTGGCCCGAGCTGATCGATGAAACAGGGGCGCACGACGCGACGCTTGCCTGCCGGGGCCTGCCCTCCATCCGCACCGACCCTGCTTTGTTCGGCCTGGTGCTGAGGCAGCTCATTTCCAACGCCCTCACCTATCGCCGTTCATCGCCGCCGCATGTGGCGATCACGGCGGAGCAGAAGGGGGAGAATTGGTTGATCCGGGTTTCCGACAACGGAACCGGCATCGATCCCGCCTATCGGGAGCGGATCTTCGAGCCGTTCTGGAAATTGCCGAAGGCGGGAGCGGTCGCGGGCGCCGGCCTCGGACTGACGACGGCGCAGGAGCTTCTGAAGGCGCTTGGCGGGGATCTCAGCCTCGAACATTCGGACGAAAGCGGCAGCCGCTTCACCATCCACCTTCCGGTTTCTTGAGGCAAACCGCCCACAGTCCTGGGGCGACATGCGTTAAATGCTGTAATCGTCCTTCCAGAAATCCGGGACGTCATAGTGCACATATTCGCGGATGATGTGCTGCAGCGTCTGGGCGTCGATTTCGTCCTTGCCGATGCGGAAATCGACGCCGTAATCGGGAAACTCCTGGAAATAGCCGCCGGATATATCGGTCGAGACGACGCCGATCGGGCCGGTATAGCCGCTTCCGCGCAGCTCCGGCACCGTTTCGCGGAAATCAGCATTGGGCAGAAGGCGGTTGTCGAGCAGGATGAGATCGAAGCGCGCCGCGCGGATCTTTTCCAGCGCGTCGCCGATCGAAGGCGAATATTCGACCTCGACCAGCGGCTCGGAGAGCTCGGCGATCTTCTTCTTGAGCGCGCGGAATTCGATGAATTCATCGTCGACAAAGAGAACCTTTACCGCATTCTTTCGGACCGTTTCGCTGGTCATCTCATTTTCCCCAGTCCCAAAGTCCATTGTCACGAAACCAAACCGTTTCTCAGGGCGATCGCCACCATGTGGACGCGGTTCACCGCGTCGAGTTTGCGCGCGGCCGCGGTGATATGCGAATTGACCGTGTGTTCGGACAGACCAAGGATGATGGCGATTTCCGCTGAGGTTTTGCCTTCGCTCGTCCATTTGACGATTTCCGATTCGCGCTGTGTCAGCCGTCCGGACATTTCCTGCGTCAGGATTTCCTCGTAGAGCTTGTCGAAAATGCGCATGGCGTCGAGAAGCAGGTCGGCGATCTCGCCCTGATCCGGCTCCTCACGCTCGCCGCTGAGCACCAGGCAATATCGCCGCCCTTCCGGCGTGAACAGCGGAATGAAAAGGAAGACGCCGCTGCGGAACTCGTTGAACAGGCGATCGGAGGGATAGGTATCCGGCTCAGCACTTCTGCCATGCACCGGAGTTGCCAGGAACTGGGCGCTCTTTGCCCGGACAGTTCCAAGCGTCTCCTTCAACGTCGCGATAAAAAGGCCGACGCGGCGCTCGGGGACACTGGTGATGACGACATCGCGTTCGCCGAAAGGAGCCGAAGCTTCGGAAATGCGGGCAAGCGCGAAATTGTCGAAGTGATAATGCTGCGCCGCCGCTTTTAGCAGACGGAAAAAATCGGTGCGGTTGATTGCCCGGCTCAGCTCCGGCCCGGCATGAAAAGGAGTTGCCGCGGCATTGCTCATTCCCAATCTTCCTCTCCTCCCGCCATGCCCCCAATCCCTAAATCTTGGGATATACGTCTTAAAGGCGAAGAGCTACAAAAATTGCGAGACGGTTGATGAGAGATATCGAAACGGGGACTTTCGGTACGCAAGGCGGATATCATCAGTTATCTCAACTACAGGTGATGCACGGGCAGATTATACTGAGGGGCAGTAGTTCTTACCTGGGTATCGTAAATCTTCACGCGTTCAACATCCATGAATGTGGGAAGGCAGTGCCAGACGTAAGCGCGAGAGAGCCGATAGGCCCATTAGCTAAGGGGTTGGCTGAAGTTCGTGGCGGCGAACGCGGGTCCATTCGGTTCTCTCAGCGCTTATTTTTAATTCCGTCCGCTTCGTTTCGGTTGCATCTTGGGATGCACACTCGGCCTTGTCAATTGCGGTTTGTCATATCGCCCGAACGAACGCCAGGAAACGCACCACCGGTTTTCGCGGTTTCCTACACTTCAAGATTGAGAACGATCTCGGCAAGGTCAAGCGGCTTCTCGAGGTAAAAATCGGCGCCGGCCTCGAGCGCGCGGGCGCGATCCTCATCGGCATCCGATCCGCTGCAGATCGCAAGCCGCATTGCGCTGAACCGATCGTCGCCGCGCAACTTGCTCACCAGGCCGATACCGCTGTCGAGAGGCATGTAGAGATCGGCGACCAGCAGCTCCGGTGGAGCCCAGCCTTCCGCCACCCGCTGCTTCAGCGCTTCCAGCGCGGTCTCGGCCGTCGAAAAACAGAACAGATCGACGTCTATCTGCTGCTTCCTGCGGATATAGTCGAGATAGAAGAGATCATCCCTGCTGTCGTCGACGTAAACGATGGTAGGCATCCAGCACCATGATTTGGATATTGTTCGAATGAACCTCGCCGTCCTTCGCTCGCACGATATCGCGATTTCACCAAAATTCGATCTGTTTTATCGAAAAATCATTTCGCAAAAAGCGCGGCGGCGGCTTCGCCTGCCTATTGAGTATTCCTCGATTTCGGAAAAAATGGAGCGAACCGGCGGAGGATATACGGGTGCAGGATAAGGGCAACGTGGACCTGCAGGATCAGCGTAGGCGGCGCTACCGCGCCTTCGCGATTGCTGTCGGCTGCCTGATGTTGCTGCTCGGCGCCAGCGCCCTGGCCGGCTGGTTGTTGCAGATCGCCATCGTCATCTCGCTAATCCCCGGTTTCCCGTCGATGGCTTTTAATGCCGCGCTTTGCTTCGTGCTTTCCGGCGCCGGGCTTGCCGCCTCGATGCTGGCCGACCGCCGCTTACGCATGGCGGCAACGGTGATGGCGGGGTTTGCGGCAGCGATCGCGACGGCCCGGCTCGTGGAAATCGCCACGCTCGGGCGGCGTTTCCACAATGTCGACGTGCTGATCTCGCACCTCTTGGTTCCGTCAGACTTCATCGCCGAGATCGGCGGCGGCATGGGCCCCAACACGGCATTGGTCTTCCTGATCGCCAATGTTTCGCTGCTGCTCTCCCTCCACATCGAGACGTCGACAAGCCGGGTGGTCCAGGAGCTGACCAGCTACGTCGTCATCACGCTCGGCATGATCGCGCTCGCCAGCTATGTCACCGATGCCGAACAGGGCTACCGCTGGGGGCCCTATGCGGCGATGGCGCTGCATACGGCGATCGGCCTGGTGTTCTTCGGCTCGGGCCTTCTTGCCCGCTCCTGGTGGCTGCAGCCGGCAAACCGGGCGCAGATCCCGCTCTGGATCCCGGCGGCGGTCTGCTTCACCGGCCTTCTTGTCGATCTCTATACGCCGCTTGGCCTTGCCAACGGCATTCTCTACGTGCCGCTGGTGTTGACGGCCCTCTGGTTCGGCAACAGGAATGCGCCGCTCTTCTTCGCCTTTGCCTGCACCGTGCTGCTGATGCTCGGCTTCCTTGCCGTCCGGCACGACGAAGCGGGCTTCTGGCAAGAGATCGCCAACCGCACGATCACCGCCGCCACGCTCTGGCTGATCGCGATCCTCGTCTTCTATTTCCTGCGCAACCACCATAATCTCGAGGCCGAGCGCATCCGCTTCGGCGCATTGGTGCGCAGCACGCCCGACGCCGTCATCGTCATCGACGAACGCGGAACGATCAAGAGTTTCAATCCGGCGGCCGAAAGCATGTTCGGCTATTCCCCGCAGGAGACGATCGGCCGGAACATCAAGATGCTGATGCCGGAGCCCTATCATTCCGAGCATGACGGCTATCTCGGCCATTACCGTCAGACCGGCGAGGAACGCATCATCGGCACGACGCGCATGGTCTCCGGGCGGCGCAAGAACGGCATCGTCTTTCCGATCGACGTCTCGATCAGCGTCGTCGTCAGCGGTGAGACAAAGACCTTTGTCGGCATCGTTCGCGACATCAGCGAGCGCGCCCGGCAGGAAGAGCGGATGAAAACCACGCTTGCCCAGCTCGAGGCCTATACGGCCGAACTCGAGCGCAGCAACCACGACCTCGATGAATTCGCCTATATCGCCTCGCATGATCTGAAGGAGCCGCTGCGCGGCCTGCACAACCATTCCCGCTTTCTCCTCGAAGACTACGAGGACAAGCTCGACGATGACGGCGTGCGCCGCCTGAACCGTCTGGTGCGTCTCAGCCAGCGCATGGAAAAACTCGTCAACGACCTGCTTTACTTCTCCCGGCTCGGGCGACAGCAGCTGGCGGTCAAACGCGCCGATATCGGTCTGATCGTCAAGGATGTGGTCGCGACGATGGAGCTGCTGCTGGAGGAGCGGCATGCCAAGGTCGTCATCGAAGGCCGGCTGCCGGACGTCGTCTGCGACGCGCCGCGGCTGACCGAAGTATTCCGCAATCTCATCACCAACGCGATCAAATACAACGACAAGCCGGCGCCGCTGGTCTCGATCGGCTATCTCGAACGCTATGTCGGCGAGGACGGCACGGTTGCCCGCAACGTGTTTTTCGTTAGGGATAACGGCAAAGGCATACCCCGGGAATTCCACGAGGATATTTTCCGCATTTTCAAACGTCTCGAAAAGTCGCAGGATTCCGACGACGGGACCGGAGCAGGCCTTACCTTCGTCCGCAAGATCATCGCGCGGCACAACGGCGATATCTGGCTGGAATCCGAAGTCGGCGCCGGCACCACATTCTATTTCACCCTGGGAAAAAAGCGCGAGGGGCAGAATGCAGCAGCGTGACACGCAACCGATCCTCATCGTCGAAGACAGCGAAGACGATTTCGAAGCGACGATGCGCGCATTCAAGCGCACCAATCTTCGCAACTCGATCCGTTGGGCAGCCTCCGGGCATGAAGCGCTCGACATGCTCGCGACGATGGTGCCGAAACCCGGGCTGATCCTGCTCGATCTCAACATGCCCGGCCTCGACGGCCGCAAGACGCTGGAGGCGATCAAGTCGAATGACGGCTGGCGCAAGATTCCGGTGGTGATCCTGACGACCTCCGACGACGAGCGCGACATCGAAGGCTGCTATGCGCTCGGCGCCAATACCTATGTGCAGAAGCCGGTCGATCTCGACGGCCTCTTCGCCGCGATCCAGCGGCTGAAGGAATACTGGTTCGAAATCGCAATCCTGCCGCTCGAGGACTGACGGTTTGGCGGAAGACTGCTGCATTCTCATCATCGACGACAATATCGACGATCGCGAGGTCTATCGTCGCATACTGGGCCGCGTCTCCAGCACCGCCTACACCGTCGTCGAGGCGGAGACCGGCGAAGAGGGCCGTGCGCTGAACGGGCGCAAGCGGCCGGACTGCATCCTGCTCGATTATTCGCTGCCCGGGCGCGACGGGCTCGGCGTGCTGGCCGATATATTGGAGGACGATCCTGTCGCCAATGTCATCATGCTGACCGGCCAGGGCAGCGAGACCGTCGCCGTCGAAGTGATGAAGGCCGGTGCGCGCGACTATCTCACCAAGGATTCGCTTTCGCCCGAAACGCTGCACCGCTGCATTCAGAACGCCATCATGCACGGCATGCTGGAAGCACAGCTGGAGCAGAAGCGGCAGTCGCTCGAGATCTTCACCCGCGCCATGGCCCATGATCTGAAGGAGCCGCTCAGGACGATCAAATCCTTCAGCCGCATCCTGCACGGTTCCGCAGCACTTCCGGCCGAAGACCGGGAACTGCTCGATTACGTGCTGAGCGCCGCCGACCATATGGAAGACCTGATCGTCAAGGTCTCAGGCTTCACCAAGCTCGAAGCCTATGGCGGGCCGGAGCTGACGCCGGTCTCGCTGTCGGATGTGCTCAACCAGGTGGAAGACAATCTGCGCCAGCAGATGGAGAGCCGCGGGGCCGTGATCATTCGCGGCGCACTGCCGGAGGTCATGGGCGATGCGACGCTTTTGACCCAGCTTCTGCAGAACCTGGTGTCGAATGCCATCCGTTATTGCGATCAAAAGGTTCCGGAGGTGACGATCTCAGGTGAAGCAGAGGGCCATACCTGCCGCCTGACGGTGCGTGACAATGGACCGGGCATCGATCCCCAGCACCGCGAGCTGATCTTCCAGCCGTTCAAGCGGCTGGTCGGCCGCGGCATCGAGGGCACCGGGCTTGGGCTTGCCATCTGCCGCCGCATCGCGCAGCTGCATGGCGGCTCGATCTGGTGCGAACCGGAGAAGGGCCCCGGCGCCACCTTCATCGTCGAAATACCGCTCGCCGCGGCGCGGCCCGCGCCGCCGGCCGCATCGGCCGCTCCGCCCAGCCCAAAGCCTGCGGAGCAGCCGGGCGAAGGTTCCGGCAGGCTTGCCGAAGTGCTGCTGGTCGAAGACAGCCCGGCCGACATTCAGATTCTGAAGATCAAGCTGATGCGGCGGGAGAAGGTGACCTTCAACCTGCATGTCGCCACCAACGGACGCGAGGCGATGCGGCTGCTCGAGGAGCGCGCCGGCACAGCCGACCTGCCGCAGATCGACCTGATGCTGCTCGACATCAACATGCCGATCATGGACGGCTTCGAGGTGCTGAACGCACTGTCGGCCGACGCCCGACTGAAGCGGATTCCCGTCTGCATTCTCAGCACCTCAAGCGACGAGACCGACATGCAGCGGGCCAGAAACCTCGGCGCGCGCGCCTATATGGTCAAGCCGCCGACCCTGCAGCAACTGGAAGAGGCCCTCGTAGATGTCGATCATTTGGAGCTGCTGCAGCGCGGCGATTCGCTTGCGCTTTGTGCGGAACAAAACTAAGCGGTGGTCATTGGCAACGGTATGATCTTTGCAACTTTCATACTCGCGCTCCTGACGACGCCGCTTCAATCAGGACTGCTCTCGATGGTATCAGGCATACATCACGTGACGGCCATCACCCGCAAGGTGCAGGCAAACGTGGACTTTTACGCCGGCTTTCTCGGCATGCGGCTCGTCAAGCAGACGGCCGGTTACGAAGATGTGATGCAGCTTCATCTCCTCTATGGCGATGCGGCGGGAACGCCGGGTTCGCTGCTTACCTTCCTCGTCTGGGAAGACGGCGCCCCCGGCCGGGCAGGCTACGGCCAGATCAGCGAGATTTCGCTGGCGATCGATCCGGCGAGCATCGGCTACTGGCTGACGCGCGCCATGAGCTTCGGCCTGCGCTCTGAGGGACCGACCGACGAATTCGGCGAGCCCGTGCTCAGGCTGAAAGATCCCGACAATATCATCCTCAAGCTCGCAGGCGCCAAGAACCTGACATCGCCGGCCGCCTGGGACGGCGCCTCGATCCCGTCAGAACATGCAGTCCAGCGCGTGCGCGGCGCAACCATGCTGACGGAGAAGCCTGACGAAAGCCGGGGCTTTCTCGAGCGCCATTTCGGCTACCGCTTCCAGGCCAATCGGGGCACGATCCACAGGCTGGTTTCGCAATCGGGCGACATTATCGACGTGCGCGATGCACGCGGCTTCTGGTCCGGGGCGCCCGGCACCGGCACCATCGATCACGTCGCGTTCCGCGCCCCGGACGAGGAGACGCTGCTGTCGGTCGGCAAAGCCCTGGAGGCGACCAATGCGTCGCCGACCAACATGCATGACCGCAAATATTTCCGTTCGCTCTATGCCCGCGAACCGGGTGGGACGCTGGTCGAGCTCGCGACCGACAAGCCGGGCATGACTGTCGACGAGGAGCAAGCCGCACTCGGAACGAAGCTTTTCGCGCCACCCGGCGCGATCACCAATCTCGACGAGCTGAAGGTAGTGCTGCCGCAATTTTCGATGCCCGGCCAGCCGCGCGTCAATTACCGCGAGCTGCCCTTCGTCCATCGCTTCTACACGCCGCCGAATCCCGACGGCAGCGTCTTCGTGCTGCTGCACGGCTCGGGCGGCAATGAGACGACGCTCATGCCACTGCTGAACAAGGCGGCGCCGCGCGCAACCCTCATGGGCGTACGGGGTCGTGCGACGGAAGAGGGTTTTCCGCGCTGGTACAAGCGCATCACACCCTTCTCCTTCGACCAGGACGACATCAAGACCGAGGCGGAGGCCTTTGCGGCCTTCATCGACGGCGCCGTCAAGTCTTACGGGCTCGACCCCAAGAAGATCGTCTATGTCGGCTATTCCAACGGCGCCAACCTATTGAACTCGCTGCTCTACCTGCACCCGAACCTCGTTCACAAGGCGGTGCTGCTGCGCTCCATGCCTGTACTCAGCGACTTCCCGCATGCCGATCTGAAGGGCACGGACCTGCTCGTCATCAGCGGCAAGACCGATGCCTACGGCCAATATGCGAGCGAACTCGAGGAGAGACTGAAAAGTTCGGGCGCCACTGTCGATTCCGACGTCATCCCGGGCGGTCACGACCTCGGTGATGCCGATGTGCCGATCATCCAGAAGTGGCTGCTCCAGAGAATGGGCGATGAGACACCGCCGCTGGAGCAGCAAGCCGTCAAGCCGACGAGCGAGACGTTCGGGCGACCATGATGCCGGCCAGCACCACTGCGGCGCCGAGCGCCTGCATCGTGCCGATCGCCTCATTGAGCAGCGCCCAGGCGAGGATCGCGGCCACGACCGGCTGCAGCAGCAGCGTCAGCGATGAAAAGGCCGGCGGCAGATAGGCCAGCGCATAGGTGATCGCCACCTGCCCGCCGGCATGGCTGATAAAGGCGAGGCCGAAGAGGATCGACCAGCCGTAGAGGGTCGCCGGCAGCATCTGACCTTCGAAGAAAAAGGCTATCGGGAAGATGCAGACGGCAGCCGATGCCGTGCTCCACAGCATGATGCGGATCGTATCGAACCGGCTGCGCAGCCTGCCGATCGCCAGGATATAACAGGCATAGAAGAAGGCGGCGATCATCGCGGCGCCGTCGCCGCTTAAATCGCCATTGCCGAGCCCTGCCGGACCGCCTTTCAGAATAACGACCCCGGCAAGTGCCAGAAGCAGCCCCAACAGGAAGACGCCGCTGGTTCTCGCCCTGAAAACCAGGACGGCGATCAGCGTGACGAAAACGGGCGCGAGATTGGCAAGCAGCGTCGCGTTGGCGACCGAGGTCATGGTGAGCGAAAGGTGCCAGGCGGCAAGGTCGAGCGCCAGCATGACGCCGGGAAGAACCAGCATGCCATAATCGGAAAGGTTTTGCGGCTTCGGCCCCGCATCCTTCTTCATGAGCGAGACGATGAAGATCGGGATCAGCGCCAGCGCCACGCGCCAGAAGGCGGTGGCCATCGGCCCGACTTCGGAAAGCCGCACGAAGATCGGCGAGCCGCCGATCGCCGCGCCGCCGAGAACGAGCGCCGCAAGAGCGAGACGATTGGAAGGCGAGGCTTCGGAAAGGGTGGAAGCGGTTTGCGACATGGTCTCGCTATTTCTGATTGCCCGAAGGCCGGGCCATTGACTTTGGACTGCGTAGCAGAAGTCGATTGCCTGAGACAGTCGGAGAACGACATCGAAACGGAAAATCAGGCCGGATGCGTCTTTGTGTCAGCCAGTCGCAGCTTTGCGGCGATTTCGGCCGCAATGAAGAAGGCGTGCTCGGTCACCTGCGGCAGTCCCATCAACTCGCCGAATGTGCCCCGCGCCAGCGGACCGGAGATCAACAGCGACGGATCCGCCGTTCCCGACGGGCCGATCGCCTCCGAGCGCTCGGTGCAGGCAAGGCCGAGACCTGTGGGGTCAAGCGACAAATGGCCGTCTGTCGCGAGCGCCGCGAGCCAGGGCTGGGTTTCGAGAATGCCACCATGGGCCGGACCGGTGGTGACGATGACAGCGTCATAGATCCGCTCAAGCGGCTGGCCGCGATGGCGCGGCTGCAGGGTGCAAAGGATGAGTTCGCCTTCGATGCGCCCATCGGCGACGGAACCGGCAAGGATTTCGAGGCGACCGGCAGCAATCGCCATATCGAGCACGGCTTCCACCTGCGGTGCGATGCGGAAACGATGCACATCCCAATAGGGACGCAGATGGCGGGCAAGACGGCGCCGTTCAGCAACCGGCAGCGCCTGCCAGAGATCATAGCCCTGCGCCCGCACCTGATCGATCACCCCATGCCAGCTTATGTCCTGCGCTTTCGCGGCGCTGATGGCGGCGCGGATTCCGGCCAGCAGCGAAACGGCGGAGTGTGCCGCATCGGAGAGGAAATCGCCGAAGAGCGGTTGCGGCACCGGCGGATGGCCGCGCGAGCGCAGGCCGCGGCGCGAGATCGCCGTCAGCGGACCGCGATGTCCGCGTTCGGCAAGCGAGGCAATGACATCGGCGGCGGTCAGGCCGTTGCCGATGACCAGCACCCGGTCGTGGGGACGGATGACGTCGAGCGCGCCCGGCTTCGTCGTGTCGGGGACGAAACGGGGGTGGGCGGCAAGAAGGCTCGCAAGCCGGCCGGGAGCGGCCGGCGGCGGATGGCTGGTGGCGATCGCGACCATATCGGCCTCAGTCACGCCGCCGTTCTCGTCGCGGATCGACCAACGGCCGGCCCGGCGCTCGACATGGCTCACCGCCGCGCGGCGATGGCGCACGCTGCCGTCGTCCAGAAACGGCTTCAGCAGGGAGGCGACATAATCGCCGAAGAGCCGGCGCCGGGGAAAGATCTGGCCGTCGGAGCGTCTTGCCTCGGGGTCGCAGGCGACTGCGTCCCGGGCCTCGATCCAGGCCTGGAATTCACCCTGGTCGTCAGGCTGCAGGCTCATCTTGGCGGCCGGGACATTGATGCGGTGGGCCGGATCGTCCGTGTCATAGGCAAGACCACGGCCGAGCTCCGCCCGCGGCTCGAAAACGACGATCACGGGATGTTCGCCGCCCATCGCCCGGGCGAGATGATAGGCGACGCCCGCACCGGAAACGCCACCGCCGATGATGGCGACGACGGGCTGTTTTGACGTCGGCAGGGGCTTGGGCTGCATGGTGGCCGGATCTTGCTTCGATGGCCAAACATAGAAGCCGGACATTCCTAGTGCAATCCTCGCCCGGCAGTTGTCTATAATAATTGTGTAGATTAATGCGCTGCTGAGATTGTCGTCGTAAATTCAGGATTGCCGCGGATGGTGTTGCTGACCGTGCAGATCTCATCTTCAGCCGCATGGACGATCTTGCGGCGAGTCTCCTCGTCGATATCGCCCATTATCGAGAAGACAATGTTGAATTTGGCAACGCGTGAAAGCCCTTCTTCCGCCTTTTCGCCAGTGACGTCGGCAGCGATCTCGCTGATCCTGTCGAGAGCGCCCATCTTGCTGGCGGCAATGCGGGCGCTGAGCACGAGGCAGGCAGAAAGCGAGGCATAGAGCAGGTCGAGCGGGCTGAAGCCCGGCTGCGACGGCGCAGTGACGATATCGATTTCACCCTTGGTGGTGGAAGTCACATGCGGAAAACCGGTGCGGCCGAGCGTGGCGGTAGCGCCGGTCCGGCGGGGGCGAGCCTTGAGATCGACCATGAGAAATCCTCTGACAACAGCCTCGCAGAGATAGCGAGTTGCGCGTCGGCCCGCAACGGCGTGGCGACGCTCGGCAACGGAACCTTTCCATCCGTCATCAGTTGACTACACCTGTACGAAACCAGTGACAAAGGTGCATCGCAATGGCGCATGTCCGCAGCATGGATCGTCAGGGCCGGCGGATGGACGCCCGCGACCGGCTGATCATCGCGCTCTATGCACAGCTCAAGGCCGAGCGGGACACGCGCGAGACGCTGGAATGGGCGATCCGCAACGGCGCCATTTCGCAGGAGGTGCTGGAGGCGATTGCGGCCGATCCGGTTCCCGTCGTTACCAGCGAGGACATCGCCTCCCTGGAAAAAATCATCGCGCTCGACGAAAGGCGGAAACCAAATCGGAACTAGAGCGTGATGGCGAAGCGTGCTTGGTTTTCGCCGACATCACTTGAGAAGAGGAGATCCGAAATGGCCGATATCACTTATCAGGTTGTCCCGCACGACAATGGCTGGGCTTACAAGCTCGGCGACACACTGTCGGAAACCTATGCGACGGCCGACGAAGCGATTGTCCACGCCAAGGATGCCGCTTCACGCCAGAAAATCGGCGACGGCGATGCGCTGCTCGCCTATCCCTCACCCGACGGCGGCTGGGCGTTTCAGGAGCTCGAAACCGACAAGAGCAACAGTCGGCTCTGATTTGCGACGGAGGGTGGAATGGCCGCGCGGGCAAGCTGGAAAGGTCATCTGAAGGTAGGCGACCTTGCTTGCGCCGTCGGGCTCTATACCGCCATTTCCTCCTCCGACCGCGTTTCCTTCAACATCATCAACCGCAGGACTGGCCATCGGGTTGAACGGCAGTTCGTCGACAGCGAGACCGGCAAGCCGGTCGAGCGGGACGATCAGGTCAAGGGCTACCAGATGGAGAATGGCGATTACATCGTCATCGAAGGCGACGAGATCGCCGAGATCATGCCGGAAAGCGACAAGGTGCTCAACGTCAAGGCTTTCATTGCGTATGACGATATCGACAAGCTCTATTTCGACCGTCCCTATTATCTCGCGCCCGTCGACGAACATGACGAAGAAGCGCTGTCGCTGATCGTCCGGGGCATGCGCGACGGCAAGGTGGCAGCGCTCGCCGAAGCCGTGCTCTTCAAGCGCAACCGGACGCTGCTGATCCGGCCTCATGACAGCCACATCGTCGCGACCATGCTCAACTTCGACTATGAGGTGCGCTCGGCCGACACTGTCTTCAAGGACATTCCCGACATCAAGTTCGACAAGGAGATGCTTGAACTCGCCGGCCATATCATCGAGACCAAGCACGGCAGTTTCGATCCGAGCGCCTACGAGGACCGTTACGAAGCTGCTCTCGTCGAACTGGTGAAGGCAAAGATCGAGGGCCGGGAGCCGCCGAAGAAGAAGCCGGCGTCGGAACGCAAGGTCGTCGACCTGATGGAGGCGCTGCGCGAGAGCGCCAAGATGACCGGCAAGGGTGCGGCTAAGAAAACACCGGCAAAGAAGAGGGCGCCGGCCCGCAGCGACAGCCAGAAAAAGAAGGCAGGCTGAGAGATGGCTCTCGAATCCTGTCAGGCGAAGCGCAAGAACCGCTTCAGCTTTAACGACAGCGCTTCGCAGATGCTGAAATTGCTCTAACGCGGCTTCCTCTCCCCTTCTTCCGCCAGGCTCTTTTTCAGCGCATCCATGATGTTGATGACGTTGCCAGTCGATTTCACCGGCGCCGGTTTCTTGGCCGGTGCGGCCTTCTTCAGGTTCTTCTGCTTGCCGCGGATCATCGATTTCAGGCGCTTCTGGATCGGATCCTGCACCATGGTCGGGCTCCAATCCCTGGTCTCTTCCTTTACCAGCTGCTTCATCAGCGTCAAAAGCTTGCTGTCGATCTTTGCTTTATCGTCGATCTCGGCAAAGGGTTCGCGCACTTCGTCGCCATAACGCAGGGTCCAGAGAATAATGCCCTTGCCTTGCGGCTCCAGCAGCACGGCACGCTCGCGGCGATAGAGGACCAGACGGGCAATGCCGACGACGTCGTTCGCCTTCATCGCCTCGCGGATGACGCAGAAGGCTTCCACGCCGACCTTGTCCGCGGGCGCCAGGAAATGCGGCTTGTCGTACCAGATCCAGTCGATCGAGCCGCGCGGCACGAAACTGTCGATCTCGATGGTGCGGGTGCTTTCAAGCCCGACTTCCTCGATCTCTTCGTCTTCGAGAAGAACATAGTCGCCCTCGCCGCGCGGATAACCCTTCACCTGGTCCCTGTCGGCGACCGGCTTGTGGGTGACGCTGTCGACATAGCGGCTTTCGACGCGGTTTTTCGTCTGGCGATTGAGGACGTGGAAATGCACCTTGTTGCTTTCGGTCGTCGCCGGCGTCAGCGAGACGGAGGCGGTGACGAGCGAAAGCTTGAGATAACCCTTCCAGAATGTCTGGCGTGCCATGACGGTCCTGTCTCCCCGACACGGTGGGACATGGCAATCAACGGCAAAGCCGGTCTTTGGTTCCGGGCCGGGTGATCAGCGGTTGCGCGCGGCGCCGTTCAGATCGAGAAATACCGCTTCTGCCAGGGCAGCTTTTTTTCCTGCCATGCGCGCGGCGTGAATTCGTCATAGGCTGTCTCGGCGATCGCCAGCATCCAATTGCGGCCCTTGCGCGCCAGCAGCACGCACGACAGTTCCATGCCGGGCTCGACGGCAATGGAAGGCCGGTTGGCGCCTGATATGTCGATGCCCTTGTCGCGCCACTGGATGACGATTTCATCGGGTTCGGATGTCCATTCACCCGAGGCGACGGAGGCTTTGCCGTCGGCATTGAAGCGAAGCGGCGGCGGCGTAACGTTCAGAAAGCTGCCGTCATTATGATAATTGCCGTCAATCTCACCGGCCGTCGCTTGGCCCGTTCCTTTCAATAGGATGTCCTGCCGGCAACGCATGAATATGTTGCGCCGGAGGCTGCCCGACCACGGACGATTGGCGAAAAAGGCGACGTCGCATGCGCTGATGATGTTGTCATGGATATCGATATCCTTGCGGAATGCCCGCTCCTGGTCGGAAAAGCCGCTCAGGCTGATGCCGCGATTGTTGTTCTCGATCCAGTTGTCATAGAGGTGATGACCGGCATGATCGGCCTTGTCGCCGATGCCGTAACCGAAGGAATAGTCGTTCATCCTGCCGTCGCGCATGATGTTGCTGCGCACCACGGCATTATCGCCGATCGACGAAAAGGAAAAATTCTTGCCGCCGATGAAGTTGTACTCGACGCGGTATCTCCGGGTTTTGTCGCAGACCAGCGCGCCCTTGTTAGAACTGCTCGTCGGCGATTGCAGGAAGAGGTTGCCGCGGATCACGATATCGGAACTGATATTGTCGTCGCTGTTTTGATAGGCGAACTGGCAGCAATCCGCGCCCTCGCCCGGTGCCGCACCCATGCGGTTGTTTTCCAGAAGCACGTTCGACGTCTTCGTCAGATAGATGCCGTCGCCTCGGACATTCTCGGTTTCGCAGCGCCTGACGACGAGGTTCTTGCCGTTGTGAAATTTAAAGCCGCGTGGCGAGTTCTTGACGACGACGTCTTCGACCACCGTATCGGAAAACACCTGATAGGAGACGCCAATATCCTCAGCACCGTCGATGACCTGCGCCCGCGTGGAGACGCCATGAGATTTCTTTCGCAGGATTGCGGGCATCGGATCTCCATCGGCGCGATTACCTGGGGTACCGCGCGTCTTCTCAGAGGCGCAAGGCATGCGGTAACGCATTGAGCTGCTGCATATCCTTAAATCAATTCCGATTTAAGAAATACGCAGTCACGCCGAATTAATGCAGGGCATGTGGCAGGAGTTTGACAGCCTGCTTCACTTCGCAGGGCGTCTTGCGATTCAGAGGCTAAAGCTTGCAACCGGTCACTGGGTCTCGAGCATCCGCGTCAACCGGCGGCAATGCTGGCGGTCAGGCCTGAAATCTTGAATACCGCAATCTTGTAGCGTTTCGGCTCGTGTCCCGACAGCCGCACGGCCTTCCTCATTGGTGCCGATCGCGAAGACGAAGTGTCCGAAGACCCTAATAGTCCGCGGCGAATGTCGGGATCAAATTGGGTTGACGGATATCCTACAAGTGGATATGTTTTACCTCATTGCAGACCGAAACGAGAACGGCATGTCGCTGAAATCCATGAAGCCCCTCACCCGTGCGCCTCTGCTCCACGTTTCCGTGCAAGAAAGCCTGCGAGCCTATATCAGCGACAACGGATTGAAGCCCGGCACGATGCTGCCGGCCGAATCCGACCTGGCGAACCAGCTCGGCGTCAGCCGCAATTCCCTGCGTGAGGGCATCAAGGCGCTGGAATCGCTGGGTGTGTTGGAATCGCGCCGCGGCATCGGCATCTTCGTCAAAGCCTTCTCATTCGAACCGCTGCTCGACAATCTCGCCTATGGCCTCGGCGGCGCTCTGCGCCAGATCGAGGAAGTGATCGAGATCCGCCGGACCCTGGAAGTCGGCCTGATCGGCAAGACGGTCGAGATGATCGGCAACGACGATATCGCCGAGCTGCGCGCCACGGTGGAGCGCATGCGGGTCCATGCCGAGCGCGGTCAATCCTTTGCCGACGAAGACCAGCTTTTTCATACGCTGCTGTTCCGCTGCCAGAACAACGAGACCCTTGCCCGGCTGATCGATGTGTTCTGGCTCGCCTTCTACAAGGCCTCGGATTTCGTCAATCTCGACAATGTCGATCCCGTCGCGACCTGGAGGGATCACGCGGCGATCGTCGATGCCATCGAGGCGAAGGACGTCGCGCAAGCGCAGAACCGCCTGGACCGCCACTATGACGGTATTTCCCGGGTGATCGCCGCCAATAAGAAAAGTGCCAATGTGGGAGGAACACAATGAGAGGACTGTTCAGACTATCATCCGCCATCGCGCTTGCTGCTATGATGGCGACGACCGCCGTTCCGGCCTTCACCGGCCCGGCGCAGGCCGCCACGCTGCTTCGATGTCGGGCCCGGCGGTTTCCAGGGTAATTTCAACCCTCTCGCCGCCACCGGCGGCTTTACCTGGCTCAGCGTCTATTTCGAGCCGCTGGTGACCTATGACGAGAAGCTCGAGAAAGTCGTCGGCCAGCTCGCCTCGTCCTATGAGGTCAGTCCCGATCAGATGACCTACACGTTCAAGCTCGCCGATGCGAAATGGCATGACGGCAAGCCCTTCACCGCAAAGGATGCCAAGTTCACCATCGAGCTTGCCAAGAACGCCAAGACCGGCTCGGTTCTCGCGGCTCGCCTGAACGCCGTTTCCTCGGCCGAGGCCACGGACGACAAGACGCTGGTCATCAAACTCTCGGCTCCGTCGGCAAGTTTGATGGACACGCTGACGAAGGTGATGATGTTGCCGGAGCACGCGCTCTCGCAGATCCCGGCGGACCAGCTCGCCAAGAACACATGGTGGTCCACCGCGCCGATCGGCACCGGGCCGTTCAAATTCATCAAATACGTCACCGATCAATATGTCGAACTTGCCGCCAACACCGACTACCGGGGCAGCAAGCCGGCGCTGGAAAAGATCATCAACCGCTATTTCGCCAATCCGGCTGCGGCTATTGCCGCACTGCGCGCCGGCGAGATCCAGTTCACCTATGTCGATTCGAACGACTTGACCGCCTTCAACAACAACAAGGATTTCCGCGTCATCGAAGGCAATTCCTTCGTCGTCAACTATCTCGGCTTCAACCATGATTCACCGATCTGGAAGGATGTCCGGGTGCGTCAGGCGGTGATGTATGCGATCAATCGCGATGCAATCATCCAGAGCCTTTACGGCGGCGCCGCCAAACCGGCAAACTGCGCCTATATCGCCGACCAGGTGGTGCCGAAGGGCATCGAAACCTACGGCTACGACCCGGAAAAGGCCAAGCAGTTGCTGAAGGAAGCCGGCTGGGATCAGATCAACGGCGACAAGCCGATAACGCTTCTGACCTATTACACAACGCCGCTTGCCGCCAATGTCATGGCTGCGGTCCAGGCAATGCTCGCCCAGGTCGGCATCAACGTCACGCCGCGCGCCGTCGACACCCCGACCTATAACAGCATCGTGCTCAACCCGACGCCCGACGTCGCGCAATTCCAGATGGTTTATGCCGGCCTGCAGAACGGCCCTGACCCGGGCAGCATCAATGTCGGCCTCAACGAAAAGCAGATCCCGCCGGCCGGCCCGAACGTCGCCCGCGTGCGCATGCCGATGCTGACCGCCGCTCTCGATGCAGCGCTTAGCGAGACGGATGCCGCAAAGCGCGAGGCCCGCTACCAGGAGGTCTGCAAGGTGATGAACAAGGAACTGCCCTGGGGTCCGCTCTGGGTGGCGAAACGTTATGGCGTCGCCTCCTCCAAGCTGAAGGACTTCATCTGGACGCCTGCCCCGGGCGGCGGCCCTTACCAGGCGCATCCGGAAAAGTGGGCGATCGCCGAATAGGGCGTAGCGCATCCTGAGAAGCAAAGGGCGGCCAGGTCGGCGAACCTGTCCGCCCGCACAGGAACGGGTTTTTCATGCTGAGATACAGTCTCCGGCGCCTGCTGATCGGCGTGGGCATGCTGCTTGCCTTGAGCGTGCTGATCTTCGTCATGCTGCGCCTTACCCCCGGCGATCCGATCGACGCCTATATCGACCCCAATGTGCCGATGTCATCGTCGGATCTTGCGGAACTGCGCGCCACACTCGGCCTCGATCAGCCGCTGCCGCTGCAGTATGTCGCCTGGCTGGGGCAAGCGCTGACGGGCAATCTCGGCTATTCGATCAAACGGCCCGACCAGCCGGTGCTCGGTCTTGTGCTGTCGCGCGTCGGGCCGACGGTCCTCTTGATGGGATCGGCGATCGCGATCGCGATCATCGCCGGCATCGCGACCGGCATCGTCAGCGCGGTTCGCCGCAATTCCATCGCCGACCTGTCCTTGTCGGTCTTTGCCGTCACCGGCATTTCCAGTCCGCCCTTCTTAAGCGCCCTGGTCGGCCTTTATCTGTTTTCGGTCTATTTCCGCTGGATGCCCTCCGGCGGCATGCTGACGCCCGGCCGGGAATTTTCCGTCGCCGACCTCCTCCATCACCTCGTCCTGCCCGCGACATTGCTGGCCGTCGCGCAGACAGCGCTGATCATGCGCTACATGCGCGCTTCCATGCTCGAGGTCCTGAACCAGGACTATGTGCGCACGGCGCGCGCCAAGGGCGTCTTCGAATTCTGGGTCATTATCAAGCATGCGCTGCTTCCCGTCATCACCCTGATCGGCTCGACCATCGGCCTTGCGATCGGCGGCGCGATCTTCATCGAAAGCGTCTTCAACTGGCCCGGCATGGGCCTGCTGATGGTCGATGCGGTGGAAGGCCGCGATTATCCCGTTATCATGGGTTCGACGCTCGTGATCGGCGCCTGCGTCATCGCCGTCAACCTTCTGACCGATCTCGCCTATGCGCTGGTCGATCCGCGGATCAAGGTGGGCTGAGCGATGCCGGCACGAAGCCCTGCCCGCAGTCCGGGCCCGATCGCACGCTCCCTCAATCGTTTCCTGCTCAACCGGGCGGCCTTCGCCGGCCTGTCCATGATCGCGCTGGTGATCGTGGCGATCCTTTCCTATCCGCTGTGGTGGAGCTTCAAACCCAACGACATCGACCTCCTGGCGATGAATGCGCAGCCGGGACCGAGACACTGGTTCGGCACCGATGGCGTCGGCCGCGATATCTTTGCCCGGGTCATGGACGGCGGCCGGATCTCGCTTTTGGTGGCCCTCACCTCGACCGTCATTTCCGCCGTCATCGGTTTCATGGTCGGCGCGGTCTCGGCGCTTGCGGGCCGCTTTGCGGATGCTGTCACCATGCGTTTCGTCGATCTTGTCATGACGCTGCCGCCGGTCATCTTCCTGCTGGTGCTCGCCTCGATCGCCGGCACCGGCATCTGGCCAACGGTCTTCGTCATCTCGCTGCTCTCCTGGCCGCTGCTGGCGCGCATGGTGCGCGCGCGGCTGCTGGAACTTCGCGAGCGTGACTTCGTGACGGCGGCAAGGGGCATGGGAGCGGGTCTGCCGCACCTGCTCTTCCGCCACGGCCTGCCGAACTCGATCGACATCCTGGTCGTCTTCGCGACGCTGCAGATCGCCAATGCCATCCTGCTCGAGGCCGGCCTTTCCTTCCTCGGACTCGGCATTGCGCCGCCGGCGGCAAGCTGGGGCAACATGCTGAATGCCGCCCGCTCCACTGCCGTGCTCGAACAATATCCCTGGCAGTGGCTGTTTCCCGGCGGCTTTCTGGTGCTTGCCGTCCTTGCAATCAACTTCATTGGCGACGGTCTTCGCGATGCCTTCGACCCTCGCGCCGAATTAAACTGACGATCGAAAGAAAGCGAAAATGAGCAAATTCAAGGGTGTCGTTCCTCCCGTCGTAACCCCGTTGAACAAGGATTACACCGTCGATTACCCGTCCTATACGCGGGTGCTGGAAAATCTGATCGAGGCCGGCTGCCACGGCCTGTTCGTGCTCGGCTCGACCAGCGAGGTGATCTTCCACGACGAACAAACCCGGCAGGAGATCATCGAGCATTCGGCCAAGGTCATCAACGGCCGGGTACCGCTGATCGTCGGGGTCATCGATCCGACGACCGACCGGGTCATCAACCATGCCAGGATCGCCAAATCGGCCGGCGCCGACGCGGTGGTCGTCACGGCGCCGTTCTATACTGTGACCAGCCAGGCCGAGACGATCGATCACTTCCGCTATATCCGCGATGCGGTCGACGTGCCGCTGATCGCCTATGACATTCCCGTCTGCGTGCATGTGAAACTGCAGCGCCAGACCAGCGTGACGCTGGCGAAGGAGGGAACCATCATCGGCATCAAGGATTCGAGCGGCGATGACGGCAATTTCCGTTACGTGCTGCTCGATCTCGCCGACAACAAGGACGTCTTCCTGATGACCGGTTCCGAGATCGTCGTCGACACGGCGCTGCAGATGGGCGCCCATGGCGTGGTGCCCGGCATCGCCAATGTCGATCCGCACGGTTATGTCAGGCTCTGGAATGCCGCTCAGCGCGGCGACTGGGTCGCGGCCCGCAAGGAACAGGAGCGGCTCTGCCGGCTCTTCGAAATCGTCTGGGTCGGAGCGGGCCGGGTCAGCGGCGGCGCTGCCGGTATCGGTGCCTTCAAGGCGGCGATGAAGAGCCTCGGCATCATCGATACGGCGCTGATGCCGCGCCCGCGTGCGGCCCTCAACGAAGCCGAAACGGCAAGGATCGACCAAATCCTCCGCGCCACCGGCCTGCTTGCCTGATGGATGCCATGCCACAGACCGCCGACACCATTCTCTACATCAAGGGGCTGCGGACCGTCTTCCGCATCCGCTCGGGCGAGGTGACGGCGGTCAACGGCATCGATCTGAGCGTGGCTGCCGGCGAGACGCTGGCGCTCGTCGGCGAGTCCGGCTCGGGCAAATCGGTGACCAGCCTTTCGGTTATGCGGCTGCTGACCCGCAACATCGGTGCGATCGCGGCCGGCAGTATCGATCTGAAGCGCAAGGATGGGACGGTCAGCAACCTTGTCTGCCTCCCCGAGCAGGAACTGCGCGCCATTCGCGGCAATGATATCGGCATGGTCTTTCAGGAGCCGATGTCGAGCCTCAACCCGGTCTACACCATCGGCGACCAGATCTCGGAGCCGATCCGCATTCATCGCGGCGCGAACCGGAAGACCGCCATGGACGCTGCCGTCGCGCTTCTCGACAACGTCGGCATTCCCGATGCCAGGCGCCGTGCCGGTCAGTATCCGCACGAGCTCTCCGGCGGCATGCGCCAGCGCGCCACGATCGCCATGGCCCTTGCCTGCGACCCGACGCTGCTGATTGCCGACGAGCCGACGACGGCGCTCGACGTCACCATCCAGGCGCAGGTTCTGGCCCTGCTGCAGAGGCTGCAGCGTGAACGCGGCATGGCCATGCTCTTGGTCACCCATAATCTCGGCGTCGTCGCCGAAATCGCCCATCGGGTGGCGGTCATGTATGCCGGCCGGATCGTCGAGACGGGGCCGGTGGCCGAGGTCTTCCGCAATCCGCGGCATCCCTATACCATCGGCCTGTTGGCCTCGATGCCGAAACTCGGTGACGCCAGCCGGATGAAGCAGGCGGGGGAAAGGCTGGCGGCCATTCCGGGCGTCGTGCCGAGCCTGATGAACATGCCGGCCGGCTGCGCTTTCCAGCCGCGCTGCCGATTTGCCATCGACGCCTGTCGCACGGCCGTGCCGCCGCTTGCCGATGTCAATCTGCGTCACAAGAGCCGCTGCATTCGCTGGCAGGAGATCAGATGAGCGAGCCCCTTCTCTCGGTCCGCGACCTCGGAAAAGACTACACGTCCCGCGGCGCCAGGCTGACCATCCTGCGGGCCATTTCCTTCGATATCGGCAGGGGCGAGGTGGTCGGGCTGGTCGGCGAATCCGGCAGCGGCAAGACCACGATCGGGCGATCGGTGCTGCGCCTCATCGAACCCTCCGCCGGCAGCGTCCGCTTCGACGGCACCGAACTCACCAGCCTGTCTTCATCGGCAATGCGGCGCCTGCGGCCGCGGATGCAATATATTTTTCAGGACCCGTTCGCGAGCCTTTCGCCGCGTATGACGATCGGCGAAATTCTGACCGAGGGACTGAAGATCCAGGGCCTCGGCACGGCAAAAGAGAGATTGGAACGCGCCCGCGCCGCGCTCGAACAGGTCGATCTGCCGCCGGACGCCGTCAATCGTTACGCTCACGAGTTCTCGGGCGGCCAGCGGCAGCGGATCGGCATCGCCCGGGCGCTGACGCTCGCGCCCCAATTCATCGTCGCCGACGAGCCGGTCTCCGCACTCGATGTCTCGATCCAGGCGCAGGTGATCAACCTTCTGCGTGACCTGCAGCAGCGACTTGGCCTGACCATGCTGTTCATCAGTCACGATCTCGCCGTGGTCGAATATATCTGCGACCGGGTGATCGTCCTCTATCTCGGCCGGATCATGGAAATCGCGCCAACCGCTGCGCTTTATGCCAGGCCGCTGCATCCCTACACCCGAGCACTGCTCTCGGCGATCCCCTCGCCCGATCCCGATGCGCCGCGCGACCGCCAGATCCTGAAGGGCGATATTCCGAGCCCCGCCGATCCCCCGAGCGGTTGCGTCTTTCGCACGCGCTGTCCGAACACCCTGCCGGCCTGCGGCGAGACCGTGCCGGAGCTGCGCGAAATGACGCCCGGGCATTTCAAGGCCTGCATCCGCGATGACCTCGACTGAAGGAAGTGAGATGAGCATGGCAACCCGCCGCCATCCTATCGCGGGGAACTGGGCAAGCCTGCTCCTGCCGATCGCTGAGGACAACAGCATCGATTTCGAAAAGCTCGGCGAGGAAATCGACAGACTGATCGCCGCCAAGGTCGACGGCATCTATTCGAATGGCACTGCGGGTGAATTTCACAACCAGACGGAAGCGGAGTACGAGCGAATTCAGGAGATGCTGGCGTCGCGTTGCCGGGCCGCCGCAATGCCCTTCGTCATCGGCGCCTGCCAGCCCGATCCGATCATCATGCTCGATCGCCTGCGCCGCGCCACTGCACACAAGCCGTTGGCAATCCAGGTGATCCTGCCCGACTGGTGGCCGCTCACCAATCTCGAAGCCGTCGACTTCCTGCACCGCGCGTCGGAGGCCGCCGACGGCTTCCCGCTCATCCTTTACAATCCCCCGCATGCGAAACGCGTCCTGACGCCAGCCGAGCTCAGTGACGTGTGCGGCCCCTGCCCGTCGGTGGTCGGGATGAAGATCGCCGATGGCGACGAAGCCTGGTATGCACAGGCGCGCGCGCATCTTGGCGAATTTTCCCTGTTCATTCCCGGCCACCATCTCGCCACCGGCATCAAACGCGGCGTTGCTGCCGGCGCGTTTTCCAACGTCGCCTGTCTCAGCCCCCATGGTGCCCAAGCCTGGACAGAGCTGATGCACGCCGACATCGACGCCGCGCTCGAGATCGAGAAGCGCATCCGCGCCTTTATGGACGATCACATCGTCCCGTTTCGCCGTGACCATGGCTATTCAAACGCAGCCCTCGACAAACTGCTCGCCGCGATCGGTAACTGGGGGCCAGTCACCACCAGGTTGCGATGGCCTTACCGCTTTATCGATGAGCAAGAGGCGGCAAATCTGCGCGACCGCGCCCGCATGATGATCCCCGAACTCTTCGTTCGGTAGGTCATGCAATCGAAGGGATGCGGGCGATGACCTTGATCTCGAAATCGAAGCCGGCCAGCCAATTCACGCCGACCGCCGTCCAGTTTGGATAGGGCGGTTCGCTGAAAACCTTCTGCTTGACGGCCATGATTGTCTCAAACTGGTTTTCGGGGTCGGTGTGGAACGTCGTGACGTCAACTATATCATCCAACGTGCAACCCGCGGCATCCAGCGCCGCCTTGAGATTTTCGAAAGCCAGTTCGACCTGGCGTTGGAAGTCTGGTTCAGGCGTTCCATCGGAACGGCTGCCGACCTGGCCGGACACGAACAGAAGATCGCCGGATCGGATGGCGGCCGAATAGCCGTGTTCCTCATAAAGAGCATGTCTGTCGGCGGGAAAAATTGCTTCGCGTTTGGTCATTGTCGATCTCGTTTCATCATCGTTGATTGGAACGTGAGCGCAGCCGTGTCACTGCAGAAGCTTCACATATGGCCGCGCCATCTGATATACGGTGCGTATATGACTTAGTTAGATACGCTGCACATGTCAAGCTTCATATACGAAGCGTATCTGAAATTGGAGTTGAAATGGCAAAACGACGCGCCGAGACGATGGAGGAAAATCGTCGGAAGCTGATCGCCGCCGGGCGAAAGGCTTTTGCCGAGAAGGGCTATGCGGCCGCCTCGATGGACGAGCTAACGGCCGAAGTCGGGCTGACGCGGGGTGCACTCTACCACAACTTCGGTGACAAGCGCGGGCTGCTTGCCGCAGTTGTCGACCAGATCGACACGGAAATGGCCTCGCGCGCCCAGGAGATCGGCGCCCGTGCGGGTGACGCTTGGCAGGGCCTGCTTGCCGAAGGTGCCGCCTATATCGAGATGGCGCTCGATCCGGAGGTCCAGCGCATCGTTCTCCTCGACGGACCTGCCGTGTTGGGTGATCCCTCACAATGGCCGAGCCAGAGCAACTGTCTTCAGGCTACCAGGCGGGCGATCGAGCGCTTGATCGCACAGGGAACCCTGAAGCCGGTGGACGCGGAAGCCGCCGCCCGGCTGCTCAACGGCGCGGCGCTCAATGCCGCTCTCTGGATCGCTGCCAGTGACGAGCCGCAGGATGTGCTGCCGAAAGCCGTCGAAGCCTTCGGCGCTTTGGCTGCAGGCCTTCTCAGGACGTCGGCGTAAGCGCCTTATACGCGCAGCGTATCGGCGACCCGGCGCCAATCGCCCTGGTGGCATGCCTTGCCCAGCCTGCGTGGCACCGGTGCTTCCCCACCCCGTCGCAACACCCTTCAGGCTTCAGCTCAGTTGGGCAAGGATATCGTCGACGACGCTCGGGACTGTTCCGGTTGTGTCGATACCGATCCCGGCGGGAAAGTGTTTGATGCTCCTATGGTAGCGCAGAACCACCGCACGCTCGTCCGGCGCGAAACCCGGCTCATCTGGCCGCCCGTCCAATCGTCTGTTCAACGTCTCGACATCTATGTCGAGCACAAAAACCTTGTCGAACACGTCCAGGAACTTATGGAAGTTGCGGGAGCCGCCACAGAAGAACGTCGCAGGATGAGTGGTGTCAGCGGAGATGGCCCGGACCTTTTCAACAGGCCAGATCCAGTGCGCGTAACTCCAAACGACGCGGTCCACACCTTGCGGCGGTCCTTCGAGCGCCTCGCCGGTCTCGGGGTCCCCAACATAGGCCAGCACCCGATCACCATGGACGACATGAAAACCACGCCGCTCCAGCTCAGTAGCGACAGACGTTTTTCCAGTGCCGGAGCTGCCTTCGATCAAGTAGTTCTTGATGCCCATAGGGACGCTTACCACGGTCAGCAATCCGCTGAGAAGATACTTCACTGGCGTATTCACTGACGGCGGGCCTAGTAGCTCCCGAAAACGAGAAGAAGCGCGCCAACCGCGATAACCGCAAGCGCCGGCCAATTCCGCGATAATCCAAGGAACCTCAGGCCTTGACGCCGCGGTTCCAACGTCGCCCCGCCTTGGGGCATCAGGTGAGGATCACTCGGTTTTCGACGGAGCGTCGGCTGTAAGAGAAAAACAAGGCCGCCGATTATCAGAGCGGCACCGATCAGAACTGCCCACATCGTCGCCTCCGCTGGGAATACGGACCTAGCTTAAACCAGACCGGGTCGCGATTGTTCCGTTGCTCCAGCCGCTTATGCATAAACCGTCAGCGCGCCGAAGCAAACCTACGTGATTGGACTGCTCATTGCGGATCGACAATGGGATCGATGGACCACGCAAAGCTTCGCTGTGGCGACAGCGCCGTCCAGCCGGAGCGCTCGTCAACCCAGTGGTGCGTGTAGACCGTCGTTTAATACCAGCGTCCTCGGCCGTACCAGCCGCCACCGCCAAGTAACAGAAGTATTACAACGATGATGAGAAGAGTTGTGAGATCCATGCGCGTTCTCCTCGGAGTACCATCACCATCTCGTTGGCGCCTGACGGACGTTGCTCATGGTGGGACTCCTGCTTACAACGGCAATGCCCGGTGTTGGTTCCATTCGATGGCATAACCGGCCCGCCTCGACCGGGGCGGGTACGCGCTTTGGGACGACCGCGGCCGAGGCGGTGATAACAGGATTGGTCGGCTTATCCCGATCGATGGCCGTCCAGTACTTGTGGAGTTCGCGCCACGGCCGCCCCGCTGAAGGCCGCGTGCGCCGGATATACCTCATTTGTCTACCTTTCCGGGATTATGTCCACATGTTACGATCGTTGTATCATAGGGGGCGAGTTCGTATGCAGTATCGCCAAAAGGGATCAGTGCCTTTCGGAGCACCTCATCGAGCGCTGGCCGGCACCGCCGCACCCTTCTACACACGGCAACAACCTGAAGATCATCTTGTATGGTTTCTTGTTCAGTTGAGGATCGTAGGGAAACTGTCCATTTGACCCGGCCGCTAGTGTCGGTGGTCGTTCCCGCTTTCAACGCTTCACCGTACATCGAACGTACACTTCGATCCGCAGTGCAACAGACTTATGCGAATCTTGAGATCATCGTCGTCAATGATGGCTCTACCGACGATACGGCAAGATTGGTCGAGAAAATGGCCAGGGTGGATTCGCGAATTCGTCTCCTGTCCACATCAAACCGCGGTGTCGCGGCGGCAAGAAATACCGGCATCAGGGCATCATCAGGGCCATATGTGGCGTTTCTTGACGCGGACGATCTCTGGCATTCGACCAAAATCGAGAAGCAGGTAAATGCGCTCCACAGATTATCCCGTGAGTGGGCCGCTGTTTATGTGTTGCACCATATAATCAATCGAGACGATGAGATCGTTTGCTCCTACCGCCCCGATGTTGCAAGAGGATATATCTACGCCCGGCATCTCACTTTCAAATACGTTGGCAATGGGAGCGCGCTTCTTGTTCGTCGCGATGTTGCGCTCGAAATTGGCGGGTTTGATACCTCATATGCAGCAGCAGGAATTGGCGGCTGTGAAGACCTCGATTTCGAACTTAGGTTGGCCGCGCGCTATCTTGTCGAAGTCATTCCGGAACGGCTGGTTGGCTACCGCCAGTATCCGGGCAACATGTCATCAAATCACCTGCAGATGGGTCAGGGCGCTCTGGAAGTTGTCAGGCGTTCGCTCGCCGCAAATCCTCATCTGCCCCACTACGCTGCGCGAAGTGCGATGAACGCCACTCGGAAATATGCGTACTGGCAATTTCGCCAAGCCAAGAGTTCATCTTTGTCAGTCATGGTCCTTTGGTCGATAATACGAAGCGATCCCTTTTTCGTGGTCCAGCGTATCCTCCAAAAGGGGCTGCGCTGGCGAAAAATTCAAAATTCAGATCTCCAGTTTAGATCGAAATTCGACCTAAAGAGCATTCCGCCCGTCGAGCCCCCTGACGAGAGCCGACGATCAAGACGCCACCTGGTTCGGCTGGCAGGGGTGGATGCCAAACTAAGTTCATCTCTCGAGCCCTGAGAGGTTGGGCGATGCTGTGCGGAGGCGGGGCTAATGAGTTCAGGTAAATTGACGATTTTCCGAACTCTGTCATCCTTCTACCTGCCGCGCCTCCTCAATAGCGCGGCACCCCTGATACGAATGCCCCGTCCTGGCGGGGCATTTCGCTTATCAGGACTCCGGTACTGCAGAAAGGCTTGTCGCAGGCCAACGAGGACCAGGAAACTCAATAAAGCTTTGCTTTAGATTTTTGATGGTGCCCAGGACCGGAATCGAACCAGTGACACGCGGATTTTCAATCCGCTGCTCTACCAACTGAGCTACCTGGGCTAACCTGCTTCCGATGGTGCTTAAAAAGCACCGTGGGGCCTTGGTTCGCCCCGGAAGCGAGCGGGGTTATAGCATCTTGTTCGCTCATGGCAAGCGTCAAATGACTCTTTTTTGACGGTCCCGCTGGATTTGCCCGATTCATCAGGAAAAATAAGAGCTTCGCCAGTGGAGCCTCTAGTTTTCCTCGTCGGGATAATCGGCCTTCGTCTCGTCAACGGCAACGGGAATGGCATAGGAGCCGGTCAGCCAGCGGGAGAGATCAACCTCGCGGCAGCGGTTGGAGCAAAAGGGATAATGTTCGCGATTCGACGGCTTGCCGCATTCGGGGCAAGGGCGCGTCTTGCGCAGCGGTTCGACCTTGGCGGCGGCTTTCCTGTATTCGGGCATATCGGTCCGTCCTAAGGCGTTGGCCGTGGGCTCAGGCCTCGGGCCACCGGCTATGCACATCGAAGCCTTCGCCGGTCAGCAGCACAATGGTTTCATAAAGCGGTAGGCCGACGACATTGGTGTAGGAGCCCACCATCTTCTGCACGAAGGTGCCGGCAAGGCCCTGGATGCCGTAGGCGCCCGCCTTGCCGCGCCACTGGCCGGAGGCCAGGTAGTTCTCGATCTCAAAGCCGGACAGCCGCTTGAAGCGCACCTTTGTCTCGACTATTTTCTGGCGGATCTTGCGATCCGGCGTCACCAGACAAACGCCGGTATAGACGAGATGGTTGCGTCCCGACAGAAGATGGAGCGAGCTCAGCGCCTCGTCGGCGAACTCGGCCTTGCCGAGAATGCGCCGGCCGACGGCAACCACCGTATCGGCGGAGAGGATATAGCTGCCCTTCCAGGTGATATCGCCCTTGATGGCAGCGAGCGCCGCTTCCGCCTTCTCGGCCGAAAGCCTGCGGGCGAGCGAACGCGGATGCTCCGACTTCTTCGGCGTCTCGTCGATATCCATCGGCATCAGGCGCGAAGGCTCGATGCCTGCCTGGTTTAGCAGGTCGACGCGACGGGGAGAGCCCGAGGCGAGAATGAGCTTGTATTTCAGCGCCATGGAACCTCGACCATCGGCAGACGGGAGAAAACCGCTTGCAGGACCTCGGGCAAGCTTACTTGAAACGGTAGGTGATGCGGCCCTTGGTCAGATCGTAGGGCGTCATTTCCACAAGCACCTTGTCGCCGGCGAGAACGCGGATGCGGTTCTTGCGCATGCGGCCGGCGGTGTGGGCGATGATCTCGTGTTCGTTTTCGAGCTTCACGCGAAACGTCGCATTCGGCAGAAGTTCGGTGACGATTCCCGGGAATTCGAGGACTTCTTCTTTCGGCATATAGTGGTTTTCTTCCTGTGGGTTGAAGAGGCAGCGCAGCGCGCGCCTTTAAATTTGGGCGGAAACTACACAATCAAGGCGGGTTTGTGAACCTTGTTGATCGGGCTTTCCGTCATTTGTTTTCACGCCGATTGCGCGGCAATGCCATTTCGTTTCAGCAGCCGGCTTTCGATGAGACCGGCCAGGTGATTGCGGACCTCGCGATAGCTCTCGAGAATCTGCTCGCGCGTTCCTGTGACAACCGTCGGGTCCATGGTCGGCCAGTAGACGACGTCGATTGCATTCGAACGCGTCAGCTCGAGTGCGGCGTGATGAGCCTGCGGCGAGAGCGTGATGATCAGATCGAAATAATCGTCCTCGAGTTCATCAAGCGTCTGCGGCTGGCGGCGCCCGAGGGAAAGCCCGATCTCCTCGAGCACGACATCGACGAAGGGATCGCGCTCGCCGGCGCGAACGCCGGCCGACCTTATATAAGTATTGGAGGGCAGAATGCTACGGGCAATGATTTCCGCCATCGGCGAGCGGATGGCATTCATCCCGCACATGAAGAGGATGGCGCCCGGCCTCTTTCCCTCCCCAACATCGGCGGCGAGCTCCATCTCCGTCATCCGCGCCAGTAGAGCACGCAGACCAGGGTAAACAGCCGCCGGGCGGTGTCGAAATCCACTTCGATCTTGCCGGCCAGCCTGTCCCTCAGCGTCTGCGACCCCTCGTTGTGGATGCCGCGCCGGCCCATATCGATCGCTTCGATGCGGCTCGGCGTCGCCGAACGGATCGCTTCATAATAGCTCTCGCAGATCATGAAGTAATCCTTGACGATCCGCCGGAAAGGCGTGAGCGACAGGATATGGGTGGCGACATGGCCGCCCTCTTCCGTGGTGATGGCGAAGACCAGCTTCGAATCGACCAGCGAGATGTTCAGCCGGTAGGGTCCGCCGGCATGGCCGATCGGCGCAAAACTGTTTTCCTCGATCAGATCGAAGATGGCGACGGCACGCTCATGCTCGACATCGGGCGTCGAACGGCCGATCGTATCGTCGAGGACGACGTCGCAAAGCCGGAAATCGCCCGCCGCCATGCCCTCACCTTTCGAGGTTGAGGCGGATCGCGACCGATCGCGCATGGGCATCGAGGCCTTCGGAGACCGCCAGCGCGATCGCCGCCGGGCCGAGGGTGCGCAGCTCACCCGGCCCAAGGCGCAGGATCGAGGTGCGCTTGACGAAATCGAGCACCGAAAGACCGGAGGAGAAGCGCGCCGAACGCGCCGTCGGCAGCACATGGTTCGACCCGCCGACATAATCGCCGATCACTTCGGGCGTATGGGCGCCGATGAAGATCGCGCCGGCATTGCGGATGCCGTCGAGCAGCCGGTCCGGATCGGCGACGGCAAGCTCGAGATGTTCGGCAGCGATGCGATTGGCGAGCGGAATGGCCTGTTTCAGATCGGCCACGAGGATGACCGCGCCGAAGTCGCGCCAGCTGGCGGCTGCCGTATCCGCGCGGTTCAGCGTCTGCAGCTGGCGTTCGACCGCCTGCTCCACCGCCTTACCGAATTCGACATCATCGGTGATCAGGATCGCCTGGGCGCTGGCATCGTGCTCGGCCTGCGCCAAAAGATCGGCGGCGATCCAATCGGGATTGTTGTCCTTGTCGGCAATGACCAGCACCTCGGAGGGGCCGGCGATCATATCGATGCCGACGGTGCCGAAGACGTGGCGCTTGGCGGCGGCGACATAGGCGTTGCCGGGCCCGGTGATCTTGGCGACCGGCGCGATCGTCTCGGTGCCGTAGGCGAGAGCGGCGATCGCCTGGGCGCCGCCGACGCGGTAGATCTCGGTCACGCCGGCAAGCCTGGCGGCGGCCAGCACCGCCGGATTGACGGCGCCACCGGTGGCCGGAACGGCGATGACGATACGGTCGACGCCGGCGACCTTGGCCGGCACGGCATTCATCAGTACCGAACTCGGATAGCTCGCGGTGCCGCCCGGGACGTAGAGCCCGACCGCCTCGATCGCCGTCCAGCGCGAGCCGAGACGGACGCCGAGATCGTCCTCGTAGATATCGTCCTTCGGCAGCTGCCGGCGATGATGGGATTCAATGCGGAGTGCTGCGAGCTTCAGCGCCCCCAGCACTTCCGACGGCACCGCCTCGACGGCGGCATCGATCTCTTCGGGCGTGACGCGCATCGGCACGGTGGCGAAATCGATGCCGTCGAATTTCAGCGAATATTCGGCAAGCGCCACATCGCCACGGGCCCTGACGTCATCGATAATGCCGCGCGCAACGGCGTTCACATCCTCGGAGACTTCGCGCTTCGTCGTCAGGAAAGCGGCGAAATGCTGCTCGAAACCTTCCGATGCCTGATCCAGCCAGATTGCCAAGGCCGATATTCCTTCTCAACTCGAAACCGCAACATTCAAACGTCTTGCGCGTCAGGGATGGCGCGGCTTGGAAGCCGCCTGCCATGCACCGCCGATATCGGCCATCTGCACCTCGATGCATTCGACATCGAGCGCAATCGAGGCGTTGCCCGACAGCGCCAGCTCGACCGTGCCATCCGGCCCCTCGCCCTTCTTCTCGAAGCGCAGCGCCAGCAGCGACAGCACTTCATCTCGCTCGCCACGGTCGATGCCGAGCGAACGCACGGCCAGGACCCGCTTGAAGACCAAGGCAGCGCGGCGGCGCTCGAACCCTCTGCGCTTGCGCACGGCACTTTCCCAGACGAAGCGATTGGCGGCAAGCGCGAACTGGGCACCGCGCGGCGACCAGTCGATGTCACCGACCTTGAAGACGCTATCCTGCATATGCGCGGAAATGATCGCGAGGTCCTCGTCATCGAGCGCAACAAGCTTCAGGTCGGTCATTCAGGCTCAATCCCCAGAGCATGATGCCGAAAAGCGTGAGCGCTTTTCGGACGACATCATGCTGTTGTTTTTAACAGGCACCGCCGGAATGGCGATGCGTTAGACAAGGGAAATAAGATGCTGCGACCGATTTCGCAACCGGAATGAAGGTCTCTGTTACTCGCTGATGCGCTGGACGACGGCGCCGCAGCGGGTCAACTTCTCCTCGAGCCGCTCGAAACCGCGATCGAGATGATAGACGCGGGAGACCGTGGTTTCGCCCTCGGCAGCAAGGCCGGCGATGACGAGCGAAACGGAAGCGCGCAGATCGGTCGCCATAACAGGCGCGCCGCGCAGGCGCTGGACACCTTCGATCTTCGCCGTCTGGCCTGACAGCGTGATCCTGGCGCCGAGCCGGGCAAGCTCCTGCACGTGCATGAAGCGGTTTTCGAAGATGGTCTCGGTGACGTGCGAGATACCGGACGAGCGGGTCATCAGCGCCATGAACTGCGCCTGCAGGTCGGTCGGGAAACCCGGGAAGGGATCGGTGACGATATCGACCGGCTTGATGCCGGCTCCGTTGCGCTTGATGCGCATGCCGTTGTTGGTCGCGGAAATATCCGCGCCGGCGCGGCGCAGCGTTTCCAGCGCGGTTTCAAGCAGCGACACATCGGTATTTTCGAGCACGACGTCGCCGCCGGCCATGGCAACGGCCATCGCATAGGTGCCGGTCTCGATGCGATCCGGCAGGACGCGGTGGCGGGCGCCGGACAGCGAGGTGACGCCTTCGATTGTGATGGTCGCGGTGCCCGCGCCTGAGATCTTGGCGCCCATGGCGTTCAGGCAGTTGGCGAGATCGACGACTTCAGGTTCGCGGGCGGCATTGCCTATGACAGTCGTGCCGCGGGCAAGGGTCGCCGCCATCATCATCACATGGGTGGCGCCGACGGAAACCTTCGGGAAGGTGTAGCGCGCGCCGATCAGGCCGCCATCCGGGGCCTTGGCGTTGATGTAACCGGCATCGATCTCCATGGTCGCGCCGAGCGCCGTCAGGCCTTCGATGAAGAGATCGACTGGGCGCGTGCCGATGGCGCAGCCGCCCGGCAGCGACACCCGGCAATGGCCTTCGCGCGCCAAGAGCGGGCCGATAACCCAAAACGAGGCGCGCATCTTCGAGACCAGTTCATAGGAAGCGGTGGTATCGACGATGGTGCGGCAGGTGAAATGGATCGTGCGGGCGTATGAATCCTCCTGGCGCTCGCGGCGGCCGTTGACGGCGACATCGACGCCATGATTGCCGAGGATGCGCATCAGAAGTTCGACATCGGCCAGATGCGGCACGTTTTCCAGCGTCAGCGTGTCGCTGGTCAGAAGCGAGGCGATCATCAGCGGCAGTGCGGCATTCTTGGCGCCGGAAATCTGAATGATGCCATTCAGCTCATTACCGCCGACGATTCTGATACGATCCATGTGCGCTTACTTCCTGAAAGTTCTGGCTTGAAAGAGGAGTGGGGGTGTTTAGGGGATTTCTTAAGAGGCTTCAATTCGTGCCGGACGGAACATTACGATTCGTCCATTTTTGCGGCGGGCAGCCCATTTGTTTCGTCGGCCTGGCCGGAACGGCGGGCGCGCACCTGCTGTTTGCGTCGGCTGAGATTTTCCCTGAGCTTTTCGGCGGCGCGCTCGCGGCGCAGTTTCGCCTGTGCCTCGATTGCCTCTTTGCGGCTCTGGTGGCCGGTTTCGGTCTTGTTGTTCATGTCACAGGATTAGCCGAATTCGCGCCGATCCAAAAGTCCCCTACACCGCAATCCACGCGAAGTTGGAATTTGCGGCTTGCGCTTGTCGTCAAGCTGTGGCAATAGCCGCCCCGTTCCCGCGATTGAGCCGCCCGGCTCACACGGGTCCTGGTCCTGCTGCCGTAGCTCAGTGGTAGAGCACACCCTTGGTAAGGGTGAGGTCGGTGGTTCAATCCCACTCGGCAGCACCAGTTTTCTTTCAGGCAATAACATCATATCTCGTGTGCCCGGCCGCCCCTCATCCGGCTGCCGCCACCTTCTCCCCGTAAACGGGGCGAAGGGGATATGCCGCAACGTCTCCGTCCCTCGCTGGCCCCTAGCAGGGCACGTCCCCTCGCCCCGTTTACGGGGAGAGGGTTAGGGTGAGGGGCAGCCATCCGCAGGAAGCGGACAGCATGCCCGTACAATCGGGGATTTCGGTCGCTTCGAGATAATAGGGTCGGAACGGGGATAACTGCCACCGTTCGACCAATTCGCCAGTTACCACAACGTCTTGACCTGGAATTGGTTCGTGGGGCAGTCCGTTAACCCCGTCAAATATGCCCTCTACATACTATCGATCAACACTCTCTGATGCCACATGGGAGGCGATATCTATCGTCTCCCTCTTCCCCAGCCGCTGAAGGTTGACCCGCAGATATTCCCGCTGCATTCGCGGGACAGTTTCGATGGAAATATGGACGAGGAAGGATTCTTCAGCCGATATCTCCGCGCCGTGGGCAAGAGGCGGCATTGCCAGCGCGCCATAGAAAATAGCAGTCTGGATCAGATTTCCGCCTAACCATATGTTGAACTCTTAGCTTGCGGAGCACGGATCAGCGATACGGGCCTGCACCTTATGGTTTATTGAAGGCCTCTCCTTCGCGTACGGGCGTCCCCCCTTCGAATCCTACGATCGCGTGTCGCCAGGTGGCATTTCCGTTTCACCAGCAACAAACGATTCACCATTGTTGACCGCAAAAATCTCGCTAGAATGGCTATCATGGCCGTGTCTCGCCTGAGGATAGGCGGGCGCTGCACCGTAGTTCTGTCGAAACCCTGGAGGAGCATCGATGGCAACTGAAAAATGGCACGACCCGGTCAAGGTCGGTTTCGAAGGCGCTGACCTCAGAACCGTCAACGGGCCGTTCGATGCGCTGAAATGCCTGGCGGATCTCTGGCCGAGCGCGCGCGGACTGCATTATATCAAGGCGCGCAGCACCTGTCGGGCAGCACTCGACGGACGCAAGAGCGTGGAAGAGGCAAGAGCCGAATTCCTGGCGGCTGCCGAAGAGGCGAAGCTGAAGCTGCTGCATTAACACGGCGAGGAACGCGCGGCTGTTTTCCGATTTGTTCGGCAAGGCGTGCCGGAACGATACATTGTTTAATTTTTACTTAACCCTGGATCGAGCCGTTGCCGGGTTTGGGCGCAAAAGGCGTTGCGCCTGAGACAGCTGTTTCGATAAAAAACACCCAGCCATCATGATGATGGTCAGAGGCTCGTCACCGGACAAGCAGGCGAGCCTCGTTCGAACGCCAGGCATGGATGTCGTCCGACAACCGCCGACACTTTTCGGCATCATGCTTCAGAGCAGATCGGATTTTCAGCAGGCCGCGTCACCCGCATTTTCCACCTCGATATACCCGACACCGATGATCGTGCCGTCGCCCGTGCGGATGAATGACGGCAGATAGTGCGGCTCTACAGGCGTGCAGGCGGTCGTTTCGGTATATTCGTTGAGCGCGATCTGGTCCTTCGGAAGCGCGGAATAATCCGTGCCGGTTTCGAGCGAGGCATGGGCCGAGCCGGCAAGGACACCGCAGCCGATGATCAGAGTGGGCGCCCAGAGGCGAGGAAGCGTCTGCATGATGGTCTCCAGCGTTTCAGATCCGGCATTTCAACACGTGGGAAGGTGTTTGGTTCCGTTACCTGGCCCTGTGCGAGTGATATCTTCGGGACTGTGGTGTTGCACCCTTGGCGGAAGGCACCGCCGTTCCATATCTGGCGGCAGTCCGAGAGGAATGACGACGATGAAAGCGCTACTGCCCGCCCTTTTTGCCGGCGCCCTGCTGGCCGGCTGCTCCTCGGCCGACAGCCCGGCGCTCGACCCCATCCCCGGCAGCATCACCTATGGCGGCCAACCGCGAACCAAGCTGACCAAGTCGCCGGTCGGCAGCGCCGTTTACAACCAGTTCTACAATGAGAGCGGCCAGCGCGTGGAGGAGACCTATATTCTTCAGCCGGACCGCAGCCTGAAACTGGTGCGTCGCGAAGTGGGGCCGGATTTCCCCGATTGAGGATTGCCGGTTCCCGACTTGACATCGCCGACAATCGCGAACATTCAAGGAACATCTAATCTTCTCGCGGTGATTCTGCGGGAGCCCGACCGGACGGCTGGATGTATCTCGAAAAGCTCAATCCCCAGCAGCGCATGGCCGTCGAGCACGGCACGCTCACCGACGGCAGCCATATTGCCGGGCCGCTGCTGGTCATCGCCGGCGCCGGTTCCGGCAAGACGAATACCTTGGCGCATCGGGTCGCCCATTTGATCGTCAAGGGCGCCGATCCCCGCCGCATCCTGCTGATGACTTTCTCGCGCCGGGCCGCCGCCGAGATGGCGCGGCGCGTCGAGCGCATCTGCCGCGACGTGCTCGGTTCGAAGGCCGGCGTCATGACCGATGCGCTTCATTGGTCCGGCACCTTCCATGGCATCGGCGCCAGGCTGCTGCGTGACTATAACAAGCAGATCGGCCTCGACGCCGATTTCACCATTCATGACCGCGAAGACAGCGCCGACCTTATGAACCTCATCCGGCACGATCTCGGCTTCTCCAAGACGGAAAGCCGCTTTCCGGCCAAGGGCACCTGCCTTGCCATTTATTCCAGGGCGGTGAATTCGGAGACGGCGCTTGACCAGGTGCTGCGCGACGCCTTCCCCTGGTGCGCGGCCTGGGAAACACAGCTGCGCGAGCTTTTTGCCTGCTATGTCGAGGCCAAGCAGAGCCAGAATGTGCTCGATTACGACGACCTCCTGCTCTACTGGGCGCAGATGGTCGGCGAGAGCGTGATCGCCGAGGATATCGGCAGCCGCTTCGACCATGTGCTGGTCGACGAATATCAGGACACCAACCGGCTGCAGGCCTCGATCCTAATGGCGCTGAAGCCCGGCGGTCGGGGACTGACCGTCGTCGGCGACGATGCGCAGTCGATCTATTCCTTCCGTGCAGCGACGGTGCGCAACATCCTCGATTTTCCCGCCGCCTTCAGCCCGCCCGCCAATATCGTCACGCTCGACCGCAACTATCGCTCGACGCAGCCGATCCTGACAGCCGCCAACGCCGTCATCGATCTCGCCTCGGAGCGCTTCACCAAAAATCTCTGGACCGAGCGGCAATCGGCCGAGCGGCCGCGCCTCGTCACCGTGCGCGACGAGGCCGATCAGGCGCGTTACGTTGCCGACAAGGTGCTCGACAATCGCGAAGAGGGCCTGAAGCTCAAGCAGCAGGCGGTGCTGTTCCGCGCTTCGCATCACAGCGGGCCGCTGGAGGTTGAGCTGACCCGGCGCAACATTCCCTTCGTCAAGTTCGGCGGGCTGAAATTTCTCGACAGCGCCCATGTCAAGGACATGCTGGCCGCGCTTCGCTTCGCCCAGAACCCGCGCGACCGGGTGGCGGGTTTCCGGCTGATGCAAATCCTGCCGGGCGTAGGGCCGTCGACGGCGCAGAAGGCGCTCGACCTGATGGCCGAGGATGCGAGCCCGCTGTCGGCGCTCGCCGCCATGCCGGCGCCGCCGCGCTCCGGCGAGGACTGGGCGGCTTTCGTTTCGATGCTGCAGGAGATCAAATCCGGCAAGGCCGGCTGGCCGGCGGAAATCGAGCTAGCGCGGCAATGGTACGCGCCGCATCTGGAGCGTCTGCATGAGGACGCGGCAACGCGGCAGGCCGATCTGTTACAGCTCGAGCAGATTGCCGTCGGTTATGCCTCGCGCGAGCGTTTCCTCACCGAGCTCACCCTCGACCCGCCGGATGCGACCAGCGACCAGGCCGGCGTGCCGCTGCTCGATGAGGATTATCTCATTCTGTCGACCATCCATTCGGCCAAGGGCCAGGAATGGACGAGGGTCTTCATGCTGAACGTCGTCGACGGCTGCATTCCGAGCGATCTTGCCGTCGGCGCCACCGCCGAAATCGAGGAGGAGCGCCGGCTGCTCTATGTGGCGATGACGCGTGCCCGCGACGGTCTCGACCTCGTCGTGCCGCAGCGTTTCTTCACCTATGGGCAGAACGCGCAGGGCGACCGGCATGTCTATGCCTCGCGCAGCCGCTTCATTCCGGCGACCCTGCTGCAATTCTTCGAGGCCTGCAGCTGGCCGCAGGTGAAATCGGATGCCGCCGCTCAAGCGCAGGCGCGGCAGGTGCGCATCGATGTCGGCGCCCGTATGCGCGGCATGTGGCGCTAGAACAGGATGATTTTAGGCCCGGTCGGCCTAAAATCTGAATCCTGCTCTGAATTAAAGAGTTAGAGCATGATGTCGCCCGAAAACCGCTCACACTTTTCGGCATCATGCTCTGAGCGCCGCATGGAATCCGATCCATACGACGCGCTTTGGTTCGGCCCTGACCTGGCGGGCGCTTAGTAGTCCCAGAACACCGGCACCCAACGGAAGACGTCACCGTCGACCGCCACCCGACCGACCGACGGGAACGGCAGGTGGGTGGCCACCAGCTGTTCGCCGTTCGCTGCCAGCTCCCTGAGAAGATCGATGCGAACGCGAGCGGCTTCCTCGGGATCGTGTTCGAAACCATTGTACCAGTCGGGGTGCTCGAACCCGACCGCGAACACGGCATCGCCGGCGAATGTCAGGCGGTCACCGCCGGATGCCAGCCGTACCACGCTGTGTCCGGGGGTGTGGCCGCCGGTGCGTTGGACGACCACACCCGGCGCCACCTCGGACCGCTCATCGAACAGCTTGAGATGGCTGCCGTACTCGCTGAGGAATCGCTTTGCCGTTGCCCGAAGCGCATCCGGAAAGCCGGGCGGCATCGACACGTGGCTGAAATCGGGCGCCTCCCAGAACTTGGCCTCTGCGGACGCAACGTGGATCCTGAGATCAGCACGCAACTGGTCCTTCACGCCATCGACCAGCAGCCCGCCGATGTGATCCATATGCAAGTGGGTAAGTACCACGTCGGTCACCGATGTCAGATCGATGCCAGCGGCTTCCAATCGCTTGATCAACTGTCCGGCGCGCGGCAAGTTCAAGTCCGGATCCAAGCCTAGCCCGGCGTCGATGAGAATGGTCTGCCCGCTGCTGCGCACAAGGACCACGTTCAACGCCCAGTCGAAAGCGTCTCGCGGCAGGAACATATCGTCCAGCCAGACTGCCCGGTCAGCCGCGTCGGCGTTGTGTCCCAGCATCGCAGTCGGGAGCGGCAACACGCCATCGCTGATAATCAGCACTTCAATTTCACCGATCCGCACCGCATAGCGCGACGGAACCAACTCTTCGGGCTTCGGCCTGCCAGGCTCCTGCTGACCGGTCGTACGGGGTTTTGCTTCTGCCTGCGACATGATGCGCTCCTGTTTTGCGTGATCGAGATGTCGGTTAGGGGTCACGTCGCGGACACTATGTCGGGGCGTGCTGACGGTCGATCAGGTCAAGGGAGAGGAAAGGCTACGCCTTAGGATAGGCCAGCCTATAGCTTCAGCCGGCCGTCGCGAAGGTTTGGTAGTGAAGAGGCTGGCGTGAAGAAGCATCGGTTATCGCCCGCCGAACTGTGCCGGCACTCGGTATTCAGAGGTGCGGCGTCAGAGCGAAAGCGGTGGGTCGGCCGGTTTCAGGAAACGCTCCAGGATTGCCGGCTCCACGGCCTCGACCGACGCCGGCGACCATTTCGGATTGCGGTCCTTGTCGATGACGGCGGCGCGGATGCCCTCGAAGAAATCCGGGTTGTGCAACATCTGCAGGCAGGCGCCGAGTTCACGGCCGAGGCATTCGGCCAGCGACGCGCTGCGGCGGCCGGCTCTCAGCAGATGCAGAGCGAGCTTCAGGCTGGTCGGCGAACGCGCCAGCAGTACGCGGCGCGTCTCGTCGGCGAACTCTCCCGCCTCCCGGCCGAGCGCCGCGAGGATCTCCTCGACGCTGTCGAAACAAAACGCACGGTCGATCACCGCTGCGTTCTGCCGCAGCCGGCTTTCACCCTGAGGTTCCGCAAACGCCTGCAAGGCGGTATCGACATCAATCGACGAACTACCGCATGGTAGTGTGGACAGCGCATCGATCACCTCGCCGCGTCGCGAGGAAGCGATTTGAACATCGGCAAGCCCGGAGTGGATCGCGTCGGCCGCGCCGATATCGAGCCCGGTGAGGCCGAGCCATGTCCCGGCTTCACCGGGTGCCTGCGGCAGAAGCCAGGTGGCGCCGACATCGGGGACATAGCCGATGCCGGTTTCCGGCATGGCAAGGCGGGTGCGTTCGGTGACGATGCGGTGGCGGCCATGCGCGGACAGGCCGACACCGCCGCCCATGGTGATGCCGTCCATCAGCGCGACATAGGGTTTGGGGTAGACGGCGATCTGATGGTTGAGACGGAATTCCTCGCGCCAGAAGGTTCCGGCGAGGCCGTCGCCGGCCCGGGCGCTCTCATGCAGGGCGCGGATGTCGCCGCCGGCGCAGAAGCCGCGTTCGCCTTCCCCTGTCGCCACGACAATCGCCACGTCGGCATCGCGGGCAAAACCGTCAAGCGCCTCGGCAATCGACCGGATCATCGCCAGCGTCAGGCTGTTCAGCGCCCGCGGCCGGTTGAGCCGGATGATGCCGGCAGCGCCTCGCCGCTCGATGATGACTTCGCTGTCCTGCATGGTTCACCTCCGCTGTTCCAGCCTTTCCTGGTCAGACATTCTGCCAAGGAAAGGCTTGAAACCATGCATAGACGACGATGCGGCATCGCTCCAGAGCATTTCCGGCAAGCCTGTAAACAGGCTGCCGCCGAGCACCGTTTAAAAGGATGCGGCGGCAAGCGCCCGGTGGATGCTGTGCAGGTCGTCGACATTTCTGTTCGACAGGAAGAGCTCCCAATCGAGCGAGCTCTGGACGATGGTTTCCAGCGAATTGTGGCGCGGCTTCCAGTCGAGCACCTGGCGGGCGAGCGAAGCATCGGCGACGACGCTTGCCGAATCGCCGGGACGGCGCGGCGCCATATGGATCTTGAAGGAATGTCCGTGCAGGCGGGTGACCATGTTCAAGACGTCGAGCACCGAATAGCCGCTGCCATAACCGCAATTGGCAACCAGCGAGCCTTTGTCCCTGCGCAGATGCTGCAGCGCTTTCAGATGGGCATCGGCAAGATCGGTGACATGGATGTAGTCGCGCACGCCGGTGCCGTCATGGGTGGGATAGTCGATGCCGTAGACATGGACGCTGTCGCGTTTGCCGAGTGCTGCCTCGCAGGCGACCTTGATCAGATGCGTGGCGCCTGCCGTCGACTGGCCGGTGCGGTGATCTGGGTCGGCGCCGGCGACGTTGAAATAGCGGAGCGCGACATAGTTGAAATCATAGGCGGCGGCGGCATCGCGCAGCATGAATTCGGTCATCAGCTTCGACTGGCCGTAGGGATTTTCCGGATTGAGGGAGGCATTCTCCTTCACCGGCAGGTCGTTCTGCTGCTGACCGTAGACGGCCGCCGTCGACGAAAAGACGAAATTGCGGATGCCGGCCTTGATCGAGGCGGAGAGAAGTGCCCGGGTCTTGCCGGAGTTGTTGTCGTAATAGGAAAGCGGATCGGCGACCGAGACCGGGACGACGGCGGAGCCGGCGAAATGGACGATCGCCTCGATGTCGTTTTCGATGAAGATCTTCTTCAAGATGTCGGGATCGGCAATGTCGCCGAGATAGAAACGCGCCGCCGGCGCCACGGCCCAGCGGAAGCCGGTGGAGAGACGGTCGAGCACCACCACATCCTCGCCCGCATCGATGAGCGCCCAAACCATGTGACTGCCGATATAACCGGCCCCGCCCGTCACCAAAACCGCCATGTCCCACACCCCTGCTTTCGCTTTTTAGAAGCAGGGGCATCAGGCGCCGGTTTTTCTTTCCAATTTTCTTATCGCAGGGCCGTTCGGGACCCTTTCAACGCTTATGTTTGGAGTCGTGGTTAGAGGCCGATTTCGGGCTTTGCTCAAGTTTTAGCGATCCGGCCGTTCCGGCGCAAAATCGGTCCGGCGCGCGCTCTCGCCGGCCCTCTCAGAGCTTGACGATATAATCGCAGAGCCGCTCGGCAGCGACCGCTATCTGGCCGGGGTCGCGCAGGAAACAGGCGCGCAGGAACAGCTCGCCGCCGGCGCCGAAAGCGGTTCCGGGGGCGAGACCGACGCCCGTCTTGTCGACGATGTCGACCGCGGCCCTGCGGCTGTTGGTAACCCCGTCAATCTTCAGGAAGGCATAGAGTGCGCCGTCCGGCTTCAGCGTCTCGACGCGGTTGGTGGCAATCAGCGCATCGCAGAGGATGTCGCGGGAACGGGCGGCCTTGGCGATGTTGGCGCGCACGAAATCATCGCCTTGATCGAGCGCCGCGACGGCGCCCTTCTGCATGAACTGCGCCACGCCCGATGTCGAATATTGGATGAGGTTTTCGAGCACCTGTCCCATCTCGGGCGGAGCGACGATCCAGCCGACGCGCCAGCCGGTCATCGACCAGTTCTTCGAGAAGGAATTGACGAAGATGATCTTGTCGCCCTCTTCCATGATGTCGAGGAAGGAGGGCGCTCGGCCGCCAGCAAAGTGATAGAGCGCGTAGATTTCATCCGCCATGATCCAGAGATCATGTTTGCGGGCAAGGGCGAGGATTTCGCCGAGATCCTTTTGGGTTGCGGTCCAGCCGGTCGGGTTCGAGGGCGTATTGATGAAAAGACCCCGGGTCTTTGGCGTGATCGCGGCTGCGAGGCGGTCGAGATCGAGCCCCCATTTGCCGCCCTCGAACTGCAGTTCGACGCCGACGGCGCGCGCGCCGGCGATTTCGAGCGCGGCGGCGATATTCGGCCAGGCCGGGGTGAGATAGACGAATTCGTCGCCCGGCGAGGTCAGCGCCTGCACGGCGATCTGGATCGCCTGCATGCCGGAGCCGGTGACATAGAAATGCTCGACCGGAAGCCGGATTCCGAAATGTCTGAAATAATAATCCGACAGCGCCCGGCGAAGCTCGGGAATGCCGCGCTGCCAGGTATAGAAGGTTTCGCCTGAAGCAAGCGCCTCCATCGCCGCCCTGCTGATGAAATCAGGCGTCGGCAGGTCGCCTTCCCCCACCCAGAGCGGCAGCAGGCCTTGCCGGCCGCGGGCATAATTGACGACTTCGACGATCCCGCTTTCGGGCGCCGCCATGGCGCGCGGGCTCAGGCTTTTCACGATCGACATGCATATCTCCGGTTTCCGCCTTCATAGAAGATTTGCGCCGGCAAATCCCATGATATCCAGTGATGCTATATCGATTTTCGTGATGAATGGCCGGGCTGGGCCGACGGAAAAAATCCCGCTGGGAGATTGACGCCTGCCCCTCATCCGCCTGCCGGCACCTTCTCCCCGTTCTGACGGGGAGAAGGGGATCTGCCGCAATCTCTCCAGTCCCCACCGACCTCTAGCAAGGCACGTCCCCTCTCCCCGTTTTTACGGGGAGAGGGCTAGGGTGAGGGGCAGCTATCGACACGAACGGACAGCAGTGGGTATGGGACGGAGCCGCCGACTTCAGCCCCGATCAGCCGTCGGGCGCGTGGCGAGGAGATCGCGGATCTCCGTCAGCAGCTGAACATCCGCCGGCGGTGGGGGCAGCTCTTCCGGTGCGGCCTTTTCCTGGCGCTCGACCTGCATGCGCAGATAATTGACGCCCTTGACCATCAGGAAGATGATCCAGGCCAGAATCAGAAAGTTGATGAGAACGGTGAGGAAGCTGCCATAGGCGAAGACCGCACCCTGGGCGCGGGCGGCGGCAAGTGTGGGCGCGTTGACGGCCGAGGAGAGTGGCAGGAAGTAATTGGAAAAATCGAAGCCGCCCATAATGGCGCCGACGATCGGCATGATAAGGTCATCGACCAGCGATTTGACGATGCCGCCGAAGGCGCCGCCGATGATGACGCCGACTGCAAGATCCATGACATTGCCGCGGGCGATAAAGGTTTTGAACTCATTGAGCATCCGATCCGTCTCCCTTCGATCCATTTCAGAGATATGCAGTTGTTTTCATTAGCTACATCTTCATTGCAATTAATCAATTGCAAATCGCAATAATCGGGCCGAACTCCCGCGTGCAGTCTTTGACTTAAGGCGTAGACGGGCGGGAATTTTCAAGGCTCCTGAAATGACTTAAGCTCATCTGCATTGCGGGAGGTGCCGGCGGCTTCTCGCCGGCGGAGAGTCAATGCTTCCAGGCTGGGTCATATTCGCGTCTGCCTTCGGCTATCTGCTGCTGCTTTTCGCCGTGGCCAGCTATGGCGACCGCAAGAACCGCGGCCCGGGTGCGCTGGAAGGCGGATGGCCCGTGGTCTATGCGCTGAGCCTGGCGATCTACTGCACCTCCTGGACCTATTTCGGCAGCGTCGGGCTTGCCGCGCAACGCGGCCTGGAATTTGCCGGCATCTATATCGGTCCCATTCTGGTCTTCACCCTCGGCATGCCGCTGCTTCGCCGCATCATCGAGCTTGCCAAGGCGGAGAAGCTCACCTCGGTCGCCGATTTCGTCGCCGCGCGCTACGGCAAGAACCCGACGGTCGCCACCATCGTCGCGCTGATCTCGCTGATCGGTACCATTCCCTATATCGCGCTGCAGCTGAAGGCGATCTCCAGCACCGTCAGCGCCATGGTCAACCCGTCCGATTACGGCATCGGCAGCGGCAATCTCTACTTCGTCGACCTGCCGCTCGCCGCGACGCTGGTGCTTGCCTGCTTCGCCATCATGTTCGGCACGCGGCATACGGATGCGACGGAACACCAGGACGGCCTCATCCTCGCGGTTTCGATGGAATCGGTGGTCAAGCTCGTCGCCTTCCTGACGGCCGGCGTCTGCGTCATCTGGTTTCTCTTCGACGGTCCCGCCGATCTCTGGCAAAAGACCGTCGAAAACAGCCTGGTCATGTCGGCGCTGAATTACCATACGCCGATCAGCCGCTGGATTACCCTAATCATGCTGTCGGCTTTCGCCATCATCCTGCTGCCGCGGCAATTCCACGTAACGGTCGTTGAAAACCGGACGGCGAAACAGCTGAAACTCGCGGGCTTCCTGTTTCCCACCTATCTCGTCGCGATCAATCTCTTCGTCCTGCCGGTGGCGATCGGCGGGCTGCTGACCTTCGGCGGCACCGGCAATGCCGATTTCTACATGCTGTCGCTGCCGCTGGCCGGCGAGATGCCTGTCATCACGCTGATCACCTTCATCGGCGGCTTTTCTGCCGCAACCGCGATGGTCATCGTCGATTCCGTGGCGCTGTCGATCATGGTGTCGAACGACATCATCATGCCGATCTTCCTCAGGCGCAAACTTGCCGGCCGCACCGGCCAGCGCGACGATTTCGCCAAGACGCTGCTCAACATCCGCCGCAGCGCCATCTTCGCCGTGCTGCTGTTCGGCTATGCCTATTACCGCTCGACCGACAGCACGGCCGGCCTTGCCTCGATCGGCCTTCTCTCCTTCGCGGCGATCGCGCAGATCGCCCCTGCCCTGTTCGGCGGGCTGATCTGGCGGCGGGCGAATGCGCGCGGCGCCATCCTCGGGCTGACGTCCGGCTTCGTCATCTGGGTCTATCTGCTGTTCCTGCCCTCGCTCGGCGGCCCCGATTATTCCTATGTGGCAAGCGCCGTGCTCGGCTTCATCTTCCCCGGCGCGACGCTGTTTACCGCGCCCGACGCCGATCCGCTGGTCAATGCGACCGTGATGAGCCTGCTCGTCAATACCGCCTTCGTCATCGTCGGCTCGCTCACCCGCAATGCCAGGCCGCTGGAACGCATCCAGGCCGGCATCTTCGTCAAGCGGCATTCGCGCTCGCAATTTGCCACGCGCGGCTGGAAGACCCGCATCAGCGTCGGCGACCTCAAGGCGGCGATCTCGCGCTATCTCGGCGAGGAGCGCATGCAGCGCTCGTTGACGACCTATGAGCAAAGCTCCGGCCGCAAGCTGGAGGACGAACAGCCGGCCGACATGGCGCTGATCCATTTCAGCGAACAGCTGCTCGGCAGCGCCATCGGCTCATCCTCGGCCCGCCTGGTGCTGTCGTTGATCCTGCAGAAGATCGAGGATGCTTCTTCCGACACCGCCTGGCTGCTCGACCAAGCGAGCGAGGCGCTGCAATATAACCAGGACATGCTGCAGACCGCACTGTCGCAGATGGACCAGGGCATTGCCGTCTTCGACAGTTCCAACCGGCTGACCATCTGGAACCGGCGCTTCCGGCAATTGCTCGATCTGCCGGAGAATGCCGGCCAGGTCGGCTTTCCCCTCTCCGAGATCGTCACCATTCTCAGCCAGCGCGGCGACATCGCGCCCGGCGATCAGCAGCAGACGGTGCGGCACTTCCTGACGCTCGACAAGCCCTTCTCACTGGTGCTCGGCGGCGGCGAGCGGATCATCGAGGTGCGCTCCAACGCCATGCCCGACAAAGGCATCGTCGCCACCTTCACCGACATCACCCAGCGCGTCAACGCCGACCAGGCCCTGAAGCAGGCGAACGAGACGCTGGAGCAGCGCGTCGCCGAACGCACGGCCGAGCTTACCCGCGTCAACCGCCAACTCGCCGAGGCGCGGGCGGCGGCCGACGAGGCGAATATCGGCAAGACCCGCTTTTTTGCCGCCGCCGGCCACGACATCCTGCAGCCGCTCAATGCCGCCAGGCTCTATTCCTCCGCCCTGGTCGAGCGCATGGCGCAATCCGACAACAGCCCGATCGTGCGCAACATCGACTCCGCGCTGGAATCGGTCGAAACCATTCTCGGCGCGGTGCTCGATATCTCCAGGCTCGATACCGGCGCTATGCGGCCGCGGCTCGCCTCCGTCGCGCTTTCCGACCTCTTGGAGCGGATCGAGACCGATTTCGCGCCGATCGCCCGGGAAAAACAGCTGAAGCTGGTGGTCATGCCGACGTCGCTGCGCGTGCGCTCCGACCCCAACCTCCTGCGCCGGCTGGTGCAGAACCTCGTTTCCAACGCCATCAAATACACGATCACCGGCAAGGTGCTGGTCGGGGCGCGGCGGCGCGGCAATCAGGTGATTATCCAGGTGATCGATTCCGGCATCGGCATTCCGCCGTCGAAATTCCGCACCGTGTTCAAGGAATTCGCGCGGCTGGACGAAGGGGCGAAAACCGCTTCCGGCCTCGGGCTCGGCCTTTCAATCGTCGACCGCATCGCTCGGGTGCTCAATCATCGGGTCGAGCTGCATTCGACGCATGGCAAAGGCACCGAGTTCCGCATCGCCATGCCGCTCGACGCTTCGCGCCCGGCAGAAGCCGCGGCAGCCGTCGCCCCTGCCGAACGCGGCGGGCAGCCGCTAAAGGGGCTCAAGATCCTGTGCATCGACAACGAGCCGAAGATCCTCGAAGGCATGCGGCTGCTGCTCAGCGGCTGGGGCTGCGAGGTCAGGGCGCTCGACTGCCTCGCAGACGTCATATCAAGCGATGGCGATGGCGGGCCGCCGGATCTCGTCATTGCCGACTATCATCTCGACGACGGCACCGGCATTGCCGCGATCCTGCACCTGCGCCGGCAGTTCGGCACGGATCTCCCGGCTTTGCTGATCACCGCCGACCGCACGCTTGAGGTGCGCGGCGAGGCCGAGCGGCACGACATCGCCGTTCAGCACAAACCGGTACGTCCGGCGGCGCTACGCGCGTATATCACTCAAATATCCGGCCTCAAACGCGCAGCCGCAGAGTAAGAGATTCAGTCCGTCGTGGTCATGAGGCGTGCGACGAGAGAGCGCACACGCGCGGCATCCGGCACGTCGCCGAACAGGATGCGGTACATGATCGGCGCCACGACCTCATCCATGACACGGTCGACATCGGGAAAGGCCTCGCCGCGCGCCTTCGCCCGGTCGGCAATGACGACGATCTGCTGGCGCGTATATTCGGCGCATTTGCAGGCATTGGCGCCGGCCTGCGCCGCCAGCACATCGCGGATCATCTCACGGCCTGGCCCGGAGGACATTTCCTCGGCATATTGCTCGGCCCAGGCTTCGAGGTCGGCCCTGCCGCTGCCGGCATCGACCGGCTGCATATCCGGCCGCAACCGCTCGACGGCGACATCGGCCAACAGCTCCTGCAGATCGCCCCAGCGGCGATAGATGGTCGACGGGGTCACCCCCGCCCTGGCAGCGATCAGCGGGATCGTCACCTCGGCGCGGTTCATCTCGGCCAGCAGCTCGCGGACGGCTTTGTGAACCGATGCCTGAACCCGGGCACTTCTGCCACCCGGCCGGAGATTTTCTTTCAATGCCATGCCCGCAACCCGACTTACGCCTTCCCAGTTCTATGGTTCAAAATCTTTGAAAGATGCATTAACGCAAAGAATTTGCCTTTATGCCGCAAGCGCCTTAGATGGAGCTAACGCAACGGCTTAGCTTTAAGGGGCTTATATATGCTCGCCTCAGCCAAATCCACAGAGAATGCGCCAGCCCCCTCGATCGGCTTTCACGCGCTGACGCTCGCCACCTTCTTCGGCGCTTCCGCGGCGCCGACGCCGCTCTACCGCATCTATCAGGAGAATTTCTCGCTCTCGCCGGTGGTGATTACGGTGATCTTCGCGGTCTACGCTTTCGCCCTGCTGGCGGCGCTCCTGATCGCCGGTTCGATCTCCGACCATCTGGGCAGGAAGCCGGTGATCTTCTCAGCCCTCTTACTCGAAATCCTTGCCATGGGGCTGTTCGTCGTCGCCAACGGCCCCGGCTGGCTGATCGCGGCACGGACCGTTCAGGGTGTGGCGACCGGCATTGCCGGCGCTTCGCTCGGAGCGGCGCTTGTCGATGTCGATCGGGCAAAGGGGCAGATCGTCAATTCGATCGCGCCGCTTTGCGGCATGGTGGTCGGCGCGGTCGGCACCAGCGCCTTGATCCAATATGGCCCGTTCCCGATGCATCTCACCTATGCGCTGCTGATCATCGCCTTCACCCTGCAGGCGGGCGGCATCTGGCTGACCCGGGAGACGGGCGGCAGGCGACCCGGCGCGCTCGGCTCGCTGATGCCGCGGGTCGTCATTCCGCCGCAGGTGAAGCGGCCGCTGTCGCTGGTGACGCCGATCAACATCGCCAACTGGACGCTTGCCGGCTTCTACCTCTCGCTGGTACCGTCGCTGGTCGCCAGCACGACCGGCAGCCGCGCGCCGCTGACGGGCGGGGCTGTCGTGACCGCGCTGATGGTGAGCGGAGCAATCGCCGTCTATCTCAGGCGCGGCAAGACGGCATCGGCCAATCTCGGTTTCGGCGTGTCGGCCAAAACGCTCGGCATCCTGACGGTCGTTGCCGGCGTGCATCTTGCCAATGTGCCGCTGCTTCTCGTCGGCACCGTCTTCACCGGCGCCGGCTTCGGCACCAATTTCCTCGGCTCGATCGGCACCATCATGCCGCTCGCCAAGGCGGAGGAACGGGCAGGCCTGCTTGCCGCCTTCTACGTCCAGAGTTATCTCGCCTTCAGCCTGCCGGCGATCCTTGCCGGCTTCCTGGCGAAATCGGCAGGTTATGGCCTGACGACGGATATCTATGCGACGGCCATCCTGCTTTTGATGGGCATCGGGATCATCGCTGTCCGTAGTGGCCGCAGGATGATGGCCTGACATACAAGGCCCACGTCACGGCTTGAGATCGAGCAATGCACGACCGCTGCCATCCATGGCAAAGGGCACGGAGGCATGCTGGTGAGCGACGATCCAATGCCCGTCTTGCTTGACGATGCCGAGGGTCTGGCGGAACCAGAGATCGACCTCGGCGCCATCGGTCTTGGTCCCGGTCATATGCATGAGGCCGCTCCAGAACGCGACACCCCCGCCGACCGTCAACTTGGCATCGCGTACCTCGCCGCCGATCGGGCCTTCCCACGTGTCGAACCACGCCTGCAGACCCGCCTCGTCCTGGCCGTAGTAGACCAGCGGCGGCGCCAGCGAAAATTCGACGGAATCCTCGGCCTCATAGGAAAGCGCCTCCGCGGCGTTCTTTTCGCCCAGCGCCTTGGCCCGCATCATCAGCATGGCGATGATCGCCTCTTCGTTGATCCTGGCTTCGTCTTTCACGGTCGTTCTCCTTTCCGTTGTGGACAGAGGACGAACGGGAGGAGGACGATCCGACATCGGCTGCTGAATTGCTTCAGAGGTAACTCGTCACCGCCGGTTCGTTCCACCAGGCATCGTGCCTGCCGTCGGCATAACGGACTGATAAGGCCGCCAGTTCCTCAGGGGTGATATCGTCGAGGCAGGCGATGTTGATCGAGACATAGGCGCCGCCGATCGCTTCGACATAACCGTCGCCGAAGGCGGACACGCCGCAGGTGCGGCAAAAGCGGTGATGGCCGCTCATCGTGTTGAACTGGTAGTCTGACATCTCCTCCTCGTCGCACATCAGCCGGAAGTCCTCCGGCTTGACGTTGGCGCCCCAATAGCGCCGCTTGGCGCAGATCGAACAATTGCAGCGGCCGGTGCCCGCTTCGAGGTCCATGTCCACCTCGTAGTGCACTTTGCCGCAATGGCAGCTTCCTCTGTAGGTCTTCTTCATGGTGATCTCCTCCTTCGGCGTTGCAGCGGGCGCAGAACTATGACAATATGTTGTCACGATGGATGAGATACAGAATAGACAACATGTTGTCAAACAAAAGCGACCGGAGCGAACCGTGGAAGGGGACGCCTTTTCCGCTTTCGCGATCACGGCCCTTCGTCTTGCCGGCCATCTGATCGCGGCCGGCGACCGGCTGGCAAAGCCCGCGGGACAGACGAGCGCGCGCTGGCAGGTGTTGGCGGCGGCGCGGCGCGGCGACATGTCGGTGGCGCAAATCGCGCGCGCGCTCGGCCTCGCCCGCCAGGGTGTGCAGCGGCTTGCCGACGTGCTGGCGGGCGAAGGGCTGATCGCCTATGCCGACAATCCGGAGCACCAGCGGGCGAAGCTGGTGCGGCTAACGGACGAAGGGGCCGAGCGGCTGGGGGTGATCGAGGTGGCGCAGGCCGGATGGGCGGATGGGCTCGGCGCCGCGTTTACGTCGGCCGAGCTCGACGCGGCGCGGGCTGTCATGGCGCGGGTGATGGCGATGCTGGAGAGTGACGGGGCGTCCGGAGGTTGAGGTCGCACCCTGAGCGCCCCCTCTGGCCTGCCGGCCAGAAACGCAAAAAGGCCGGGCTAACCCGACCTTCCCTGCCATCTCAACGAACCGTGCCAGTACATCCGTGGTCACGATCCGGAGATGATATTCAAAGCTCCACGCGTCCAAGAGGACGCGTCAAGATTTAGGCCGCCTGGAGGCGGTCTGCCGACATCTTGCCGGACTTGTTGTCGCGGACGAGCTCGTAAGACAGCTTCTGGCCATCCTTGAGATCGCGCATGCCGGCACGCTCGACGGCGGAGATGTGGACGAAAACGTCGGCTGCGCCGTCATCCGGCTGAATGAAGCCGAAGCCCTTGGTTGCGTTGAACCACTTTACTGTACCTGTGCTCATGACGATATCCTTTTCGAATCGCTCATAGAAGATTGCAGCCCGGGCAAAGCCCAAGCGGCGATGAAAACCGATTTTGGAGGAAGGTCGCCAGGAACGACGCAAGCGCCGTTTCAAAGTTCATCTAGCAAGATCGATGCGGAGACATGTAATTGCAAATTGTGTCCGCGGCAAGGCGTCGGCAAGGGAAAGTCGAATTCGGCTTGGCGGGGTGTTCACTAACGTCGTGCCGTGTAAGCCCCCCTCTGCCCTGCCGGGCATCTCCCCCACAGGTGGGGAGATTGGCTGGGCGCACCGGCTTCCCCAAACAACTGGTGTCCGCCGGGCGAAACGGTAGAGAGGCGGGAAAGTTTAGCCACTTGCGATCTCCCCACCTGTGGGGGAGATGCCCGGCAGGGCAGAGGGGGGCGGCCACGGCACAACGGTAAAGATACTCCCGTTAATACCAAGGCCGCGGATCGCGCTTACGCCGCTGCCTTCGCCCCCGCATAGGGATCGAACCGCCCATAAAAGGTCTCGCCCTTGGCGGCCATGTCCTTCAGCAGCGGCGTCGGCTTGAAGTGGCTGCCGTAAGCCTCGGCTAACTTTTCCGCCAACTCGACGAAAGCCTTCACACCCATGCCGTCGATATAGCTCAGCGCCCCGCCGGTATAGGGCGCGAAGCCGAAGCCGAGGATCGAGCCGACGTCGGCTTCGCGCGGATCGGTGACGATACCTTCCTCGACCGTGCGGGCGGCTTCGAGCGCGATGGTGACGAGGAAACGCTGTTTGAGGACGGCGACATCGACCTCATCCGCCTGTTTCTGCGGATAGAAGTCCTTGAGCTCGGGCCAAAGCGACTTCTTCGCCGGTTTCGGCGGATAGTCGTAGAAACCCTTGGAGTTCTTGCGGCCGAAGCGGCCCTCCTTTTCGACCATGCGGGAGATGAGCTCCATATGCCTGGGTTCGATCGCCTTCTCGCCGAGATCGGCGATGGTGGCCTTGAGGATCTTCAGCGACAGGTCGATGGCGACCTCATCGTTGAGCGCCAGGGGACCGACCGGCATGCCGGCCATCTTGGCCGCGTTCTCGATCATCGCAGGCGGCACGCCTTCGATCAGCATGTCGTAGCTTTCCGACATGTAGCGCAGCACGCAGCGATTGACGAAGAAACCGCGGGTGTCGTTGACGACGATCGGCGTCTTCTTGATCGCCGCGACATAGTCGAGCGCGACGGCGAGCGCCTTGTCGCCGGTCTCCTTGCCGAGGATGACCTCGGTCAGCATCATCTTTTCGACAGGCGAGAAGAAGTGGATGCCGATGAAATCGGCCGGGCGCTTCGAGTTCTTCGCAAGACCCGTGATCGGCAGGGTCGAGGTATTGGAGGCGAAGATCGCGCCTTCCGGCAGTACGGCTTCAACCGCCTCGATGACCGATTTCTTCACTTCGCGATCTTCGAACACCGCCTCGATGACGAGATCGGCGGTGGCGAGACCGGCATAGTCGGCGGCAGGCGTGATGCGGGAGAGAAGCGCCGCCGCCTCGTCCTGCGTAAAGCGTCCCTTACCGACGGAATCCTTGACGAGGCCTTCGCAGACGGCCTTGCCCTTGGCGGCAGCCTCCATGTCGCGGTCGATCAGCGTCACCGGGAGACCGGCGGCGGCGGTGACATAGGCAATCGAGGCGCCCATGAAACCGGCGCCGACGACGCCGACATGTTTGAGTTCGGTCTTCGGAATGCCGGCGGGACGGCGGGCGCCCTTGCCGAGCTCCTGCATGGAGATGAACAGCGAGCGGATCATCGAGAAGGCTTCGCGGGTCTGCAGCACCTCGGTGAAATAACGCTGCTCGATCTTGAGACCCGTGTCGAACGGCACCTGCAGGCCTTCATAAACGCATTTCAGGATGGCGAGCGCGGCGGGGTAATTGCCGGAGGTTTCGCGGCGCAGGATTGCCGGTGCGGCCGGCCAGAGCTGGGCGGAGGCCGGCGTCCAGATGCCGCCGCCCGGCAGCTTGAAGCCCTTCTCGTCCCACGGGGCAACCGGCTTCAGCCCGTCCTTGATCATCTGCTTGGCGGCCGGGATCAGTTGATCCGGCTCGACCACCTGATGCACGAGGTTCATCGCCTTGGCGCGGGAGCCGGTCAGCGATTGGCCCGTCGTCATCATCTGCAACGCATCCTGAGCATTGGCAAGCCGCGGCACACGCTGGGTGCCGCCGGCGCCGGGGAAAATGCCGACCTTGACCTCGGGCAACGCGATCTTGACGCTCTTGGCATTGGAGGCGACGCGGCCGTGGCAGGCGAGCGACAGTTCGAAAGCGCCGCCCATGCAGGTGCCGTTAATGGCGGATACCCAGGGCTTGCCCGACGTTTCGAGCTTGCGGAACAGGCCGGACATACGGCCGACGAGACCGAAAAGCGTCTGAACGGCCGTTTCCGGGCTCTTCGCCTTCTCCTTCTGATAGGAGCCGAACATCGACTTGATCATCGACAGGTCGGCGCCGCCGGAGAAGGAGGACTTGCCCGAGGTGAAGACGACGCCCTTGACGCCGGCGTCGGCCGTCGTGGCGTCGATGATGGCGTTGAGCTCTTCCATCACCTCGGCGGTGAAGACGTTCATCGATTTGCCGGGCATGTCCCAGGTGACGAGAGCGATGCCATCGGCGTCGGTTTCGAGCGTGAAATTGTTGTAGCTGCTCATCTTGGGAATTCCTCTCCCTGAACTCTCTTGCGGTGAAGCCCCTCCCCGACAAGGGAGGGTTCAGATCCGATCAAACGCGTTCGATAACCGTCGCCGTGCCCATGCCGGCGCCGATGCAGAGCGTCACCAGCGCGGTATTGAGATCGCGGCGTTCGAGTTCGTCGAGCACCGTGCCGAGGATCATCGCGCCGGTGGCGCCGAGCGGGTGGCCCATGGCAATGGCGCCGCCATTGACGTTGATCTTGGCGTGGTCGATGTCGAAGGCCTGCATGTAGCGCAGCACCACGGCGGCGAAGGCCTCGTTGAGCTCGAAGAGGTCGATATCGGCAAGGCTCATGCCGGTCCGCTTCAACAGTTTCTCGGTGACGTCGACAGGGCCGGTCAGCATCAGGGCCGGATCGGAGCCGATATTGGCGAAGGCCTTGATGCGGGCGCGCGGCTTCAGTCCCATGCTCTCGCCACCCACCTTCGAGCCGAGCAGGACGACGCCCGCGCCATCGACGATGCCGGAGGAATTGCCGGCGTGATGGACATAGTTGATGCGCTCGATCTCAGGATGCGCCTGGATGCCGACGGCCTCGAAGCCGCCCATCTCGCCGGGCATCTGGAAGGACGGATTGAGGGATGCGAGCGCCTGCATATCGGTGCCGGGGCGCATATGCTCGTCCTTATCGAGGATCGTCAGGCCATTCTGATCCTTGACCGGGACGACCGACTTGTCGAACCAACCCTGCTCCCAGGCATGTCCAGCGCGCCTCTGGCTCTCGACGGCGTAGGCGTCGACATCGGTCCTGCTGAAACCGTATTTGGTGGCGATGAGATCGGCCGATACGCCCTGCGGCATGAAATAGGCCGGGAAATTCACCGAGGGGTCCATGAACCAGGCGCCGCCCGACATGCCGAGGCCGACACGCGACATGCTTTCGACGCCGCCCGCGATGACGATGTCATCGGCGCCTTGGGCAATCTTGCCAGCGCCGAAATTGACGGCATCGAGGCCGGAGGCGCAGAAACGGGAGATCTGCATACCGGGCGCCCTGGTGGAATAACCGGCTTCGAAGGCGGCGGCCTTGGGGATGACGGCGCCGGCATCCATCACCGGATCGACGCAGCCCATGATGATGTCGTCGACGGTTGTGGTATCGAGCCCGTTGCGGTCGCGGATCGCTTCCAGGCTCTTGGCCGCGAGGCGGACGGAGGGCACCTCATGCAGGGCGCCGTCCTTCTTGCCGCGGCCGCGCGGCGTGCGGACGTGATCGTAAATGAAAACCTCGGTCATTCCTCATCTCCCTGACGGCGCGGCGGCGCCGGTGAATTTCAACTCCCCCTTCCCCCCTCGGGGAGAAGGTCGGATGAGGGGGCGCTCGCGGCAAACTCGGCCTTGCTTGCGCGCGGCCGTTCGCTCCTTCGTCGCTCACCCCCTCATCTGTCCTTCGGACATCTTCTCCCCGCTGGGGAGAAGGGGGAACCTCAATTAAAACGCTTCGGCGGCGAGTTCCATCATTGTATCGGCGCCGGCTTCGATGCGGGCTTTGCGCAGCGCGGTTTCCGGCATAATGCGTTCCATGAAGAAGCGGGCGGTCACCAGCTTGTTCTTCAGGAAATCCTCACGGGTTCCATCACCTGACGCAAGGCCGTCCTCGGCGGCTTTCGCCATCTTCGCCCACATATAGCCGAGGACGACGAGGCCGAAGAGATGCATATAGTCGGTCGAGCCGGCGCCGGCATTGTCGGGCTTGGCCATGGCGTTCTGCATGAACCACATGGTCGCGCCCTGGACGTCGTTCAAGCCCTTCTTCAGATGCTTGGTGAAGAAGGAGAGCTTTTCGTCGCCGCGGTTCTCTTCGCAGAAATCACCGATCTCCTTGAACAGGGCCATGGCGGCGCGACCGCCGTTCAAGGCGAGCTTGCGGCCGACGAGATCGAGCGCCTGAATGCCGTTGGCGCCTTCATAGATCATGGCGATGCGGGCATCCCGCACATACTGGCTCATGCCGTGTTCTTCGATATAACCGTGACCGCCGAAGACCTGCTGGGCCATGACGGCATGGTCGAAGCCGCGGTCGGTCATCACGCCCTTGAGGATCGGCGTGACGAGGCCGAGAATATCGTCGGCCGTCTGGCGCTCCTTCTCGTCGGTGGCGCGGTGGGCGATATCGGATTTCAGCGCGGTCCAGAGCAGGAAGGCGCGGCCGGCCTCGTTGAAGGCGCGGATGGTCATCAGCGTCCGGCGGATATCGGGATGGACGATGATCGGATCTGCCTTCTTGTCCGGCGCCTTGACGCCGGACAGCGAGCGGCCCTGGATGCGGTCGCGGGCATAGGCGGCGGCGTTCTGATAGGCGACCTCGGAAATGGCGATGCCCTGCAGACCGACCATCAGGCGGGCCTCGTTCATCATCACGAACATGGCGTTGAGGCCGCGGTTTTCGGCGCCGATCAGGAAACCGGTCGCCTCGTCGTAATTCATCACGCAAGTGGCGTTGCCGTGAATGCCCATCTTGTGCTCGATCGCGCCGCAGGAGACGGTATTGCGGGCACCGAGCGCGCCGTCCTGGCCGACCAGAAATTTCGGAACGATGAACAGCGAGATGCCCTTGGTGCCCTCGGGCGCGCCTTCGATGCGGGCGAGCACCAGGTGGACGATATTGTCGGTCAGGTCGTGTTCGCCGGCGGAGATGAAGATCTTCTGGCCTGATATTTTGTAGCTGCCGTCAGGCTGCGGCACCGCCTTGGTGCGCAGCATGCCGAGATCGGTGCCGCAATGCGGCTCTGTCAGGTTCATGGTGCCCGACCAGGAACCGTCGACCATCTTCGGCAAGTAGGTGTCCTTCTGCTCCTGCGTGCCGTGGACGAGGATCGCGGCGATCGCGCCCTGCGTCAGGCCGGGGTACATCATCAGCGACATGTTGGCTGCGGACGTATATTCGCCGACGGCGCAATGCAGCGTATAGGGAAGCCCCTGCCCGCCGAATTCCTCAGGCACGGCAAGGCCGATCCAGCCGCCTTCGCGATAGGCCCTATAAGCCTCCTTGAAGCCTTTTGGTGTCGAGACGCTGGCATCGTCGTGGCGATGGCAGCCTTCCTGATCGCCGGAATAATTCACCGGGAAGAGCGCCTCCTCGGCAACTTTCCCCGCCTCGCCGAGGATCGCCTCGATCATGTCAGGCGTGGCATCGGCAAAACCCGGCAGATTGTTGTAGCGTTCGAGGCCCAGCACATCATTCAGGACGAAGAGCGTATCGTTCACCGGGGCCTTGTAGACTGGCATTTCGCGAATTCCTCCATTCGACTGACCGGGTCGCACCGGCCTCGGGCACTGTCTTACAAAATATTGACGTTTGCGTAAACGTCAAATTCAGCAGCTTTGCGATCTTTCTCGAAAAAATTCGCGGACCACGAATCTGCGGGCGACGAAGTGCCCGGAAGCACGAGACGTCATCTCCCCTTCCTTGCCCATTGTGGAACGGCGTATAAGCGGAGGCGTCTTTCCAACGGCAATTGCGTAAGGGGCGGCCGGCATGATCAGTTTCGAGGCGATAAGGCAGCGTGCGGAAGAGCGGAAAGGCGGAGCGGCCGCGCTGCAGGCCTTGCTGGAAAAGCATCGGCCGGATCACGACCGGCTGCGCGCCATGCCCGACGATCGTATTCTCGCCGACATGACCCGGCGCATCTTCTACAGCGGCTTCGTCCAGAAGGTGATCGATGCGAAGTGGCCGGGCTTCGAGGCGGCGTTTTCCGGTTTCGATCCGGCAATGCTGAATATCGCGCCCGATGATTATTGGCATGAACTGACCTCGGACGAGCGGATCATCCGCAACGGCGCGAAGATCATGTCCGTTCGCGCCAATGCCGCTTTCATCAGGGAGCTGGCGAAGGAATATGGCAGCGCCGGCGTCTTCCTCGCCGACTGGCCGCGGGAAGACCAGGTCGGTCTCCTCGACCTGTTGAGCAAACGCGGCAGCCGGCTCGGCGGCATGACCGGGCAATATTTCCTGCGGGGCATCGGCCGCGACAGCTTCGTTGCGACGATGGATGTGCTTGCCTGCCTCAGATCGGCCGGCGTGCCGCTGTCTACCTCCGGGACGGCGAAGAAGGACCAGCCGCTGATCCAGAAGGCCTTCAACGACTGGGCCGAGGAGACCGGCCTTTCCTTCATTCATCTCTCCCGCATCAGCGCCTATTCGATCGATGCGGCGCACTGAGATCCCGCCGTGTCATGCGTTTCCGGTTTGACGAATTCAGCCGCAATTGCTGCCAAAAGCGGCCGTTGGACTGCAAACGTTAAAAAATTCTCATCGATATTAACGGCTTGTTTACCACGTTTCGTGAAAGGTGCGGGTTGAGCAGTAGCGACCCGCATTCCTTTTCCCCGTCTCGCGTTTCTAAAGGATGCCGCTACATCGTTCAGCCTGAGGAAAGTCTAATCGACGATCTTCTTTCGGATGATGCGCTCCGGTCCGCGTGAAGACGCTGGCCACAGACGGAAAAGCCACGGATCGAGCTCTGACGAGAGGTCGAGCAGTCGAAGCGAGCAAGAAGATGAACGGATCGCGATCAAATCCTTCCCGGCAGTCCGACAGGACCTCGCTCGATGCGCTGAACCGCACGATCGAAGGGCTGGAGGCGCGCATCGAAGGGCTAATGGGAAGCGGGCGCGAACCCCGACCGCGCACGGCAACGGCCGAGCGCGACGTTTACGCCAGCTCCAATTCGCCGCGCCCGGCCAGAGCGCCGATCGAGCCGAGGCCAGATCCGCTCGCTGAAATCCGCCAGCGCCAGCGCGCGCTGGAAGCCGGTCGTGAGCGGCCTTACGGGCGCGAACCGGCTCCGCAGCTGCGCGAACCCGCGCCACGCGCCACAGCGTCTCAGCCGGCACCCGCCTTCCGCGCCGGCGACGATACGATGACGGAGATCGCCCAGGCGCTCGTCAACCTGCGCCAAGACCTGAAGCGCGACATTTCCGAAGGCGTTACCCGCGAGATGAATGCGCTGCGCACGGAACTGCGCGAGATCAAAACAAGTGCCGGCGACGGCCGCTTCGCCGACGACATCCGCGCCGACATGAACCGCCTCGCCCAGAGCATCACCCAGCTGACCGGACGCTCGGCCGGCGCGGAAGCGGCCGGCCTGCGTGAAGATTTCGAGGATCTGCGATCGCTGATGGACGGGCTGGCGCGCGAGGAATCGCTGCGTCACATGGAAAGCCGCTGGGACGGCTTCGAGAACCGGCTTGCCGCCCTCGATACCGAGGGGCTGCAGGAAGAGCTGGTTTCGCTCGCCTACCGGCTCGACGACATCAAGCGCCATATCGGCGGCATGGGCGAAAGCCCGGCGGTTCGCGCGCTGGAAGATAAGCTCATCGCCATCGCCACGGCGATGGAGCAGTTCGGCAATATGATCCAGCCGCATGACCGGGTCATGGCCGAACAGTTCGCCGCCATGGACATGCGGCTCGACGAGATCAGCCGGGCGATCGCGGCCAGCGGACGTGCGGCCGCCAACAGCGATCCGACGCTGATGCAGCGGCTGGAAAGCCGGCTTTCGGCACTCGCCGACCAGATCGACGTGATGAGCCATGATGCCGCCAACCGGGCGACGCCGGCCGATGAGCTGGCGATGCGGCTGGAGGCGCTGACGGAACGTGTCGAGGATCTGACCAACGCCGAAGCGACGTCGCGGCTCGACGAGCGGCTGGAACATCTTTCCTATCTGCTGGAGCGCACGCAGCAGACGGCCGCGCAGCCCGACCTCACGGGACCGCTGTCCGACATCTCCCGCAAGATCGACGCGCTCGAGAACGGCGCCGTCAACGACGTGCTGGCGCAGCGGCTCGATTATCTCGCCCGGCGAATCGACGAGATGGCCCATCCGCAGCCGGCGCCGGCCGCGGCGATCGACGACGGCGCCTTCCGGCGTCTGGAAGGGCGCCTGAGCGATATTGCCGCCCGGCTGGAGGAGAGCACCGCAGCACCGCCGACAGATCCTCGGGCGCTGAAGAACCTCGAGGACCAGATCGCCAATCTTTCGGCGCTGATGAGCGAGCCGCGCGAAAGCGCTGCGATCCCCGCCGATCTCGACCGGCGCATGGGCGCGATCGAAGATTATATGGCGACGAGCGACGAATATATTATCGAAGCGGCGCGTCAGGCGGCGGAAGCCGTCGTCGAGGCCTATTCGCGCAATGGCGCGCTGCAGGGCGGCGTGCCGGCCGCCGATATGTCGGCGCTGGCGGCGCTGGCCGAGGATCTGCGCCACCTCGAGGATATCAGCCGTGACAGCGAGGAGCGCACGCACAAGACTTTCAAGGCGCTGCATGAGACGCTGGTGCATATCGCCGACCGCCTCGACGGGATGGAAGAGCGCGGACGGCCGGTCGCCCCGATGCCGGTCGCCGACGTCGATTTCGATGTCGACCCTTACGCGCTGATGGTGGCCGAGGCCGCCCAGACGCCGAGAGCTGCCCCGACAGCGATGGCCTCTCCGGTCATCCGCCCGGCTGAGGTCGCAGCCGAAGCTGCCGTCCCGGCCCAGGCCGCGGCCATGAGCGCGACGAGCGCGATCGCCATCGAAGCCGCGACCAGAGTGCCGGAGGCCGCAACGCCGGCACCGGCAAAGGCCGGCCTGCTCGCCAGCTTGGGCAAGCGGCTCCGCCCAGGCAAGAAATCCGAGACCAAGGCCGGCGAACGCGCGGTGATCGACCCCGCGCCGTCGATCGATCCTGCCGACGTGGTGCCGACGGATGCGGCGAATGAACTGCTCGAGCCGGGTTCGGGCGCGCCTGACGTCAAGAAGATCCTTGAACGGGTGCGCGCCAGCCAGAGTGCCGCGCGCGGCAAACCTGCCGGCGAAACCGATCGCGCCGATTACATCGCCGCGGCCCGCCGTGCGGCGCAGGCAGCCGCGATGGAAGTGGACGCCAACCCAAAGCAGGCAGCTCCCAAGGCCGAAAAGAAGAGCGCCACTGCCAAGGCCGACAAGCTGGGCAAGACCGACCAGACGGGCAAAACCGGCAAGATCAGCGCCTTTTCGCGCTACCGCCGGCCGATCCTGCTGGCGATCGGCGCCGTGCTGCTCGCCATCATGGCCTTTCCGCTGGCCCGGACGCTGACGAGCGGCGAACCCGCGCCGCAGGCGCCGGCGGAGGTCTCGGCGCTGACCGGAGCGACGGAAAACCCGCAGCCGGCCCTGCCTGAAGCGACACCCGCCCAGACGGACGCCGGCGTTGCCGCTACGACCGCTCCCGCAGCCGAAACGGCTCCCCCGGCCGGCGAACAGGCGCAGCCGGAATCAACCTCACCCACCGCCGGCGATCATCTGACCGACGCTGCACCGCTCGACGGCGAAGGAGCTGCAACTTTTGCGCCCGCCGCTTCGTCCAGCCCGACGCAGGAGACATCGGGCTTCCTTCCGAATACGCCGGCCGCAGCACCGCAGGCCGCCATCACCATTCCCGACACCGTGCAGCCGAAATCGCTTGCCGATGCGGCGCAGGGCGGCGATGCGCTGGCGCTGTTCGAGATCGGCGCGCGCTATTCGGACGGCCGCAACGGCGTGACGGTCGATCAGAAGCAGGCGGCGACCTGGTACCAGCTTTCGGCCGACAAGGGTTTTGCGCCGGCGCAGTACCGGCTCGGCAGCATGTACGAAAAGGGCAACGGCGTCGAACGCGACATTGCCAAGGCAAGGTCCTTCTACGAACAGGCGGCCAACCAGGGCAATGCCAGCGCCATGCACAACCTCGCCGTCCTCTACGCCTCCGGCGCGCTCGGCCAGCAGGATTATGCGACGGCCGCCTCCTGGTTCATCAAGGCCGCCAACCTCGGCATCACCGACAGCCAGTTCAACCTGGCGATCCTCTGCGCGAGGGGCAACGGCGTTCCTGCCGACCTCGAAGAATCCTACAAGTGGTTCGCGATCGCCGCCAAGGCCGGCGACAAGGATGCGGCCCAGAAGCGCGACGAGGTCGCCAACGCGATGAAGCCGGACCAGCTCGAGCGTGCCCGCACCAAGGCCGATCTCTGGAAGCCGGAGCCGCTCGACCACCGCGCCAACGGCATCGACATTCCCGACGAATGGGCGGGCACCGGCGCCAAGACAGCCTCGGTCGACATGAAGAAGGCGATCCGCAACATCCAGGCCATCCTCAACAATAACGGCTTCGACGCCGGCGTGCCCGACGGCGAAATGGGCGCGAAGACCGTGACCGCGATCAAGAACTTCCAGAAGTCGATCGGCCAGCAGCCGGACGGCAAGGTGACCGACGCGACGGTCAAGGCGCTGCTCGAGCGCAACAAGCAGGTGGCCAAGGCGATTTGAGGCGCGGCGCGCCGGAGATCGGCGAGACCGGCCCCTCATCCACCTGCCGGCACCTTCTCCCCGCATGCGGGGAGAAGGGGATTTGCCGCGACCTCTCCCTCCCTCACTGGCATCTCGCAAGGCACGTCCCCTCGCCCCGTTTTTACGGGGAGAGGGTTAGGGTGAGGGGCAACCATTGCGGCGCGAACCGAAAGGAGTCTGCCAACTCCGTCAGCAAATCCCAGCCTGGCGGCACTATGCCGCAAGGCTTTCGCCGCCTTTTGCTCCCGCCCGTCATGCAATCTGAAAAAAGCCGGAATATGCGGGAATATCCGTTCGCGCATCCGGCGAATCTCTGCCACCGATCTCCATCTCAGAGCTGATCGAAAGCCTCTGGCAACGATTTCGCGGTAAGGTGCGCATTCGAACGGGGACGTGACGGAAACCGCCCGGCAGGAGCGGTCATCATTCGGGGTCGGTTGTGACAATCTATCTGCCCATCGCAGAATTGTCGGTGAACATCTTCATCATTCTCGGCATGGGGGCGGCCGTCGGGTTCCTTTCCGGAATGTTCGGCGTTGGTGGCGGCTTTCTCATCACCCCACTGCTGATCTTTTACAATATCCCGCCTGTCGTCGCCGTCGCCACCGGCGCGAACCAGGTTGTAGCGTCGTCGATTTCGGGGGCGATCACCCATTTCCGGCGCGGCACGCTCGATGTGAAACTCGGCACTGTGCTTCTGATCGGCGGTCTTACAGGCGCCACGGTCGGTATCTGGATCTTTTCGCTTTTGCGCCGCGTAGGCCAGCTCGATCTCATAATCTCGCTGATGTACGTCATCTTCCTGGGGACCGTCGGTGGGCTGATGCTGCTCGAAAGCATCAATGCCATGCGGCGGGCTGCTCGCAACGAACCGCCGGCGCCACGCAAGCCGGGCCACCAGCATTGGGTGCACAAGCTGCCGCTCAAGGTGCGCTTCAAGAAATCGAAGATCTATCTCAGCGTCATTCCGATCGTCGCGCTCGGCTTTGCGATCGGCATCCTCACCTCGATCATGGGCGTCGGCGGCGGCTTCATCATGGTGCCGGCGATGATCTACCTCCTGCGCATTCCGACCAATGTCGTGGTCGGCACCTCGCTCTACCAGATCATCTTCGTCACCGCCTATACGACGATCGTGCAGGCGGCGACGAATTTCTCTGTCGACATCGTGCTCGCCTTCATCCTGATGGTGGCGGGCGTCATCGGCGCGCAATACGGCGTTCGCGTCGGTCAGAAGCTGCGCGGCGAGCAGTTGCGCGCCCTGCTCGGGCTGCTTGTGCTGGCCGTCGGCCTGCGTCTGGCGATCGCGTTGGTGGTAACGCCGACCGATGTCTATTCGGTGGTGATGGGGGATAACTGATGCGCCTGCTTGTCGCCCTCCTCGCGCTTCTTTGCCTGCTGCCGGCGGTGGCCGGCGCGCAATGGCTGCCGGGACAATCAACCGAAGCGGTGCGAGAAGGCCTTGAGATCGGCACGTCGACCAGCGAAATCGCCATCACCTCGGATTTCCACGGGGCGGATCTGACGATCTTCGGGGCGCTCTCGAACACCGACCAGCTGCTGCTCGCCATCGGCCAGTATGACGTGGTCGTGGTGCTGGAAGGCCCGCGCGAGGATGCGACGGTGCGCAAGAAGGAGCGTGTCTTCGGCATCTGGGTGAACAGGCGCTCGATGACCTTCGAGGCGGTGCCGCATTCCTATTCGATGTCGAGTTCGCGCATGATCGACGATCTGACGACGCCGCTCGAGCTGACCGATCAGGGGATCGGCATCGATCACATTCCGCTGACGCCGGTCGGCTTCGTCGGCGACGGCAGCAATCTCGGCGAGTTCCGCCAGGCTTTCCTGCGGCTGCAGCAGGGAGGCGCGCTTTACGACCGCAACCCGAGCGGCGTGCGGTTCGTTTCCTCGAACCTGTTCAAGGCGAGCCTGCGCCTGCCGGCAAATATTCCAAACGGCGTGCATACGGTGCGCGCCTATCTCTTCAAGAGCGGCAATCTCGTCACCGAGAAATCGCTGCCGCTGCGCGTCATCAAGACGGGCATCGAGCAGACGATCACCGATGCGGCACATGACCAGCCGATCCTCTACGGCTGCGTTGCCGTGCTGCTCGCCGTCGTCACCGGCTGGGGCGCCAGCCTCATCTTCCGCCGGGACTGAGCCGCCGCAAGGCACCGTACGCCCGCGAATGTCCTGTTATAGCGGCCACCGGTCGAGCGCCGGCTGGCCCCGGCGCACCTCATCCGCTCCTCCTCGTAAAAACCGCTTGCATTTTGCTATCGGCCACGTAAGGTTTGAACCAGTTTTGATTCGCAACCGGTTTACATCCGACAATCGAGAAGGAGGATGCCATGAGAAAGCTTATCGTCTGGAACCTGATGACCCTCGACGGGTATTTCGAAGGCACGAAGCCGTGGGATATCGACTTCCACAATCTCGCCTGGGGGCCGGAGCTGCAGCGCCTGGCCGAGCAGTTCGGCGAAGAAGGCGATCTCCTGGTTTTCGGCCGCAAGACCTATGAGGGCATGGCCTCCTACTGGCCGACGGCGCAAGGCGAAGACAAGATCAAGGCCTATATGAACGGCATCGCCAAGATCGCCGTGTCGCGGACGATGACCGAGCCCGGCTGGAACAAGCCCGCGTCGTCAGCGATCCGATCCCCGAATTGACGCGGCTGAAGCAAGAGGACGGCAAGACGATCTTCATCTTCGGCAGCGCCGAGCTTGCCGACAGCCTGTTGAAAGCTGGCCTTATCGATGAAATCAGGGTCTGCGTGGTACCCGTCATCCTCGGCGGCGGCAATCCGCTTTTCAAGCGCTCCGAGGCCCAGCTGCCGCTGAAGCTCATCGATTCCGCGACGACGCAAGGCGGCGCAGTGATCCTGCGCTATGAGCCGGTGAAGGTGTAGCAGGCTGCGGGCCATGGCTGTGCGATGCCTGGGCGAAACCCCTCCCCAACCCCTCCCCACAAGGGGGAGGGGCTATGCGCGGCACCGTCCCACGACAAACATCAACGCTTCTGCGGATGAGACGGTGAAGGGAATAAGGTCGGCGCGGCATTCAAGCCCCTCCCCCTTGTGGGGAGGGGTTGGGGAGGGGTCTTAGATCGTGGCTCGGCCCCGGTCGACGGCGGCAGCCCTTTCCAAAAAGCTTCGTATTCGACTAAAAACCGGTTCTTAACATTTACGAGTTAGTAATCTCTCTGAAACGAGAGGTTCTGTTATGCGTACTCGTATCGTTCTGACCGCCGTGGGTCTCGCGCTACTTGCCGGCTGCGCGACGGCGCCGAAGCAGACGAGAAACATCTGCGCCGTGTTCGACCAGCGCGAGGGGCTTTTTTCCAGCTGGCAGAGAGCGGCCGAGCGGACAGAAAAGAAATACGGCGTGCCCGTGCCGATCCTGATGGCGACGATGTACACCGAATCGGGTTTCCAGCCTTATGCGCGGCCACCGCGTACCAAGCTCTTCGGCTTCATTCCCTGGACCCGGCCATCGACCGCCTACGGCTATTCGCAGGCGCTCGACGGAACGTGGGATCACTATCAGTCGCAGACCGGGAACTGGGCGGCGCGGCGCACGAACTTCACCGACGCCATCGATTTCATCGGCTGGTACCACTATCAAAACAGCGTGGAGACCGGCATTCCGCTGAACGATGCCTATAATCTCTACCTCGCCTATTATTCCGGGCCGACGGGATACAAGCGCGGCGACTGGCGCTCGAACGGGCAATTGCAGCAGACGGCGCAGAAGTTCGCGCGGATGGCTGGAACCTATCAGCAGCAGTTGCGGGGGTGTGATTAATAATAGTCTGAGGGGCGGCCACGGCAGGCCCTATCCGAATAGCAATCGCTACCCCCGCAAATTCCCATACCTGACAGAATAAATCCGATCGCGCCCCAAAAGATGCGCCACCAGCGACGATGTGTCGAACAGGCCTTTCATCGCCTGGTGGCCGAGATCCAAGCCCCCGCTCATGACGCCGAAGGCGGGCATCAGCAGGCGGGCGCCGTCGGTGGCGAAACAGGGGCGTCGGATTGATCTCTCGCGCCGGCGCACGGTCGCCGACGGGTGCAGGTGACCGGCGATTTCGCCGCTCTGCAGGCCGTTTTTCGGCTCGTGGCGGAAGGTCAGGCCGGCATAATGGATCTCGTCGGCGCAGGCGCCGGGCAGATCGACGACGCCGTCGGGATCGTGGTTGCCGTTGATCCAGATCCATTCGCGGCCACGCGCCATGCCGACGATCAGCGCGCGGAAATTTTCCGGCAGATGCGCGGAGCCGATGCGATCGTGGAAATTGTCGCCGAGCGAGACGACGAGCCTTGGATCGTAACGCGAGATGACGGCGGCCAGTACGGTCAGGGTCGCCAGCGTATCATAGGGCGGCAGCATCATGCCGCGGCGGGCGAAGGCCGCGCCTTTTTCCAGATGCAGGTCGGAGACGACGAGCAGGCCGGCATCGGGCAAATAGAGGGCGCCGAGCGGATCGCAGACGGCGGCAATGCCGTGGATCGACGTCTCGACGGCCGGTACTGCAGCCAGTGCCGATATGTCGCGCGCCAGCGCCAGGCGGTTCATCACGGTCGTCTTTTCCCTCGTCAGGCCCAATTCTGTCAGGTCCAATCCTTACGCCAGCGCTTCGGCGATCAGATCGTCCGCCGCTTCAGCGAGCAATGCGTCATGGGCCTCGCCCGGCACCGCTTCGCGTCCGATCTCCAGCATCACCGGCACGGCGAGCGGGGAAATATGATCGAGCGGGCGGTGGGTGATATGGCCCCTGATTCGCATCAGCATATCGCCAAGTCGGCCTATATCCAAAAGTCCGGTCGCCGCATCCTGCCGCGTCGCCTGCAGGAGGATGTGATCCGGCTCGTGGCTGCGCAGCACGTCATAGATCAGATCGGCGGAGACGGTGATCTGGCGGCCGCTCTTTTCCTTGCCAGGATGGCGGCGCTCGATCAAGCCTGCAATCACGGCGCAATTGCGGAAGGTGCGCTTCAGCAGGAAGGATTCGTTGAGCCAGGCTTCGAGATCGTCACCCAGCATGTCCGCGTCGAACAGGTCGGAAAGGCTGAGCCGGCCGTTGCCGATCATCAGGCCCATATCCTCCAGCGCCCAGACGGCGAGCGAATAATCGGTGGCGACGAAGCCGAGCGGCTTGGCGCCCGCCCGGTCCAGCCGGCGCGTCAGCAGCATGCCGAGCGTCTGGTGCGCGAGGCGGCCCTCGAAGGGATAGGCGACCATGTAGCCGCGGCTGCCGCGCGGGAAGGTTTCGATCAGGAACTCGTCGCGCTTCGGCAGCATCGATTTGTCCGTCTGCAGCGACAGCCAGTCGCGCACCTGATCGGGCAGATGGCGCCAGCGGTCGGGGTCGGCGATCATCGCCCGCACCTGCTCGGCAAGATAGGTCGACAGCGGAAACTTGCCGCCATTGTAAGACGGGATCTTCGGATCGAGCGAAAAGGCCTGCGACGCCAGGCATTCGTTTTCGCGGATGCCCTCGAAGCGCAGCACCTTGCCGGAGAAGACGAAGGTATCGCCGGGCGACAATTGCTCGAGGAAATATTCCTCGACCTTGCCGAGCGTGGCGCCGCCGCGGCCGATCCGGCCGCCCTCGCCGCGCTTGACCATGCGGATGTTCAGCATCGGGCTTTCGACGATGGTGCCGAGGTTGAGGCGATATTGCTGGGCGACAGCAGGGTTGGAGACGCGCCAGCGGCCCTCCTTGCTCTTGCGGATGCGGGCGTAACGCTCGTAGGTCCTGAGTGCATAACCGCCGGTCGCGACGAAATCGACGACGCGTTCGAAATTTTCCCAGCTGAGATCGGCATAGGGCGAGGCGCTGGTGATCTCGTCATAGAGTTCCAGCATGTCGAAGGGTTCGGCGCAGGCCATGCCGAGCACGTGCTGGGCGAGCACGTCGAGCGCACCGCGGCCGACCGGCGGCGTATCCTGGGCGCCGATATAATTGGCGTCGAGTGCCGCCTGGCACTCCATCACCTCGAAACGGTTGGCCGGCACGAGGATCGCCTTCGACGGCTCGTCCATGCGGTGATTGGCGCGGCCGATGCGCTGGGCAAGGCGCGAGGCGCCCTTCGGCGCGCCGACATGGATCACCAGATCGACATCGCCCCAGTCAATGCCGAGATCGAGCGTCGAGGTGGCGACGACGGCACGCAGCCGGTTTTCGGCCATCGCCGCCTCGACCTTGCGGCGCTGGGCGACATCGAGCGAGCCGTGGTGAAGGGCGATCGGCAGGTTGTCGTCATTGATCGTCCAAAGCTCCTGGAAGAGCATTTCGGCCTGGCTGCGGGTATTGACGAACAGCAGCGTCGTCTGGTGATCGAGGAGCTGCCGGTAGACATCGGGAATGGCATATTTGGCGGAATGGCCGGCCCAGGGAATGCGCTCGTCGGTCGACAGGATCGAAATGTCGGGTTTGGCGCCGCCTTCGACGACGACGAGGCCGGCGTGATGCTCCCTGCCCTCTTCCTGGGCGACCAGCCATTTCTGCAGGTCCATCGGCTCGGCGACGGTCGCCGACAGGCCGATGGTCTTGAGGCCTGGGGCAAGGCGGCGCAGACGGGCAAGGCCGAGCGACAGCATATGGCCGCGCTTGGAGGTGACGAGCGAATGCAGCTCGTCGAGCACCACATATTTCAGGTCCTTGAAGAAGCGCTCGGCCTCGCGGTTGGCGAGAAGCAGGGCGACCTGCTCGGGCGTCGTCAGCAGAATGTCTGGGGGGCTGAGTTTTTGGCGCTGGCGCTTGGCGTTCGGCGTATCGCCGGTGCGGTTTTCGACGGTGACCGGCAGGCCCATCTCCGCGACCGGCTTCATCAGATTACGCTCGATATCGATCGCCAGCGCCTTCAGCGGCGAGACATAGAGCGTGTGGATGCCGGTGAAGGCGGACCCGGGTGGAATCTTGCCGCGACGGGTAAGGTCGGTGAGCGACGGCAGAAAACCGGCAAGCGTCTTGCCGGCGCCGGTCGGCGCAATCAGCAGGGTGCTTTCGCCGGCCTCGGCGCGGGCAAGCAATTCCAGCTGATGGGCGCGCGGACGCCAGCCCTTTTCCGCAAACCAGCGGGTAAAGGCGGCAGGAAGCAGGGCTCGGGCTTCGGAATCGATCTGGTCCACATCCTGAAGGTAGTGAAACACCCGCGAAAAAGAAGAGCGGCCGACCGCTCACATCGCGATATAGCGGTCCTTGCGATGATTGATGGCGAGGGTGAGGTTGAGCACGACCGCGCCGAGCACCGAACAGGCGATGATGAAGGGGCTGGCGACGAAGAAGGAGAGCGCCAGCACGATGCCGTCGAAGCCGAGCTGGACGAGGCCGGCGCGCCAGCCGAAGCGATCCTGGATGTAGAGGGCGAGGATGCCGATGCCGCCGAGACTGGCGCGGTGGCGGAAAAGCGCCAGCATGCCGGCGGCGATGACGAGGCCTCCGAAGAGCGCTCCGGCGACCGGATGGACATGCGCCACGCCGATGAAGCCGGGCGCGAATTCGGACAGGACCGAGGTCAGCGCGATCGCAACGAAAGTCTTGATGGTGAAGGCGGGGCCCAGGCGACGGAAGGCGAGATAATAGAAGGGCAGGTTTACCGCAAAGAAGCAGAGGCCGAAGCTTATTCCGGTCGCATAATGGGCGAGGAAGGCAAGGCCCGCGGTGCCGCCGGCAAGCAGTCCCGCGCCGGAAAGAAGCGTGACGCCGAGCACCGCGAGCATGCTGCCGGCGACGATGCCCTGCGCGTCGTCAAAAAGTGAGTGACGGTCGGCGCTGGAATTCAGAAGGCCTGCGAAGGCATTGGATGCCATGATGTTCCCCTGCGGTTTTTCTCCTTCTATCCGGCGCAAGGAGAAAGGCAAGCAGCCGCCAGTTGACAGTCGAGATAATCATGGATATCTTTTATCCACGATTTGGAGATTGTTTCGATGAAGATGGGCGATGGCGTCGAGCAGGCCATTCACAGCGTTGCGATGCTTTCCGGCCTCTCCGAAGGCGGCGTGCTCTCGGCCGCGGCCCTGGCGGAATTCCACGGCGTGTCGACGAGCTATCTGTTGAAGCATCTGCAGGCGCTGTCGGGCGCCGGCATCCTCGATACCGTGCCGGGCCCGCGGGGTGGATATAGGCTGGCGAAGGCGCCGGAAGAGATTTCGCTGCTCGATATCCTGCTCGCCGTCGAGGGGCCGGCGCCGGCTTTCCGCTGCGCCGAAATCCGCCAGCGCGGCCCGAACCCGGTCTCCGACCGCTTCTTCGCCAAGCCCTGCAACATCAGCGCGGCGATGCTCCGGGCCGAGCGGGTCTACCGGGCCGAACTCGCCAAGACCAGCATTGCCGATCTCGGCATCGAATTGAATGCCCTCGACGACGGATCGATCGCAGCCCGAGGCTGCGCCTTCCTCGAAATCCACGAACGCAAGACGGCTCGCTGAGCCCTATCAAAGGAGAAAGACATGCAACCGCGTTTCCACTTCGCCAAAGCCGCCCCCGATGCCTACAAGGCGGTCGCCGCACTCGAACAATATGTCCAGACCTCTGGCCTAGAGCGCCGCTTCATCCACCTGATCAAGCTGCGCGCCTCGCAGATCAACGGCTGCGCCTATTGCGTCGACATGCATGTGAAGGAAGCCCGCCACGACGGGCTCAGCGAACAGTGGATCAACCTGATGTGCGTCTGGCGGGAATCGCCGGTCTATGACGCGCGCGAACGCGCCCTGCTCGGCTGGGTCGACGCCGTCACCAACATCGCCAAAACCGGCGCCCCGGATGCCGACTACGAGACGCTGAAGGCGTATTTCTCCGAGGAGGAGATGACAAAGATCACCGTTGCGATCGGCGCGATCAATATCTGGAACCGGCTCGCTGTCGGCTTCCACTCGCAGCATCCGCTCGATGCGGTGACAAAGGCGGCTTGAGGCCAATGCCGGTGGATGCGGCGTGGATGCTCGGCTCAAGGCCGAGCATGACGGAGGGTGGGGCTAAAGTTCGCCGGAAATAGCTTACCCGCCAGAGACTTAGTGTCAGATCCGATCCTCCCAATCCTCCTGCGGCGGCTTCGGGCTTTTGCGATGCGGCCCTCCGTTCGGCGGCTTCGCATGGTCGTAAAGCGAGGACAGCAGCGCCAGCTTGTCATTGGAAGGCGATTGAGCGGACTGTGACGGCTGGGGCTGAGTGAGTTGGCGTAGGGTCAACCCCACCCTCCGTCATGCTCGGCCTTGAGCCGAGCATCCACACCGCATCCACCAGGACAAGGGGCGGGTCGTATCTCCTTTCCCTACTGGGTGTCGGCTCGGGCAATGATGGCATCCCAACAACCGACCCGAAATTTCGGGTCGGTTGAAAATTCCGTTATTGGCGATCGATCGTGGCCCGTGCGGCAACGGCGTCAGGGCCTGTGCCCGAGAGGTCGATGCTGTTGAGCAGATCGCGGACGACTTTCGTAATTTCCTCTGCGGAAGCGCCCTTGGCGTATTCTTCCTGCATGCGGCGTCTCACAAGTTTTTCCAAATCTGACATAACTCACCTCATCAAATCCGGCGCGGGGAGAAATGTCGCGCCGGGACCGGTCGCAGGCAAGTTACGTTTTGTTCAGAATGGGTTACCGATTTGTAATGTCAGAGTGCGATGTAGCGGTCGGCGCGGTGATTGATGGCGACGAAGAGGTTGAGGACGAGGGCGCCGAGGACGGAATAGAAGACCACTGGCGGCGTGGTGACGAAGAAGGCGGCGGCCAGCACGCACATGTCGATGGCCAGCTGGACGAGGCCGGCGCGGATGCCGAAACGCTCCTGCAGATAGACGCCGAGAATGCCGACGCCGCCGAGGCTGGCGCGGTGGCGATAAAGCGCCAGCGCGCCGAAGCCGAGCAGCAGGCCGCCGAGCAGAGCCGCCCAGGCCGGATGGATGCTCGAAATGGAAAAGAGACGCGACTGCAGATCTGCGATTGCCGAGGTCAGGCCGATGGCGATGAAGGTCTTCAGCGTGAAGGCCATGCCGAGACGTTTCCACGAGAGATAGAAGAACGGCAGGTTGAGCAGGAAGAAGGCGAGGCCGAAATTGACGCCGAAAGCGTAATGCAGAAGGAAGGCGACGCCGGCCGTGCTGCCGGTGAGAAGGCCGGCGCTGGCAAGTACGTATAGGCCGAGGGCTGCGACGAGACTGCCGGAGAATATGCCCTGCACGTCTTCGATCGGCGAGTGACGCGCAGCACTCGTATTCCAGAGGCCGAGGGCATTGATGAGCTGTGTCATGTCGCCAGTCTCCAACAGCAGACGTGTTCGCGAGCACGTCCGGAGAAATCCGGACGCAGTGGGTTATTGCTTATGAAAATGAGCCGGAGCGCTCGGCGTCTGATCGCCGCGCTCTCTTCGGATACCCCTGCAATATCAGGCTTTCCGGGGTCCGAGCAAGCGGAATAGGTAAGCAATACTGTCCTATTCGAAAATCGCAAGAAACATTCGCTCAGGCCGGCTTGCGCGTAAGGAACAGAATGCCGGCAACCAGATTGCCGCCATCTTTGCGAATGACCGTCTTGGCAATGTCGAGGATTTCGAAGCCGTGGCGGGCAAGCAGCATCCTCACATAGGCTTCCGAATGGGCATAACGCAGCGACGGTGCGAGATGGAAGCTCTCGCACTCCCCCGCATCCTCGACGGAAAAGGCGAGATCGGCGCCTGATGCGGCGAGATCGTTGATGATGGCAAAGACGCTTTCGAGATTGCCGAGATACATCAGCACGTCGGCTGCCGTCACCAGGTCGGCGCGGCCACGTGGCCCCTCGGCAAAGAGGCCGGAAAGATCTGATGCAAGCGACAGGTCGGCCTGGGCGAGGTGATCGTAGACCGCCTTCTCGGCCGCCTTGGCCAGCATGTTCTGCGAGAGGTCGAAACCTTCGAGACGGTCGACGCGGCCATGGATTTCGGGGCCGAGCAGGCCGGTGCCGCAGCCGAGATCGACGGCACAGGTGTAATGCCTGCCGGTGGCAGAAACGAGGGCTGCGAGCTTCTGCGGCACGCTATAATCGAGTTTTTCGACCAGCGAGGTTTCGAAACGCTCGGCATAATCATCGAACAGCCGCTCGATATAGCGGCTCGGCGGCCGGTCGGGCGCAGCTCCTTCGCCGAGAACGGCCAGCTTGAGGGCCGCGCCAAAAATATCTTCGGGATCGAGGGCAAGCGTGCGGCGATAGGCTCCGATCGCGGCTTCCGCCCTGCCCGCCTTTTCGCGATAGGTGGCGAGGCGATACCAGCCGGCAGCCCAGGCCGGTGCGAGTTCGAGCGCCTGCTCCATCAACTCGGCCGCCGCCTCCGGCTCGCCGCCCTCTTCGAGCATCCGGGCATAATCGGCGCGGCGGTCGGCGATGACATCGCCTGAAGAAAGCTGGTGGGGCTGCATGAATAGACCTGTTGGCTCTTGCGCATGTCATTACCGCAAACCGCTGCACAGTTTGTATGACATACGTCTGCCCGCATCTGGCGGCGGCCACAAAAAAACTCAAGTCCTATTTCACAGGCGAAGCGGCCAATTCTGGAAAGGGCTTGCGGGCGGCGCGCCGCAACCTTATTCCAAGGGCAAACAGGAGATGGCGCATGTCCGATCAGGTGAACAGGTTCCTCGGCGATTCCCTCGGTCGCACATTGATAAAACTCATCGTCGTGTCGCTGATCGTTGGTTTCGTCATGACCATCTTCGGCCTGACGCCGTGGAACATCATTTATGGCTTCCGCGACTTCATCCTGGAAATCTGGCATCGGGGTTTTTCAGCACTCGGGCGCGTCGGCGACTATCTCCTCCTCGGGGCGACGATCGTCATTCCGCTCTTCCTCATCCTTCGGCTTTTCAGCTACCACCGGTAACATGACCTCCATCAATCTTTCCCGCCGCGGCCTGCTGCGTCTTTCCGGACTTGCGTTGGCCGCCGGAATCGCCGGCTGCACCACCGCGCCGCGCCTTGCCGGCACGCCCTCCGACGGCGAGGACGAGACGGCAAGCGTGCTGCCGCTCGTCAACCAGCTGCGGGCCAAGAACGGGCTGCCGGCGCTTAGCCCCGACCCGGCGGCGCAGACGGCCGCCCTCTTCCAGGCCAAACGCATGGCAAGCGCCGGCAAGATGGCGCATCTCATCGGCATGACCGACAGCTTCGGCGCCCGCGTCAAGGCGAGCGGCGTGCAGCTGCCGGCGGCGGAGAATATCGCTTCCGGCCAGCAGAGCGTCGATGAAGTGGTGACCGCCTGGATCAACTCGCCGCATCATCTGGAAAACATGTTGGGGCACTATGGCGGCCTCGGCGTCGCCGTCGCGCACAATTCATCTTCCAGGAACCTGCCCTATTGGGCGATGGTGCTGTCAAGCTGAGGCGATTCGGCCTCGACATGGGGCAAGCATGGATACGCGCAGCAGCAGTCATTCCCTTGCCTTCGAGGTCACGCACCGGCTGGTGCTCTCGATCGCCATTCCGATGACGCTCGGCTTCCTGACGACGCCGATGCTCGGGCTGACGAGCACGGCCGTCGTCGGCCATATGGGCGATCCGGAAGCGCTGGCGGGGCTGGCGATCGGTGCAATGCTCTTCGATCTCATCCTGGGCAGTTTCAATTTCCTGCGGGCATCAACGACCGGGCTGACGGCGCAGGCCTATGGCCGGCGGGACCAGCACGAACAGCAGGCGGTCTTTGCCAGGGCACTGATCTCGGCGCTCGGCTGCGGGCTGGCGCTGCTCTGTCTTTCACCGCTGCTCAAGGTGGCGGGTCTGCGGCTGATGGGCGCGGAAGGCGCGATCGCCGAGGCGACCGCCACCTATTTCTCGATCCGCATCCTGGCAGCGCCAGCCGCACTCGCCAATTACGCCATTCTCGGCTTCGTGCTCGGGCGCGGACGGGGCGGTGTCGGGCTGCTGCTGCAGGCGCTGATCAACGGCATCAATATCCTGCTGTCGATCTATCTCGGCCTGTCGCTCGATTGGGGCGTGGCCGGCGTCGCCTGGGGAACCTTGGCCGGCGAGGTGGCCGGCGCGCTTGCCGGGCTGTTCATCGTGCTCGGCGGCTTTGCCAAATCGGAGCGGCCGGCATGGCCCGAGGTCTTTTCCCGGCATCGGCTGGCCGAGCTTTTTGCGCTCAACCGCGACATCCTGATCCGCACCTTCGTGCTGATCGGCGCCTTCGCGATCATGACGCGGATCGGCACCGGCTTCGGCGCGGTAACGCTTGCCGCCAATGCCGTGCTGATGAATTTTTTCCTGCTGTCGGGCTACTACCTCGACGGACTTGCCAATGCCGCCGAGCAGATTACCGGCCGGGCGGTCGGCGCGCGTTACCGGCCGGCCTTCGACCGCGGGCTGAAGCTTACGATCCTCTGGTCCTTCGGCCTGGCGGCGATCGTTTCCGCCTTCTTCTTCCTCGCCGGTCCCTGGCTGATCTCGGTGCTGACGACCTCACCCGAGGTGCGGCAGGCGGCAGCGACCTATCTGCCCTGGGCGGCGGTGACTGGACTGACCGGGGCGCTCGCCTTTTTGATGGATGGGGTCTTCATCGGCGCGACATGGTCGGCCGACATGCGCAACCGGATGCTGATGTCCTTTGCCGGCTACCTCGCCATGCTCGCCCTCTTCGTGCCGCTCTTCGGCAATCACGGCCTGTGGCTTGGTATGAATGCCTTCCTGCTGTTGCGCGGCTTCTTCCTGGTGATGCTGGTGAAGCCGCGGGCCGATCAAACTTTTCGGGCCGCCCAGTAATCGAGCCTGGTGTCGCGCAAGTCGCGAATCGAGCCGGCTTTTTCGCGATCCAGGAGCCCGGAGAGGCCGCGGATGATATCGCCCGGCAGGCCGGGGCCTTCATAGACCATGCAGGAATAGAGCTGGACGAGGTCGGCGCCCGCCCTGATTTTCTCCAGCGCCGTTTCGGCCGAGGAAACGCCGCCGACGCCGATGATCGGCAGATCAGGGCCGACGCGCTTGCGCATCCTGGCAAGCACGGCGGTCGACTTTTCGAACAGCGGCACGCCGGAGAGGCCGCCCGTCTCCTTGGCGTGGCGCTGATCCTTGAGGCCCTCGCGCGACAGCGTGGTGTTGGAGACGATCAGCCCGTCCAGCGGATGCGCCAGCGCCTCGGCGGCGATGTCGTCCATGCCCTCCTCGGTCAGATCGGGGGCGATCTTGAGAAAGACCGGAACCTTCCGGCCGGATTTCTCCGCCATCTCGTCGCGCGCCGCAAGCACTGATGACAGCAGCGCCGCAAGGCTTTCGCGCGCCTGCAGGTCGCGGAGGCCGGGCGTATTCGGTGAGGAGATGTTGGCGGTGAAATAGCGCGCGACCGAATAGAAGCGGCGGATGCCGGCGACGTAATCGGTAATGCGGTCCTCGCTGTCCTTGTTGGCGCCGATATTGACGCCGACGATGCCCTTGCCCGTCAGCGCGGCGAGGCGCGTAAAGGCGGCGTCATGGCCGTCATTGTTGAAACCGAGACGGTTGATCACGGCTTCATCCTCGACCAAGCGGAAGATGCGCGGGCGCGGATTGCCGGCTTGCGGCTTCGGCGTCACCGTGCCGATCTCGGTAAAGCCGAAGCCGAGCCTCAGCAGCGCCTCCGGCACTTCGGCATTCTTGTCATAGCCTGCCGCCATGCCGAGCGGGTTTTCGAAGGTGAGGCCGGCGACGGTCTGGCGAAGGCGCGGATCGGCGGTGATCTGGCAGGCGGGCACGAGGCCGGATTTCAGCGCCGCGATCGACATGCCGTGCGCCGTTTCCGGATCGAACAGGAAGAGGCCCTTGCGGGCGAGACGCTTGAAGGGATCGATCATGGCTGCAGCTCCGGGAAAATATGCGCGCCGGTCTCGTCGAGCGGCAGCCGCACCTCCCACAGCACGGCCGCAAGCGGCAGCTCGGCATAGAGATGCGGGAACAGATCGCCGCCACGCGAAGGTTCGAAGATCAGCTTGTCACCGAGGCCGCCGCCATCGACGGCAACCAGCATCAGGTCGGACTGGCCGGCGAAATGCAGGGCAGCGGTCTGCTTGACCTGGTCAGCCGTCGAGAAATGGATGAAGCCGTCCTTGAGATCGATGCCGGCGCCATGAAAAACACCGCTTTGTCTGGCTTGCTGCCAGAGCGGTTCCGTCACGATCTTGTAAAGGGTCGGTGTCAGGGTCATCATGGCCTCGCGATTGCTGGTCCTCGATCACCAGCGCTTTGCCGGAAAGAGGCGGCAATGTCCACGCCCCGGCGCCTAAAAAACAGGACCCGCACAAGCAAATCCGGAGGATGAGACGATGAAGATTTTGGTTCTCACACTTGGCGCTGTTCTCCTGCCGCTGGCAGCCGTGGCGGCCGAGGCCGATGCGAGCCGCTTCCAGCTGGAAAAGAGCGGCGATCATTTCGTCCGGCTCGACCGCCAGACCGGCGCCATGTCGATCTGCCAGGACAAGGACGGCGCTCTCGTCTGCCGCATGGCAGCCGACGAGCGGGCGGCCTATGAGGACGAACTCGACCGGCTTTCGGAGCGGGTGACCAAGCTGGAACAGCGAGGCCTCATCGAGCGGGCGCTGCCGAGCGATGCCGAAGTCGAGCGCTCGATCAGCATCATGGAGAAGATGATGAAGAGTTTCATGGGGATGGTGAAGGAGTTCCAGGCCGAGGAAAAGGCCAATCCCCTTCCGCAGAAGACCTGATCTGATATAATCAGCAAGGTATGCATGGATCGCAGTGGGGACGGCGTCGCATGCAGCATGATCGGGCTCTTGGGAGGGAGTTTTCGATGCAGGAACAGACCATCATCATTGCGGACGACCATCCGCTTTTCCGCGATGCGTTGCGCCAGGCCGTCATCGGCATGGAAGGTCGCCAGTCGATCGTCGAAGCCGGCGATTTTGCCGCCGCGCGGACCGCGGCCGGCGCCCATCCGGACGCCGATCTGATGCTGCTCGACCTGGCCATGCCCGGCGTCAGCGGCTTTTCCGGCCTGATGGCATTGCGCGCCGAATTCGCCAGCCTGCCGATCATCATCGTCTCGGCAAGCGACGACGCAACGACGATCCGCCGGGCGCTGGAACTCGGCGCCTCCGGCTTCATTTCGAAATCCTCCGGCATCGAAGACATTCGCCGCGGCATCCAGACGGTGCTTGCCGGCGATATCGCCACACCGGAAAGCTATCGCGACGGCCAGGAGCAGGACCCCGATGTCGCCGACCTGATCCACCGCCTGCACACGCTGACGCCGCAGCAGAGCCGGGTGCTGACCATGCTCGCCGAAGGGCTCTTGAACAAGCAGATCGCCTATGAACTCGGCGTCTCCGAGGCGACGATCAAGGCGCATGTCTCGGCAATCCTGTTGAAACTCGATGTCGACAGCCGCACCCAGGCCGTCATTCAGCTCGGCAAGATCAATATGGCGATGGTCGCCTGAGGGCGCCCGAAACCGCCGATAGCAGGATTTTATTCCTCCTTTACCTTTACGCGCGCCGCCCGGTCGGTTACACTTCCGGCCGGCTGAAGCGCGGCCCGGATAGGCTGCACGGAAACGGGCGCACATGCTGTCACACGAGCAGATCTGGGAGGCGATCGACAGGCTTGCCGAACGGCATGACCTGACGCCATCCGGCCTTGCGCGCCGCGCCGGCCTCGATCCGACCTCCTTCAACAAGTCGAAACGGCTTTCGGCCGACGGGCGGTTGCGCTGGCCCTCGACCGAATCGATCGCCAAGGTGCTCGACGCGACAGGGGCGACCATGGAGCAGTTTCTCGCCCTCCTGCCACCGGGCGACGCTTCGGGAGAACGGACCGGCGAGCGTGCCCGGCAGCCGGACAGCAGGTTTCAGCCGCACGGTGGCGCCATTCCGCTGCTCGGCTTCGCGCAGGCCGGCGCCGGCGGCTTCTTCGACGATGGCGGCTTTCCGGCCGGGCAAGGCTGGGACGTGGTCGAGTTTCCGGCTGCGCCGTCGCAGAAATCGGGCGTCTATGCACTGGAGGTGCAGGGTGAGAGCATGATGCCGCTCTATCGCGACGGCGACGTGCTGATCGTCGAGCCCGGCGCGCAGGTGCGCCGCAACGATCGCGTCGTCGTGCGCACCCGCGAGGGCGAGGTGATGGCCAAGGTACTGCTGCGCCAGAGCCCAAGGTCGATCGAGCTGATGTCGCTCAATCCCGAACATGCGAACCGGACGCTCGATCTGTCCGACGTCGAGTGGATCGCCCGTATTATCTGGGCCAGCCAATAGGAAGATATTCCATGCGGCCTGCCGCCGTCTTCACCGGTCTCGCAGGAATGGCGGTCGTGGCCGGCCTGCTGATATCAGCAGAAGCAAGGCTCGGCGGCGGCACGGGCGGCGAGGATACGACTATCGCAGAGGCGCCGGCAACCGACACGGCGGCGGAAATCACCCCCGAGGCGACAGGCCGATCGGCGCCGATCTCGGACGCGGATGCCGAAATCATCGCGCGCGCGGCGCAACCGGCCGCTCCCTCACCCGCCCCGGCCGGACCCGTGGCGGCGAAGCCTGCCGATCCGCCGCGCCCCTCTGAACTGGCCGGCGGGCAAGCGGTGGGGCCGGCCGCCAAGAAGCCGATCGAGCTGGCGCGGCCTGTGGCCGAAAATGCCGGCATGCTTTCCTTTGGCGAGCGCCGGCTTCAGCTTGCCGGCATCGTCCCGACACCGGCCGACAGGATATGCGGCCCGGCAAGCCGGCAATGGCCCTGCGGCATGATGGCGAAGACGGCACTGCGCCAGCTCTTGCGCAACCGCAGCCTCACCTGCGACCTCGAGACGGCGGAATGGAAGGGGATGGCGACCGCCGCCTGCCGGCTCGGTACGCAGGATCTCGGCACATGGCTCGCCGAAAACGGTTGGGCGGAAGCCGCGGCCGGCTCGCCGCTCGACGCTATCGCCGAGAAGGCGAAGCAAGCGCAGAAAGGCATTTATGGCGGCGACCCGCGTCGCAAATGACGGGCCGCCGCAGGACGCGAGATGCCGCCGGTCCCTTGTAATGGCCATCGCCAATTCCTAATCTCGGCTGATTTGAAAAAGGAATCACCGATGAACAAGCCGCTTTCCGCCCATGACGCACTGATCTACGTGATGGTGATGGCGTCCGCCGTCGACAGCACGATGAACGACCGTGAGATGACGAGGATGGGCCAGTTGATCGGATTCCTGCCGGTTTTCAAGGATTTCGATGACGACAGGCTGATTCCGATAGCGCGCGATTGCGCCTCGCTGCTTGCCGGGCCTGAGGGCCTCGACGTCGTTCTCGAAACCGTCCGCGACACGCTCCCGACAAAACTCTACGACACAGCCTATGCGCTTGCCGTCGAAGTGGCCTCCGCCGATCTCTCGGTCAAGGCCGAGGAACTGCGGCTGCTCAGCCTGTTGCGCGACCGGCTCGGCCTCGACAAGCTCACCTGCGCGGCGATCGAGCGCAGCGCCATCGCCCGTTTCCGCAAGGGATAGGCCTGAAGCTCTTCAGGCGACCTGCCTGTCAGTAGAGCCCATAGGGGAAATAGCGCAAATAGATTTCCTGGAGGCGGCCGTTGCGCGACAGCGCGGCAAGCGCATGATCGATGGCCGAAGTCAGCACGCTGTCCTTCTGCCGCAGCATGATCGTCATGCCCTCGCCGAGGAAATGCTCGGAGAGATAGGGGCCATCAAACAGCGCGCAGCATTTGTCCGAGGCCGGCGAAGAGACCCAGAAGGAAAGCTGCAGCGCATCAGCGAAGGCGGCATCGACCTTGCCGTCCTTGAGGGCGGCAAGCAGGGCGTCCTTGGTGTCGAAGGTCTGGGCCTTCAGCGCCGGGAAAAAGGCAGCGAGCATCGCCTCGTGCACCGTTCCCTTGACGACACCGACCGGGCGCCCGGCAAGAGCGGCCGCCGTCTTGCCCTCCACCGGTACTGAAAGCTTGCGCACGAAACGCGCCGGCAGCATCAGATAGGGCCGGGAGAAGACGAATTGCCGGCGCAGTTCCGGCGTCACCGCAAGACCGGCAATGACAGCATCGCCCTGCGAGGCTGCTAGCGCATCCTTGAGATCGGCAAAGGGGAGCGCCTGGATCTGGCACTTGTCCGATATTTCCAGTTCGCTGCAAATTTCACGGGCGAGATCGACGTTGAAACCGGAAAGCTTGCCGTTCTGGTCGGTGAAATTGAAGGGGGGGAAATCGACCGAGGTCAAAAAGCGCAGGCGAACCAGTGAGGAGAGATCGGGTCTGGCAAGACGCTCACGCGCATCGAAGAGCAGCGGCAGCGAGGGCGCTGCCTGCTGGGCGGGGGCGGCAAGGCTTGAGACGAGCAATAGCCCGAACGCAAAAAACCCCTTCAGCGTCAGGGATGCCAGCTTGGATTCGGTCATCGTGATCCAGTCTCGGTTCAGCGCGGAGCGTTGCGGGGTTGGAGAGATGTAACAGAGTCACGCCCGGTGGGGAATATATGTGTATCCGACGCCGGAACGACCGCCTTCCCCTTAGAGGCCGCTGCGGGGCACCTCAGGATCAGGCTCTCTGGGGTTGGGGCGTAAAGCTCGTTCCTCAAAATTACGGGCATTCTCCATACCGGCGTTAGGGCGGAATTAAAGAATAGTGCCCCTTATTCGTGGCGACGTTATCGGACCCGCCGGCCGATCGCATGATGCAGGCGTCAGCGCTCTGTTTGTAACAATTGATTTCAAAGCGCCGGTGCGGCACGCCCGGCCAACCGGGTAACATTTCCATGCTGAAGCATCTGAAAATCCGCACGAAAATCATATCGGTCGTGGCGCTCATGGGGCTGATCACCATGGCCGGGCTGCTCTATATCATCGCCGATTTTCGCCGTGCGGACGCCGCTTACAGCGCCTTCATCGATCATGAGGCGCTGGCCTCGACGCAGAGCGCACGCGCGAGCGCCTCGGTGGTGGCCTCGGTGCTGCAGGTCTCCATGCTGGCCGCGTTGAAGCCCGATACGCCGGCTTTCGAGATGGCGCTCGCCACGCCGAGCAAGCTGCCGCAGGCGCGCGACCGGCTGAAACAGGCACTGGCGCTGGTGCCGAGCCGCAAGGCGGCGATCGACGAGCTGCAGGCAGGCATCGATGACATCGAAGCGCTGGCGAACAAGATCATCGAACAGAGCAAAGCCAAGGATAGCGCCGGCGCGCTTGCCAATGTTGCGCTGATCAATGCCAAGCTCGATGCACTGACGCCGAAGATGATCGCCAACAATGATGCGATCATGGCGCTGCTCAACGACGGCGGCGACGCGCTCTCCGCTTCCGTTAATGGCCGGATCACCTTCTGTCTTCTCCTGATCGGCATTGCCGTTCTCGCCGCGATCGGCATCAGCGTCGCTGTCGCACAGTCGGGCATTGCTGGCCCGATGGCGCAGCTGCGGCTGCGCATGGCGCGCCTTGCAGAGGGCGACACCGACAGCGAGATCGGCGGCCTCGACCGCGGCGATGAAATCGGCCAGATGGCCAAGGCCGTTTCGATCTTCCGCAACAACGCCATCGAGCGCCGCCAGATCGAGGCCCGCGCCGAGGCCGAGCGCAGCGTCAGCGACGGCGAGCGCCGCGAACGCGACGCGCAGAAGACGCGCGAGGCATCCGAACTCGAACGCGCCGTCACGGCCCTCGGCGACGGCCTGCGCCGCCTTGCCGCCGGCGATCTCGCCTCGCATATCGACGAGCCTTTCGTCGCCCATCTCGACGCGCTGCGCCAGGATTTCAACCACTCGGTCGAGAAGCTCAACGAGACGCTGCAGGCGGTCGGCGCCAATGCGCGGGCAATCGGCGCCGGCGCCAACGAGATCCGGTCTTCCGCAGACGAGCTTTCCCGGCGGACGGAACAGCAGTCGGCCTCGGTCGAACAAACCGCAGCGGCACTGGAAGAAATCACCACGACGGTGCGCGACGCCGCCAGGCGCGCCGAGGAGGCAAGCCAGCTCGTCACCCGCACGCGCCTCGGCGCCGAAAAATCCGGCGAGGTCGTCCGCAAGGCAGTCTCCGCGATGCAGCAGATCGAACAGTCCTCGGTCGCGATCGGCAACATCATCGGCGTCATCGACGACATCGCCTTCCAGACCAATCTGCTGGCGCTCAATGCCGGTGTCGAGGCGGCGCGTGCCGGTGAGGCCGGCAAGGGCTTTGCGGTGGTGGCGCAGGAGGTGCGCGAACTGGCGCAGCGCTCCGCCAAGGCGGCCAAGGAGATCAAGGACCTGATCACCAATTCCGGCGCGCATGTGCAGACCGGTGTGTCGCTGGTCGGCGAAACCGGCAAGGCGCTCGATGCGATCGTCACCGAAGTGCAGGAAATCAACCAGCACGTCCACGCGATTGCCGAAGCCTCGCGCGAGCAGTCGATCGGGTTGCAGGAGATCAACACAGCCGTCAACACAATGGATCAGGGCACGCAACAGAATGCAGCGATGGTCGAGCAGTCGACCGCCGCCAGCCACAGCCTCGCCACGGAGGCGACGGCGCTCAACACTCTGCTCGGCCAGTTCCGGCTGACCGGCACCGGCAGCTTCGCCGCCGCCGCCCCGATCACCTCTACCCGGCCGCCGGCCGCAGCCCCGCGCGCCGCCGCGGGGCCGGTGGCTAAGTCCCCCGCGATCCGCGTCGCCCGGGAAGGCACCGCCCGCCCGACCGCCTCACCGGCCCGTACCCTCGGCCAGACGCTCGCCAACGCCTTCGGCGGCGGCAGCACGCCGAAAAGCCAGGAGGCGGACTGGACGGAGTTCTGAAGCACGGCTGTGCGGTTCGCGCCCTATGATTTGCCCCTCACCCTCGAGGAGGACTTGCTTGCGAGCGGTGCTCGAGGAACTGAGGGGCAGCCACAAGTCTCTTCTCCCCTCGGGGGGAAGGTGCCGGCAGGCGGATGAGGGGGCTACCCGGACTTCCCTCTCGTAAAGGTCTATCCCACCACGCCGACCGCAGCGCCCTGTACGCAGTGCCCTGTACAAAGACCGGCTTCGCCGGCCCCCTCATCCGCCCTACGGGCACCTTCTCCCCGCCGGGGAGAAGAGGGAATCGCGAGGTTGCGGCTATTCCTCGGCCCCGCGTTTACCGGACTCCCGCTCACTCTAACCCGGCCGCCAACCAACCTCGACGAGGATATTGCCCGGTGCCGTGCAATAAAAC
>NZ_PSOW01000013.1:0-229942 GCF_003013335.1 Rhizobium sp. H4
CCATGGCGCCAATGATGCGCCGGTGCTGGCGGTGCAGACAGCGACCCAGAATGCCACGGTCGGCTCCGCCTTCTCCTTCACCCTGCCGACGACGACCTTCACCGATGTCGACAGCGGCGAGACGCTGACCTATTCGGCAACCGCCGCCGATGGCACGGCGCTGCCGTCATGGCTGAGCTTCAACGCCTCGACACGCACCTTCTCCGGCACGCCGACGACGTCAGGCACCTATGGCGTCAGGGTGACGGCGACCGATCTCGGCGGCCTTGCGGCCAACGAGACCTTCAACATCGCCGCATCGGCGGCGGCGACGACCTACAGCCTGTTCTCCGCCTCCAGCACGCCGGCCCAGACCAACCTCAACGATGGTCAGCAGCTCGAGCTCGGCGTCAAGTTCACGTCGAACGTTGCCGGGGATGTCACCGGCATCAGGTTCTATCGCAGCGCCAACGACAACGGTCAGAACGTCGTCGACCTGTGGACCTCCACAGGCACCAAACTTGCAACCGCCAACTTCACCAACACCACCGCAAGCGGCTGGCAGACGGTGAACTTCGCAACACCGGTCACAATCACCGCCAATACGACCTATGTCGCCTCCTATCACACGACGGGCGCATACGTCGCGACCAATAATTTCTTTACGACTGCCGTCACCAATGGTCCGCTGACGGCGCCGTCAAGTGCGGTCGCTGGCGGCAACGGCGTCTACGCTTATGGCGGGTCGGCGACCACGGGGCTCTTCCCGAATGCTACCTTCAATTCAGCCAATTACTATGCCGATGTGATCTTCCGCCCGCAGCTTGCCGCATGACGCATCGGGAAGAGGAGTATGAACGGAATCGATGAGGCTCATAGGACGCAAATGCCGACCGCTCCGAGTACGCACTTCATGGCATGCCGATGAACAGGATCGAACGGCTCCCGGTAACCGTGCTGGCCGGCTTCCTCGGGGCCGGCAAGACGACGCTCCTCAGCCACGTGCTGAATAACCGCCAGGGCCTGCGGGTCGCGGTCATTGTCAATGATATGAGCGAAGTGAATATAGACGCCAGTCTCATTCGCGACGGAGGCTGCAACCTGTCGCACACGACGGAGACATTGATCGAGCTCAGCAATGGCTGCATCTGCTGTACCTTGCGCAACGATCTTCTGAAGGAAGTGCGGCGGCTGGCCGAAGAGGGGCGATACGACTATCTGTTGATCGAAGGAACGGGCATTGCCGAGCCGCGCCCTATCGCGGCAACTTTTTCCTTCCGCGACGAGAACGGCGTTTCCCTCTCCGATTTTGCCAGACTCGACACGATGGTCACTGTGGTCGATGCTGCAAACCTGCTAGCCGACTACAATAGCGCCGATCTGCTTGCCGACCGTGGCCTGCAGCGGGACCCTGAGGATCGGCGCACACTGATCGACCTGCTGGTGGATCAGATCGAGTTTGCCGATGTCGTCGTGATTAACAAGATTTCGGACGCGACAGAAGAGATCCGCTCGGAAGTCCGCAAGACGGTGGCGGCACTCAACCCGGATGCTCACCAGATGGAGACGGATTTCGGCAGGATATCTCTCAATACCGTTCTCGATACGGGCCTCTTTGATGAAGCAAAAGCCGCCGCCCATCCCCTGTGGCACAAGGAATTGTACAGTCCAGGGGAGCATATTCCGGAGACGGAGGAATACGGCGTATCAAGTTTTGTCTATCGCACAAGGCGTCCCTTCGACCCGATGCGGTTTCGGGCATTCCTCGACGAGCCTTGGCCCGGAGTGTTGCGCGCCAAGGGCCATTTCTGGCTTGCCACGCGCCCACGTCATGTGGGTCTGATGTCGGCTGCCGGGATTCAGCGGCGCTGCGAGCCAATGGGACTCTGGTGGGCAGCCGTACCCCGGCAGGACTGGCCGGACCATCAGCAGTTTCATCGGCACCTGCAGAGCCGATGGGACAAGGCTTGGGGCGATCGCCGGCAGGAACTGGTCTTCATCGGCGTCGACATGGACGAGACGGGTGTGCGGACCGCACTTGACGGATGCCTCGCCAGCGCCGATCCGCGCGACTGGGCGACTCTCGAAGATCCGTTTCCGGCCTGGTAGCGCGGGCGGTGTAGTACAACTCGCGCGTTAACCGGCTCGACCAGCCGGAAAGCGGTTAAGATCATCATATCGACGTATGGGGGTACCACCCATCTACCCCGGATTGCTGTCGTCCGTTCCCTTACGAAAGCTGGCAGGATGCAATCTTGTAGTGTCGATCGACGGAATGGGGACGCCGCTGATGCGGAGAATTCATGTCAGTAATCGTGAGTATCTGAGTACAATTGGTGGAGCGTTGTGTATCAGTCGTGCGCCGCCTGCCTGGAGTGCAACCCTTGGATCCGCGACGGTCGTGTCCTCGACGAGCACAGACGGTTCCGCCAGCTTTGCCAGTCAGGGTAGCGCAACCGTCCAATCCTCCTTCACCGGCACGGTCACATCGTCCCTGATATCGCCAGGCGACATGCAACCCTCCCCGGCATCGTCGACGGCGATACCGGCGCCTGCGCCTGCGGCCGATGGCGGCGTTCTGGACACATCCACGAAGACGGCTTCGGCCGCGACGGTCTTCGACACGTCGTCCTCGACATCGCAGCGCACCGTGCTTGGCCCGGATCCGTACGAGGAGGCTGCGACGCTGCCCGCTGCTCCTGTGCTGACCGGTGTTGGCAGCGGTACCGATACCGGCAGCGGTGAAACGGTGGCGCCCGCTCCTTCGTCCAACAGTGTCGCCACGGCTTCGCTGCGCCTCCAGGCCTCGGTTGCATCCATCTCACTCGAGTCGAGCCAGGACTCTTCTGCTGAGACGACAGCGGCCCCGACAGCATTGTCGGGACCGGTGACGGTGCCTTTGCCAGTGGCGACGCCCAACAAGATCGCGCTCGAAAACCTGAAGCAGGGCAACCCCATCAGCGAATGGGGCCTGGAGGGCGATGGCAAGGGCACCATCCAGGGTTTTGCCACCGAAATCAGCACGAATATCGGCCAGACGGTCGATTTCAAGATCGCCACCGACTCCACGCACTACCGCATCGACATCTACCGCATGGGCTATTATGGCGGGCTCGGTGCACGCAAGGTCGACTCGATCGAGCAATCGCTGACTACGGCGCAGATCCAGCCGCATCCGATCGTCGACCTGTCGCTCGGTCTCATCGATTGCGGCAACTGGTCGGTTTCGGCCAGCTGGCAGATCCCCGACGATGCGGTATCCGGCGTCTATTTCGCCAAGCTGGTGCGCGAGGACGGCACCGAGGATGCCAGCATCATCCCCTTCGTCGTACGCGACGATGCGTCCACCAGCAATATCGTCTTCCAAACCTCGGATACGACATGGCAGGCCTATAATGCCTGGGGCGGCGCCAGCCTCTATTATGGCCAAGTGCCCGTCGATCCCGCCAACATGATCGGCTACCTGCCGCCGAACTGCAGCTGCGGCCTGACCGCGATCGGCCGCGCCTCGGCGGTCAGTTATAACCGCCCGATCATCACCAATACCAGCCCGATCGGCGGCTCGCATGATTATATCTTCGGCGTCGAATCCTCCGCCATCTCATGGTTGGAGCAGAATGGCTACGACGTGTCCTATATCTCGGGCGTCGACGCCACGCGTAATGGCGCGCTGCTGCTCAACCACGATGCCTATTTGTCCGTCGGGCACGACGAATACTGGTCAGCCGAACAGCGCGCCAACGTCGAAGCGGCACGCGACGCCGGCGTCAACCTCGCCTTCTGGAGCGGCAACGAATGCTATTGGAAGGTGCGCTGGGAAAGCAGCATCGACGGCAGCGGCCAGGCTTACCGCACCATGGTCTGTTACAAGGAGACCTGGGGCACGAGCACGGATCCGAGCAATGTCGGCACCGGCACCTGGCGCGATCCGCGTTATGCCGATCCGGGCCAGGAGCCGGAGAATTCGCTGACCGGCACGATGTTCCAGGTGGACAGCTACCGCCAGGATACGATCTCCATCCCCTACGACTACTCGAACCTGCGCTTCTGGCGCAACACCGACGTTTCCGAGCTTCAGGAGGGCGGGACCTATAATCTGGTGCAGAACCTGCTCGGCTACGAATGGGATTCCGATGTCGAGAACGGCTTCCGGCCGGATGGGCTTATCAATCTGTCGCTCTCCTCGGTTTCGGTGAGCACCTACCTGCGCGACTATGGCACGTCGATCGGTTCGGCCGTCGCCACCCACAGCCTCACCATGTATCGGGCCGAGAGCGGTGCGCTGGTCTTCGGCGCCGGCACGGTCTTCTGGTCCTGGGGTCTCAGCGACAACCATCAGGGCCCGACAACGCCGACCGACCGCAACGTGCAGCAGGCGATGGTCAATATGTTCGCGGACATGGGCATCCAGCCGACGACGCTTGATGCGAGCTTGATCCTCGCGACGAAATCGACCGACACGCTGAAGCCCACCTCGTCGGTCACGTCGCCGATCGTCGGCGCAAGCTTCCTCGAAGGCCAGCGTGTGACGATTACGGGCACGGCGCAGGATTTCGGCGGCGGCATCATTGCCGGCGTCGAAGTCTCTACCGATGGCGGCCAGCATTGGTTCAAGGCCACCGGCCGCGAGAGCTGGAGCTATAACTGGGTCGTGCAGGCGAGCGGCAACTATACCATCATGTCGCGCGCCGTCGACGACAGCGTCAATATGGAGGCGCCGTCGGTTGGCAAGCAGGTGACCGTCACCCTGCCGGCAACGCAGGGCCTTTGGACGCTGGCGGACAAGCCCGCTGTCGAAACGGCGATCGATCGCGATTCCATCGAGCTCGGCCTGCGCTTCCAGGCGACGACGGCGGGCTCGGTGCAGGGCATCCGCTTCTACAAGGGCTTCTACAATACCGGCGACCATGTCGTCAGCCTCTGGACCGCCGACGGGACGCTGCTGGCGACCGGCGTATCGACAGGTGAATCGCTCTCCGGCTGGCAGACGGTGATGTTCTCCAGCCCGATCCAGATCGCGGCCGGCACGACCTATGTGGCATCCTATCACAGCAATGGATTCTACTCCCTCACCGGAAATTATTTCAGCGATCCCTATGGCAGCGGTGCGCTGAAGGCCGTCGATGGCGGCGGCGTCTTCGCCTACGGCACTACTGTCGGCACGTTCCCCGGCCAAAGCCCAGGCACCGGCACGAATTACTGGGTTGACGTGGTCTTTGATGCCGGCCCGAACAGCGCGCCGGTCGCGACCGATGATACCGGGCTAGTCATCACCAGCAACAATACCGTCGTCATCTCGATCGCATCGCTTGTCGGAAACGATACGGATCCCAATGCCGACGCACTGGCGATTTCGGCCGTTGGCAACGCCGTCAACGGTACGGTGACGCTCAACAAGCAGAACCGCACCGTCATCTTCACGCCGACCAACAATTATTCGGGGCCGGCAAGCTTCACCTATACGCTGTCCGACGGGCGCGGCGGCACGGATCAAGGCAGCGTCAGCCTCACCGTGAACCCAGGCCCTGCCGGGGAAACGCTGTTTACATCAAGCGAAGGACCGACGAGCGCAAGCTTCAACGACGGGCAGCCGATGGAACTCGGCATGAAGTTCGTCGCTTCCTCCAGCGGATTGATTACCGGCATCCGCTATTACAAGGCGGCCGGTGATACCGGAGCCCATACCGGCTCTCTGTGGACGGCCGACGGAACGCGGATCGCGACCGTCACCTTCGCCGCTAGCGGACCGGTGAACGGCTGGCAGACCGCGACCTTCGCCAATGCGGTGCATATATCTGCCGGCACAACCTATGTCGCCTCCTACAGCACGACAGGCTCCTACGTGGCCACGGCGAACTATTTCACGTCAGCCCATACCAATGGCTCGCTGACGGCGCTTGCCGGCAGCAATGGCGTCTACACGGTTGGGAGCTCGGCATTCCCGACCTCCAGCTACCAGTCTTCGAATTACTGGGTGGATGTCGTCTACAACCAGTCGACGGGCAATACGGCGCCGGTCGCCGCCAACGACAATGGCTACACGACCTACTCCAACACGTCGCTGTCGATTGCTGCAGCGAGCCTGCTAGCAAACGACACCGATGGCGATGGGGACTCGCTCAGCATCACCGGCGTCAATGGTGCGGTCCACGGAACGGTGAGCTTCAACAGCCAGACCAAGACCGTCATTTTCACGCCGACGGCGGGTTATACGGGCGCGGCGAGCTTCTCCTATACTGTTTCGGACGGGTTTGGCGGCACGGCGTCGGCCACGGTCAGCCTCACTGTCAACGCGCCGCCGGCCGGGGGCGCGACGTCGAGCCTGTTCACCGGCGCCGACACGTCGGGAATTGCTGCCGCCAACGACGCCAACTCGGTCGAACTCGGCGTCAAGTTCATCGCTTCCGCCAACGGCCAGATTACCGGGCTCACTTATTACAGGAGCGCCCAGGATACCGGCACGCATGTGGGCTCGCTGTGGACGGCGAGCGGCCAGCTGCTGGCCCAGGCGACCTTCATCAATGAAACGGCGAGCGGCTGGCAGACGGTTTCCTTCGCCCAGCCGATCAATGTTTCGGCCGGCACCACCTATGTGGCGAGCTACCATTCGAACGGCTTCTATTCGGCAACGGCGAACTACTTCACGACGGATTATACGAGCGGCGCGCTGACGGCGCCGGCAAGTTCGCTCAGCGGCGGCAACGGCGTCTACGCCTATGGCACGGGCAGCCTGTTCCCATCCGCCTCCTACAATGCCACGAATTACTGGGTGGACGTTCTCTATCGGCAGGGCAGCGGGCAGAATACGGTTCCGGTCGCTGCCAACGACAGCGGCTTCTCGACCAACACAGGCACGCCGATCACCATCCAGGCTTCGGCGCTCATTTCAAACGATACCGATGGCGATGGCGATCCGCTCACGATCACCGGCGTCAGCGGCGCGGTCAACGGCTCGGTCGCCTGGAATGCCCAGGCCCAGACGGTGACCTTCACGCCGACGGCAGGCTATTCGGGACCGGCGAGCTTCAGCTACGCGATCTCGGACGGCAAGGGCGGCACGGCCTCGGCACAGGTGGCGCTCACCATCAGCAACGGGGCCGCGGGTCCGGAACAGAACCTCTTTGCCGCCAACGCGACGCCCTCGGTCGTCTCGGTCAACGACAACCAGCAGGTCAATCTCGGCATGAAGTTCCAGGCCGATGCCGCCGGCTGGATCACCGCCATCCGCTTCTACAAGGGCGCCGACAATACCGGCCCGCACAACGGCTATCTGTGGACCGCATCCGGCACCTTGCTCGGCAGCGTCACCTTCAACAACGAGACGGCAAGCGGCTGGCAGACCGCGCAACTCAGCCAGCAGATCGCCATCCAGGCAGATACGACCTACGTCGTCTCCTACTCGAGCAACGGCAATTATTCGGCGACCGGCAATTACTTCGGCAGCGATGTGACGAATGGGGACCTGAAGGCGCCTGCCGGCAATAACGGCGTCTATGCCTATGGATCGGGCGGGCTGTTCCCGACCGCCAGCTATAACAGCACCAACTACTACGTGGACGTGGCATTCAAACCGCAGCTCGCGGCCTGACGCCCACGCGGAAGCAAGACCAAGCATGCCATGAAGTGTGAGAGTATCGATGATGCGTACAGATATCAGATTGCCGGTTACGGTTCTCGCCGGGTTTCTCGGCGCCGGGAAGACGACTGTCCTCAATCATGTCCTGAGTAATCGGGAGGGTCGCCGGGTTGCTGTCATCGTCAATGATATGAGCGAGGTCAACATCGATGCGGATCTTGTGCGCGAGGGCGGGGCAGATCTATCGCGTACCGACGAGACGCTGGTAGAGCTCACCAACGGATGCATCTGCTGCACGCTGCGCGACGATCTCCTGAGCGAGGTGCGGCGATTGGCAGCCGCCGGCCGTTTCGACTATCTGTTGATCGAGGGCACCGGCATTGCCGAGCCGTTGCCGGTCGCAGCCACGTTCTCCTTCCGCGACGAAAGCGGGGCAGCCCTTTGCGACGTCGCCCGACTCGACACGATGGTCTGCGTCGTCGATGCGGTCAACCTGCTTGCCGATTACCAGAGTGCCGAATTCCTTGCCGATCGCGGCGAAAGGCGTGACGGGGACGATGAGCGCAAGCTCGTGGAACTGCTCGTCGAACAGATCGAATTTTCCGACGTCGTCATCATCAACAAGGCAGGCGACGTGCCGTGTGCCGATCTTGCCGAGGTTCGCCGGGTCGTCGCGGCGCTTAATCCGGATGCCCAGGTCGTCGAAGCAGTTTTCGGCCAGGTGCCACTGAGCACAATTCTGGACACCGGTCTCTTCAGCGAGGCGAAGGCTGCCCGCAATCCGCTCTGGCACAAGGAACTCTTCGGCTGGGGTGACCATGTGCCGGAGACCGAGGAATATGGCATCAAAAGCTTCGTCTATCGCAGCCGCCGGCCATTTGATCCCTCGAGGCTGCAGGATTTCCTCGGCAGGAAATGGCGGGGCCTCATTCGCGCAAAAGGGCATTTCTGGCTCGCGACAAGGCCTGACGAGATCGGTCTGCTGTCGATTGCTGGCACCCAGTGCCGCATCGATACCAGGGGTTTCTGGTGGGCCTCCGTTCCAAAGGTGCAGTGGCCACGCTTTCCGCAGTTCCGTCAGCTCATCGACCGGCATTGGGACGAGGTGTGGGGCGACCGCCGCCAGGAACTCGTCTTCATCGGCGCCGGCTTCGACGAAGGAGCAATCAGGGCGGCACTCGATGACTGCCTGACCGGTGAGGAGACAGGCTTCGATCCGCAGATCGCTATCGGGCTCCGGGACCCGTTTCCTGCGTGGCCGCACGGGCATGTGCATGCACATTCAAACAGTTAGAGCGTCCTCATGGACGTAAAGGCGCCCTAAGGTGAAGACGTTTTGATTATCAACCAGAGGAGAGAACAATGAGCAATGAACTTTACGCAGATGGCATCGGCGAAATCACCATTACCGGAACGATCGTGCGCATCGACCTGATGTCGCTTTCGGCCACCGATCGTGACGCCAACAACAACCCGAAGCCGGTCTTCCGCCAGCGCATCATCATGCCTGTCGATGCCTTCGCCAATGCGGTCGATCTCATGCAGAAGGCGCTTGGCGGGTTGGTCGAGGCGGGTGCGGTGCGTCGCGTTGGCGATATGTCAGCTGCGGCGGCTGCCGATATCCAATCGGGGCCGGCCGGCGCTTCGAACGCTTCGCCGAACTTCAACTGATAATACAAAGATCGCCTCAGTTTCGTAATGGGTTTCGGGTGGGCCATGAGTGGTTTTCTGCATACCAACCTGCACTGTCTGGCGCTCGTCGCGCGTCATCACGGCGTCGATCTGGCTCCTGAGCGCTTGCAGCACGATTATGCCGTCGGCAACGATCCCGTTGCCGTGCGGCAGCTGCTGCGCATGGCCAAGGATTCCGGCCTCAGAGCCCGGCATCTGACACTCGACTGGCGATCGCTGTTTCAGCTCGGCGAGGCCTTTCCGGTACTCGCGGAACTGACGAACGGCAATTGGGTGGTGATCGCCGACGCTGTCGGAAGCGGCGAGGAGGAGAGAATTCGCGTTCTCGACCCGCTCGCGTCACGCGCCGAAGCGATGATGCTCAGTGAAGAGCAATTCGCCAAGGCCTGGCTCGGATCGGTGGTTCTGCTGAAACGCAATTATCGCATGTCCGATGAGGACCGGCCTTTCGGCTTCCGCTGGTTCGTGCCTGAAATCATCAGGCAGCGCAGCTTCTTCCGTGATGTCGCGCTGGCAGCCTTCGTCCTCTACGGCCTCGGACTGACGACCCCGATGTTCTTTCAGCTCGTGATCGACAAGGTGCTCGTCCATCAGAGCTATGCGACACTTACGGTTCTGACGGTCGGTATCGCCGTGGCGCTCATCTTCGACGCGACCTTCAGTTTCCTGCGCCGCTATCTGCTGCTCTACGCCACCAACAGGATCGACATACGGGTGGCGACCCGCACCTTCGGCCATCTGCTCAATCTGCCGATCGCGCTCTTCGAGCAGGCTTCGGCCGGCGTTCTCGTCAAGCATATGCAGCAGACGGGGCGTATCCGCGAATTCCTGACCGGCCGGCTGTTCCTGACGCTTCTCGACGGCGTGTCCCTCTTCGTCTTCGTGCCGATCCTGCTTCTCTACAGCGTCAAGCTGACGCTCGTGGTCCTGGGCTTCGCAGCGCTTGTCGGCCTAGTGGTGATGCTGCTGGTCGGGCCGTTCCAGCGCCGTCTGCAGGCGCTCTACCAGGCGGAAGGCGACAGGCAGGCCCTGCTGGTGGAAACAGTGCACGGCATGCGCACCGTCAAATCGCTGGCGCTGGAACCGCGCCAGCGCAAGGTGTGGGACGATTATTCGGCCCAGTCGATCTCGGTGCGCTTCCGGGTCGAGAAGATTTCGACCATCGCCCAATCGATGACCGGCCTTCTGGAAAAGCTGATGAGCGTGGCGATCATCGGCCTCGGCGCGCTCGATGTCTTCAACGGCGCGATGACGATCGGCGCGCTTGTCGCCTTCAACATGCTCGCCGGCCGCGTCTCCGGCCCGCTGGTGCAGATCGTCACCATGGTGCATGAATATCAGGAAGTGGCGCTGTCCGTGCGCATGCTCGGCGAGATCATGAACCAGCGGCCGGAGCAGGCGGGCCGGGGGCGGGGTGTTCGCCCGCGTCTGCAGGGCCGCATCGAGTTCGACCGGGTCACCTTCCGCTACGCTGCCGACAGCGCGCCGGCGCTCGATAATGTCTCCTTCGCCATTCCGGCGGGCTCGGTGTTCGGCGTGGTCGGCAAGAGCGGTTCGGGCAAGACGACGATCACCCGGCTCATCCAGGGGCTCTATCAGAGCCAGGAAGGGCTGGTGCGCATGGATGGTTATGACAGCCGCGAGATCGACCTAGTGCACCTTCGAACCAGCATCGGCGTCGTGCTGCAGGACAATTTCCTGTTCCGCGGCTCGGTCCGCGACAATATCGCCGCCGCCAAACCCGATGCCAGCATCGAGGAGATCATGGAAGTCGCCCGCATCGCCGGCGCCGAGGAGTTCATCGAGCGCCTGCCGCGCGGCTTCGACACGCTGCTGGAGGAAAACGCCGCCAACCTGTCGGGCGGCCAGAAACAGCGGCTGGCGATTGCCCGCGCGCTGATCACCGATCCGAAGCTGTTGATTTTCGATGAGGCGACGAGCGCGCTCGACCCCGACAGCGAGGCGATCATCCGCGACAATCTCAGCCGCATCGCGGCCGGCCGCACCGTCATCATCGTCTCGCACCGGCTTTCGACGCTTGTCAACGCCGATGCCATTCTCGTTGTCGAGCGTGGCAAGGTCGCCGATATCGGCCGGCACGATCAGCTGGTGTCGCGCTGCATGACCTATCGCCACCTTTGGTCCCAGCAGATGAGGCAGGTCGCATGAGCGCGCACGCGAGAAAGCCCAACGAGAACCTGCCCGCCCCACTGGACGAAGGCCGCTCGGACGAGAAACCCTCAGGCAAGGGGAGGGAGCTCATCGCTCGCCCGCCGCTGCCGCCCGCAATTGCAGAATTCCAGTCCGATGCCGTCGAGCTCGAGGAACGGGCGCCGCCGCGGGTTGCCCGTATGACGCTCTACTGCGTGACGGCGCTGATTGCTTCGGCGATCATCTGGGCTTCGGTCTCGTCGGTCGACGAGGTGGTGATCGCCCCCGGCAAGCTCGTCACCACCCAGCCGACCATCGTCGTCCAGCCGCTCGAAACCTCGATCATCCGCACGATCGAGGTCAAGGCCGGGGAGGTGGTGCATGCCGGCCAGACGCTGGCGACGCTCGACGCCACCTTCAGCCAGGCCGATGTCGGGCAGCTGAGGGCGAAGCTTGCCGCTCTTGACGCCCAGGTGAAGCGGCTGGAGGCCGAGCTTACCGGCAAGGACTATTCGGAGATCGCCGGCAACACGCCGGATGAGCAACTGCAGCTGCAGCTGTTCGGCCAGCGGCGCGCCTTCTACATGGCGCAACTGCAGAATTTCGAGCAGCAGATCGCCGGCCAGTCTTCCGTTCTAAAGGCAAACCGCAATCAGGAGGCCGTGCTGAACGACCGGCGCGACAACCTTTCGCAGATCGAGGCGACGCGAAAGAAGCTCTATGACACTGAAAGCGGCTCGCTGCTTACCATGCTCGGCTCGCGCGACGCACGTCTCGATGTCGAGGCTGATATCACCGCCGTGCGCGGCAAGGCCGACGAGGCGGCTCATACCTATGCCAAGCTGCTCGCCGACCGCCAGGCTTTCATCGAGGATTTCCGCCGCGCCGCGATGGAGCAGCTGGTGGAGCTGCGCAGCCAGCGCGACATGGCGGGCGAAGAGCTGAAGAAACTGGAGCTGCGCCGCAACATGGTGGCGCTGACGGCACCGGCCGATGCCGTCGTGCTCGATCTGGCGCAACGTTCGGTCGGTTCGGTGGTGCGCGAGGCCGAACCGGTTGTCACGCTGGTGCCGATCAACGTGCCGCTCGAAGCGGAAGTGTCGATCAATACGCGCGATATCGGCCGGGTGGCCGTCGGCAAGGAAGCGCGTATCAAGCTCGATGCCTATCCCTTCCAGAAATATGGCACCGCCTCGGGTGAAGTGAGAACCATCAGCCAGGACACCTTTCTAACCGGCCAGCAAGAGCAGACAGCCACCCCCAGCCAGCCGGCCGCCCCCTTCTTCAAGGCGCGGATCTTGCTTGCCGATGCCCGGTTGAATGCTGCGGATGTGCCGGTGCGACTGCTTCCTGGCATGACCGTATCGACGGAAATCAAGGTCGGCAACCGCACGGTGATCTCTTATTTCCTGTATCCGTTGCTGCGCGGACTCGATAACGCAATACGTGAACCGTAGGCTGACGGATCGGTTGGGTGAAAACCAGTTCCGACTGAGCTTTGAGGCAGATGTCGCGTCTGATCGCCTGCATTTTAGGCCGCCTGGATGTTCGAAGTCGGTCGCCGCTTGACGCTATATGCGCCTAACCTCACACTCGCAGTGTCGGTTGGTCGCAAAGAGAATCGAGGTCGATGGGCTTCGAACTCGCACCGGCCCCTATTATGTTTGTGAGGCCGCGCCATGGATAAGGTGTTATCAGCCGTCGATCCTCCTGGCGGCGGCCCAGGTTCACACTGGAATTTCCCATGGCGGACCGTCCCCCGCTGGCTGCTTTGGCCGGTGCTTTTGATAGGCCTGTTGCTCGTAGCGGGCATCGTCGTTTTTTTCGGCGGAAGCGACCGCCTCGAAGACCCGGCTGCGCGCGTTGAAGATCGAGCTCTCAATAAGGCTGCCCCGTCGCCGGAAATCGCCGCCCGCCGTGATGATGAGGCTGCTTCTCCTCGCCGGCCGCTGTCGATATCGCCGCAACTGATCGAGGTCCCGAAGCCCGAGCTGGCAGGTCAGTTTCTGCGGATGTGGCGCGTCTCGGGGTCGAACATTTGCGCGGCTCTCCGAGAGGCCGGTATCGCGATGAGCGAGTGGAAAGCCGCATCGATGCGCAATCGCAATTATGAATGCTATTTTCAGCGCGTTTATCAACGGGACGAGGCGCGTCCCCTCAGTTCCACCTTCCTCAAGGTTCGTGGAAACGAAGCGGGCGAGATTGTCGAGATCCGCGCCAGGATCATCGGGCCGACGACAGATGCGCAGGGGCGTCTCGCCCCGGCCGTCCTGCGCATGTTCGAGATCATTGTGAAGCAGGCGTGTTGGAGTGATTTCGAGGATAGTCTCACGTCTATCCAGAACCTGCGAAATGTCGAATACGATCGATTCGGCGCCTATCTCAGTTTCACGCGCGAAGCGGACGGCGGAAGCAATTTTGATTTTGTTCTCGGTCTTAAGGCGACTTCAGCTTCGCAGGTGAGGACCAAGACGTATTTTTCGCCAGAGCGCTGGCTGACCGGAACCGATCGCCGCACCGTTTCGGGGAACGTGATCCTCACGGACCGCTCGGGCACCATGTCAGCCAATTGTGCAAGTTGACCGCGTAGCCGGAGGGGCGGCGCCAGGTGATGATAGCTGGGCGGGGCTAGGAACCACTGCAGACCGGGCAGGCTTGGTTTCCGACCATGTTGGTGAAGGAGCCACGCGTTATTAAGGCAGCCTCATAGTAATTGCAGCATTGTTGCAAATGCTGTATATAACAGCAAATACAGCAAGGGAGAACGCCATGCCGAGGTCAAGCGGTTCCTATTCTACCAGTGATCTCTCCCGGAAATCCGGAGACATCATCGCCGAAGCGCTTCGTCATCCGGTCACCATCACCCAGCGCAACAAGCCGCGTCTCGTTCTGCTCAACATTGACGACTATCAGCGGCTGATGAAACAGTCCGACCGCCGATCCGCCGGCACGATCGAAACCATGTCGGATGAACTCTTCGCTGAATTCGAGAACGCCGTCGAGACCTATGCCGGCGAGGATGAGGCAGGTCGGTAGTGAGCTACGACCTGATCCAGACCGCAAGCGTCATACGCTATCCTTACCTGTGGGCGCGGGAGGCTGAACGTGGAGAGACGGAAGGACGCAAGGAGCGGCCGGTCGCCGTGGGCGTGAGAATGCCGCGGCCGGACGGTGATCTGGTCCTGTTCTTTCCCATCACCACCAAACAGCCGGAGGCAGCGCGGTTTGCCGTGGAGGTGCCTGTGATTGAAAAGCGCCGCGCCGGCCTTGATGCCGATCGCCGGCTTTGGATCATCTTCGATGAGTTCAACACCGACACCGTCGGCAATTCATTCTATCTCGAGCCGGAGCCGCCGACAGGCCGCTTCAGCAAGGCCTTCTTTCTGCCGTTGCTGCGCGACTTCATCAGCCGCCGCAGGTCGGCGACGGAAGTCAGCCGGTTCCGCTGACCGCCACGGCGAGAGTACGGCGACGCATTGACCGTCATGAAGTGGATTTGACGAAGCAGTTTGCCTCCGCCGCCGCATCCATATCCTTGCGACGGAAGTAGATCGCCCGTCCGCAGCTGTGGCGCTGCACGATGATGATCTGTTCGTCCGTGGCATCGCTATCAATCCCATCTGCAATCTCCCACGTCAGCAAATGCGGGGAGTGTGACATTCCAACTTTGCAGAAACAGGACACTTCAACTTTGCGGCTACAGGCGAATCTGGCGTAATCAACATTATGGAACTCGCCATGGAGCGAACGCGAAACGGCAGGGGCAGTGCCGGTCGCGCTGAAGCCAATGCCACCGGGATATCAATGCCGAGCCACCCTGGCGGGCATCGAGCGACGCGACGGCCGGTTGGTTGCGCGGGAGATGGTCCTCTCTAATCGCCTTTGATGATGGCTTCCGCCGCCTTCTCAGCAATCATGATCACCGGCGAGTTCGTGTTGCCGGAGACGATCGCCGGCATGATGGAAGCGTCGACGACCCGAAGCTTCGCTACGCCGTGCACGTGCAGCTGCGCATCCACGACCGCCATGGGATCGCTGCCCATCTTGCAGGTGCCGACGGGGTGGAAGATCGTCGTGGCGATGTCGCCGGCGCGGCGGATCAGGTCCTCGTCGCTCTCATATTCCTGGCCCGGCAGCATTTCCTGCGGATTGAAGCGGGCGATGGCCCTTGTCCCCATCAGTCTACGGGCGTGGCGGATGGATTTTGCCGCGAGCAGCCGGTCGCCGACCGTCGACAGATAGTTCGGGCGGATTTCCGGCGGCTGGCTGGCGTCGCTTGTCGTGACATGCACGGTTCCACGGCTTTCCGGCCGGAGATTGCAGACGGAAACCGTGACTGCGGGATAGCGGTGCAACGGTTCGCCGAGTCGGTCCGTGCTGAGCGGCTGGACATGATATTCGAGGTCCGCCGTGGCGACGGCGGGATCGCTTTTGGCGAAGATACCGAGCTGACTCGGCGCCATGGAAAGAGGGCCCGACCGGTTGATGGCATATTGAAGGCCCATTCCGGCGCGGCTGAAGAGGTTGTGGTAAAGCTGATTGAGCGTGCGCGCGCCTTCGATCCTGAAGACCGTGCGGATCTGCAGGTGATCCTGGAGATTTTCGCCAACGCCCTTCAGGGGGTGGCGAACCTGAATATCAAGGGCCGAAAGAACCTCCGGCCGGCCGATGCCGGAGAGTTCCAAGACTTTGGGCGAGTTGATGGCACCCGCCGACAACACGACCTCGCGGGCGGCACGGGCGATGCAGGACCGGCCGCCAAGCCGGAAGCGCACTCCGGAAACCGCCTTGCCGTCGAACTCCAGCCGTTCCGTCTCCGCCCCCGTCAGAACGCGAAGATTCCCACGCTTCATCGCCGGCCGCAGGAAGGCTTTCGTCGTGTTCCAGCGCAGTCCGCCCTTCTGGTTCACTTCGAAATAGCCCGAGCCTTCATTGTCGCCATCGTTGAAATCATCAGTCTTCGGAATGCCGAGTTCTTCCGCCGCATCGCGGAAGGCATCGAGGATCGGCCAGGAAAGGCGCTGTCGCTCGACGCGCCATTCGCCACCGGCGCCATGCATGGCGGATTTGCCGCGGTAATTATCTTCCGACTTCAGGAAATAGGGCAGAACATCGTCCCAGCCCCAGCCGGCGTTGCCGGCCTGCCGCCATCCGTCATAATCGGCCGCCTGGCCGCGCATGTAGATCATGCCGTTGATCGACGAACAGCCGCCGAGAAGTTTTCCGCGCGGATAGTTCAGTGCGCGGCCATTGAGGCCGGCCTCGGCGGCCGTCTTCATCATCCAGTCGGTGCGCGGATTGCCCATACAGTAGAGATAGCCGATCGGCACATGGACCCAGTGATAACGGTCCGTGCCTCCGGCCTCGAGCAGCAGCACCCGGGTTTTCGGATCGGCCGAGAGTCTGTTTGCCAGAACACAGCCGGCGGAGCCGGCGCCGACGATGATGAAGTCGTAGCTTCCCTCGTCTACCGGCGGTTCATTGCCTTGCATCGTCACGCAGCAGCTCCCGTCGCCGTAGGTGCGGCTGCCGAAAGCCGCCGCCAGAGCGGAGCCATGGCTTCCGCTATGTCATTGTAGAGCGCGTAGCGCCGGTCGTAATGCCCGGCGAGCGCGGCATTCGGCCGATAGTGCCGGTCGATACGCACCATGGCATCCGCGCCTTCCGTGAAATCGGCAAACAACCCCACTCCGGTTCCCGCCGCAATCGCCGCACCGAGAGCCCCGGTTTCCCTGGAGATGGCGACCGAAACCGGCACGCCGAGCACATCGGCAAAGATCTGCGGCCAGAGGCGACTGCGCGATCCGCCGCCCGACAGCACCGCCTGGTCCAAGGTCGCCCCCGCTCCGCGGAGCGTCTCGACGTGTTGGCGGTGGCCGAAGGCAACACCTTCAAGCAGGGCGCGTATCATGTGTCCCTTGGTGTGCCAGCCGGCAATGCCATAGAAGCCGGCCCGTGCATGGCCGTCCTGCTGGGCGCCGTAGAGATAGGGATGATAGAGCGGATCGTCGGCAGCCGGCTGGATTTCCGCCGCCAGTGCGCAGCAGGCATCGAAGGGCGAGGCGCCCTCCGCGTGCTCGCCGTAAAAGAATTCCCGCACCAGCCATTCGAGATTGGCAGCCGAAGTGGCGCTGTTTTCCATCGCCATGTAGCGCCTGCGATCGAAGGTCGAGGACATGAAGACGGGTCCGCCGAGATCAGGCCCGTCGATGATGACCTGGTTGATGCTCCAGGTGCCGGCGATGATCGAGGCGCTGCCGGTGCGCGAGACGCCCGAGCCGAGGGCCGAGGCGACGACGTCGAAGAGACCTGCGACCACCGGCGTGCCGGCGGCAAGGCCGGTCTCCGCGGCAACCCCTTCCGTCACCTTGCCGGCAATGTCAGCGCTTTCGATCAGCTGCGGCAGCAGGTCCATGCAGTCCCCGAGGCCGTAAGCTTCCATCAGCGTGCGGTCGTAACGGCGGGCGGCGAGATCGAGCAGCCCTGCCCCCGACATATCCGACATTTCGCTGACCCGCTCGCCAGTCAGCCGGTTGACGACGAGATCCTTGGAGCAGAACACCGTGCCGATGCGCTGGAAAACCTCCGGCCGATACCGTTTCAGCCAGGCGAGCAGGGTTGGCGTCTGCGAGGGCCAGGGCCGTTGGCGGGCGATCGGATAGGTGCGATCGCCGACAGCCTCGGCCGCCCATTCCTCGACGAGCCCGGTCGCCCGCGTATCGAGCGACTGGATGCCGAGGATGGGTTCGCCATTTCGATCCAGCACATACAGCCCGTTGCCGTGACCGGCGCAGCCGATTGCGGCGATATCGACCGCAGCAATGCCTGCCCGGTCGAGGCAGGTGCGGATGACGCGTTTGGCGTTGGCCCAAAGCTCGCCGAGATCCCGCTCGACATGGCCCGGACATGGCATGCGGCTATGCCCCTCCTCTCCCGCATAGGCCACTTCCCGGCCGGCACGGTCGAAGATCACCGCCTTGATGACGGTGTTGCCAGCGTCGAGCCCCAACAGATATTCTCCCATTGCGAACCCCTCCCAAGGTTCTGTCATTGCCTGCGCAATTCCAAAGATAAACCGCTTCACGCTTTTCCGGGAATTGCTCCAGCGCCTCAGCCTTGGCGATAGATCGCAACGGCTTCTTCGCCGCTCGCATCCTGGTGGATGATCGCCATCAGGCCGCGCACGACGGCGCTCGGATTGGCATGCTGATAGATGTTGCGGCCATAAACCATGCCCATCGCACCCTGCCGCATCAAGGCCGCGGATTTGGCGAAGACGGCGCCGAGATCCTCCTTGCCGCCGCCGCGCACCAGCACCGGGCATCGCGCCGCCTCGACCACGCGGTGGAAATCCTCCGCATTCGTCGTCGGATCGGCCTTGACGATGTCGGCGCCCATTTCGCGGGCGAGCCGCGTCAAGGTGACGATCTTGTCGGCATCGCCGTCGACCATGTAGCCGCCGCGCTCGGTGACCGGCTGCATGACGAGCGGTTCGATCATCAGCGGCATGCCGTATTTCTCGCAGTCCGCCCGGACGCGCGAAATGTTCTTCACGCACTGGCGGAAGAGATCGGGCTCATCCGGCAGCATGAACAGGTTGACGACCACGCAGGCGGCATCCATCTGCAAGGCGCCGACCAGCGGCTCCGCTTCGTTCTGCAGCACTGCCCACATGTCGCGGTGGCGGATGCGGTTATAGGGATTGCCCAGGTCGATGCGCATGACGAGCGCCGGCTTGTCCTTGCCGGGCAGATCCTGCAAGAGATCGGCCTGGCCGTAATTCATCTGGATCGCATCCGGTTTCGCATCGACCAGCGCCTTGACGACGGCCGGCATGTTCTCCAGCCCGTCGAGAAAGGACGGCTCGTTGCAGACGCCGTGATCGATCGCCACATCCAGGCAACGGCCGTTGCCGAACAGCCGGTTCATCCGGACCTTGCGGTTGTCTCGCATAATTCACTCCTTCGTTCGTTCCTTGCGGAAAGGGTTGCTTCGGCGACGCCGTGGCGCTCGCGCATGATGGTGAGAAAGCGGATGCGCTCTTCGGCGGCGCGCTCAGCCGACCAGCCTCTTTCGGCAGCCAGCAGGGCGAGCACGGCGTCAGCCATGTCGAGCGAGAGCTCGCCGGAGATTGCTAAGGTCGTGCGGCGCAGCAGCAGATCGTCCAGATGCTCGACGGCTTCGGCGCCGATCAAATAGTTGACTTCGCGGAGGCTGTAGCCGGCATGCGGCAAAGGATGGTCGGGGCCTGCCGCGATGAAGCCGGCGACATCCTCCGCATCGGTGCCATAGCGCTCGAAAAGGATCGCAGCGCGATCGATGGAAATACCCGTCGACGCCGCAAGGTCACGAACCCAGCCGCCGCCGTCTTTCGGGAAGGCACGCCCGCCGCCAAATGCCCTTTCCGCCGTATCGACGCGCCGTGGCCGGCCGAACCGTTCCAGCGCCATGTCGGCCGCCAGCTCACCGAAGGAGCGGAACGTCGTCCACTTGCCGCCGATCATGCAGAGCACGGGCGGGCCGCCCTCTTGGCTTTCGATCACGGTGCAGAAATGATCGCGCGGGATGCGTCCGGTAAAACTGTCCTTGCTGGCCGGCAGCGGGCGCACGCCGGCGAACTGGAAAACGATCTCTTCCGGCCGGATGCGGATGCCGGGCAGCACGAAGGCAAGCGATTGCAGGATATAGTCGCGCTCGTCGCGCTCGCAGCGCACAGCGCCGGGGTCGTCGACGCGAATGTCCGTCGAGCCGACCAGCACCTTGCCGAGATAAGGAAAGAGGATGCAGATGCGCCCGTCCTCGTTCTCGTAATAGATCATGTGCCCGTCGAGCATGTCGCGGAGCGCGGGATTGTCGATGATGAGATGCGACCCCTTGGTGCCGCCCATCAGCGGGGCAGGCCGCGCGGCTTCGGGAAAGAGCGATCCGTTCGCGATGTCGATCCAGCCGCCGGTCGCGTTGACGACCAGCGTCGGCTGGATGCGAAGCGTCTCCCCCGTGATGCCGTCGCGCAGCAGGAACTCCCCCGCCCCGGCCTGCTCGATCGTCGCATAGTTCAAGGCCCGGGCTTTCGGGCCGGTCGACAGGCCGTCGCGCAGCAGCTCGATTCCGATCCGCTCCGGATGGCTCACCCAGGCGTCGTAATAGGTGGCGGAACTGCGGATCCCGGGATTGAGCGCCGGCCATTTTGCCAGTGTCGCCCGGCGTCCGCGGAACTGGTGGCGGGGCACCAGCGCGCGCTTGCGCGTCAGGAAATCGTAGATGGCAAGGCCGGTCTTGATGGCCACGGCGCCGCGGCGGCTCGGACGGCGGGTGAGACCGAGGAAGCGCACGATGCCGTTGGCAAGGCCAGAGAAGATGTCGAACACAGGAACTGTCGTCGGCAATGGCGCCACATAATGGGGAGCATTGCGCAGCAGCCGGTCTCGCTCGACGAGAGACTCCTGCACGAGGCTGAATTCGCCATTCTCCAGATAGCGCAGCCCGCCGTGGACCATGCGCGAGAGGGCGGCACTCGCGCCGGAGCAATAGTCGCCCTGCTCGACGAGCAGCACGTTCACGCCCTGCAGCGCCAGCTCGCGAAAGACGCTGAGCCCGTTGATGCCGCCGCCGAGGACGCAAACGTCCACCTTCGGGCTTTGGCGAAGCCCGTCCATTGTTTCCACACGGTTCATGATGGCGTCCGTTATCCGTCCATGGTGGCCAGCTGCGCCGATATGGCGGTGTCGATAGCCGCGAGATCGGCGGTTGAAAGGCGAAGCGTTCCGGCCCGCGCATTGTCGAGCGCCTGCGCCGGGTTTCTCGCGCCGCAGAGCGCGAAGGTTACGCCCGGCTGTGCCAGTGTCCAAGCGATGACCGTCTGCGCGATGCTGGCGCCGTGGCGTTCCGCCACAGGCCGGATCGCCACGGCAAAATCCTTGGCCTTGCGCCGGTTGGCGACGGAAAAGCGCGGATTGTCCTTGCGCTGGTCGTCGCCAGAAAACACGCGCTCAGGCCCGATGGCGCCGGAAAGCAGGCCGAGCGCCAGTGAGGAATAGCTGAGCGTCGATACGCCGTTGGCGATGGTGAGCGGCAGCAGGTCCGCCTCGATCTGGCGATCGATCATGCTGAACCGCTCCTGGATCGCATCGAGCGAACCGGTCGCGATATACTGCTCCAGCTCCGGCCGGTCGACATTGCTGGCGCCGATGGCGCGGATCTTTCCGGCCTGTTTCAGCTCTTCCAGCGCCGCGACGGTCTCCTCGATCGGCGTCGTCGGGTCCTGCCAGTGGGTGATGTAGAGGTCGATATAGTCCGTGCCGAGGCGGCGCAGACTTTCCTCCACCTCGTGAACGATCGAGTCCCGCCCGAGATGGCGGTGCACCGGCTTGCCGTCCTGGTCGAAGAAATGGTTGCCCTTCTGCGTATGCCACACCAGCCCGCATTTGGTGGCGATCACCGCCCTGTCGCGGCGTCCGGCGAGCGCCTTGCCGACGATTTCTTCAGATCGGCCCATGCCGTAGGCCGGCGCCGTGTCGATGAGGGTGACGCCGGCATCGAGCGAGGCCTGGATCGCGGCGATGGATTGCGCCTCGTCCGTGCCGCCCCACATCCAGCCGCCGATCGCCCAGGTGCCGAGGCCGACGGCCGAGGCTTTGACGCCGGAGCGGCCGATTTCGCGGGTCAACTGTTCGCCGCTCATGCGGAAAATCCTTCCTCGGATGCGAGTTCGAGAATGCGCGCGCCCGTCGCCTCGTCGGTGACGAGCGTATCGAGGTGCTTGCCGCGCAGGATGCTGAGGATCGGCCGGGCCTTGTTCGGGCCGCTGGCGACGCCGATCTTGGTCGGGATCGAGGCGAATTCCGGCAGCGTCAGCGAAACCAGCGACCGGTTCAGGCTGTAGTCGCAGACGCGGCCGTGATCGTCGAGCAGATGGGCGAGCAGTTCGCAGCTGGCGCCCGAACGCTCGATCGCCTCGCGATCGGTGCTGGAGGAAGGGTGCAGGTCGTAGTAGCTCGAATCATCGGTCAGGATCGAGCCGATGCCGACCACCGCGACTTTCGCTTCCCGCGCCCGCCGGAAGACGTCGGCGACGGAGCGCATATTGATCAGCATCGACCGCTGCTCGGCGTCATCGGCAAAGAGCGGCGCGTGGATCTGGTAGGAACGCCCGCCGAGCCGGTCGGCCATCAGCGTTGAGACGTGGTTGACGTCGGTATAGTGCTTGCCTTGCACGCAGCCGGTGGCCGGGATGACCTCGACATCGAAGCGGCGCGGCGCCTGGAGGCCGGCGACGACGGCGCTGACGCCCTTGCCGCCGGTGATGCAGATCGTATCGCCATCGGCGATTTCTTCGAGCAGCAAGCGGGCCGCCGCCTCGCCGACCGCCTGCAGCGCGGTCTGCGGATTGTCGGAGACTGTGGGGACCACGACCGCGCGGCTGATGCCGCCGAGCGCCAGAAGCCGCTCCTCCATATCAACAAGAGGTTCGATCGGCGATTTGATCTTGATCTCGACCAGGCCGAGCTGCCGGCCCCGCTTGATGAGGCGGTTGACGGTGGCGTGCGAGATCCCGAGCCGATCGGCGATCTGCGCCTGCGTCAGACCCTCCAGAAAATGCAGGACGAGCGACTGGTGCATCTGGCGGGCGATGACGATTTCTTCGCGCGGGGCTGTCGTCCTGGGTTTCAGTTTGGCGATCGGCATGTCAGGCGGCCTTCCGCTTGTGAAGGAAATGGTCGATGGATACGGCGGCAAGCAGGATGCATCCTTTGATCATGTCCTGCCAATAGACGGAAACGTTTAGCAGGATCAGCGACGAGGTGACGAGGGAAAGAAGCGCGATGCCGAGAATGGCCCCGAGGATGGTTCCCGAGCCGCCGTTCAGCGAGGCTCCGCCGATCACCGCGGCCGCGATGATGTTCAGCTCCATGCCGACGCCGAACGTCGGCGTCGCCGCGCCGAAGCGGGACATGTAGATGACACCGGCGACGCCGGCGAGCGTCGAGCACAGCACCGTCACCCAGAATTTCACCTGGTTCGTCTTGATGCCGGAATAGAGCGCCGCCTTTTCATTGCTGCCGGTGTAGAACACCTTGCGGAAGGCGGTCGCCCGGCGCAGCAGGAAATCGAACAGGATGACGACGGCGACGAAGATCAGGATGACATAGGGAATGCCGTAGAACGTGCCCTGCCCCACTGCCTTGAAGCCGGCCGGCAGCGTGAAGAGCGAGAGCGGCGTGCCCTTGGTGATGATGAGGCAGAGGCCACGCACGATCACCATGCCCGCCAGCGACGTGATGAAGTGGTTGAGACCGACGACGGTCACGAAGAAGCCCATGATGGCGCCAATGGCACTGCTGGCAAGAATGCCGGCAAGCGAGGCCGTCCACGGATCGAGGCCGGCGAGAAAGAGCGAGCCCGAAAGCACCATCGCGAAGCAGACGACGGAGCCCACTGCAAGGTCGATGCCGCCGACGATGAGCAGGATCGTCATGCCCACGACGACGATGCCCTCCACGGAAAAGCTCATCAGCATGGCGCGGAAATTGCCGAGTGTCAGGAAGTGCGGCGAGGCGAAGCTCATGATGATGCCGAGCGCCAGGATGATCGCGATCAGCCCTGCCTCGCGCATCGTGCCAATGCGTTTGAAGGACGACGTCCTGGGCAGGTCTGCCGCCATCGTGTCGATTGCCATTTCCCTCTCTCCCATGTTCTCTTCACGCGGCATGGTCTGCCGCCCTTGCGCTGCCCATGCCGGAAGCAAGGCGGATCACAGCCTCTTCCGACATCTCGTCGGCGCCCAGCTCTCCCGCGATGCGTCCCTCGCGCACGACCAGCAGACGGTCCGAAAGACCGAGCAACTCCGGCATTTCCGACGAGATGACGATGATGCCGATGCCCGAGCTGGCAAGCTCGCGCAGCAGCCGGTGGATCTCCGCCTTCGCGCCGACATCGATGCCGCGCGTCGGCTCGTCCATCAGAATGACTTTTGGCTTCACCGCGAGCTGCTTGGCGATCGCCACTTTCTGCTGGTTGCCGCCGGAAAGCGATTTCACCGGCGCCTCGATGCCGCTCATGCGCACGGCAAGCCTTCGAGCGAAATCATCTGCTAGCGCGGCCTCCGCGCGGCCGTTCAGCAGCCCGACCGAATTGGTGAGCGCCTTCAGGTCCAGCACCGATATGTTCTGCGCGATGGACATTTCGAGAAAGATGCCCGACCTCTTGCGGTCCTCGGACAGGTAGACGATGCCGGCTTTCACCGCATCCGAATAGGTGCGGATCGGTTGCGCCGTGCCGTGCAGGCGGACGGTTCCTGCCGTACGCGGCCGCAGTCCGCAGATGCCTTCGGCGATTTCGGTGCGGCCGGAGCCAATAAGGCCGCCGATGCCGAGGATCTCGCCCTTGCGCAGGCCGAAGCTGACGTCGTGAAAACGCACACCGTCACTGATGCCGTCGATCTCGAACATGATCTCGCCTGAGGTTTCGCCGGCGCCGAGCTTGTCTGGATAGAGCTGCGTGATCTCGCGGCCGACCATCCGGCGCACCACCTCATCCGGCGTCACGTCGGCAATGCGGTCGGTGCAGACGTAGCGGCCGTCGCGAAACACGGTGATCCGGTCGCAGAGGCTGAAGATTTCCGCCATGCGGTGGCTGATATAGATGATCGAAATGCCGTTCGCCTTGAGGTCGCGGACGATCGAGAACAGCTGTTGCGCCTCGGTCTCGGTCAGGGCAGCCGTCGGTTCGTCGAGGATGAGCACGCGGCAGTCGAGCGTCAGCGCCTTGGCGATCTCGACGAGCTGCTGGCTTGATATCGGCAGGTCGGCGACCTTGCGGCGGACATCGATTGCGGCAAGCCGGTTCATCACAGCCTGGGCGTCGCGCTCCAGCCCGCGGTAGTTCATGAGCGGCGCCCGGCGACGGTTGGTCGCCGCCATGAACATGTTTTCGGCAACCGTGGCATCGGGGCAGAGCGCGATTTCCTGGTGCACCAGGCCGATGCCCAGAGACTGGGCGGCGGCGGGAGAGGAAATGCGCACAGCCTTGCCGTCGACGCGGATTTCGCCTTCGGTCGGCTGCAGCACACCGGCGATGATGTTCATCAGCGTCGACTTGCCGGCGCCGTTCTCGCCGCAAAGCGCATGGACTTCACCGCGCTCGAGGGTGAAGTCGACATCCGTCAACGCCTTCACCGCCCCGAAATGCTTGGTGACACCATGAATGGTGAGCACGGGCTCCGCCATCATCTTCCTCCTCTCCATCTCGGCCATCCGCACCGAAAAGTGCGGATGGCCTGTCGGGATCTTATTCCTCGATGCCCTTCGTGCCGCGATGCTTCAGGTACTTGTCCCAATAGAAGTCGTCGGCATTTGCGGCGGTCACGATGGAGAGGCCGTTGTCGACGACCGGGATGCTCATCGGGTTGAAGCCCGAGCGCTTGGCGTCGTTCATCGGGTCGATCAGTTCCGGGTGCTTGGCGAGCCACAGCAGCATGAAGCCCATGTAACCCTGCATGCCCTGGTTGGGGTTGATCGAGCCGAAGACTTCGCCAGCCTTGATCATGTCGAGAATGTTGGCGTTGACGTCGGCGCACATGACGAGGACCTTGCCGCCGGTTTCCTTGTTGGCCTGCGCGGCGCCGATCGCCGAATTCGCTTCCGGCATGAAGACCGCCCCGAGGTTCGGATTGGCCTGGATGAGGCTGGAAAGCCCTTGATAGGCCTTGGTCGGATCCTGGTTGGATGCGGCGCGGCCGACGAGCTTCATATCAGGCCACTTCTCTTCCATGCGGGCGATGAAGGCAGCGATGCGCTTGTCGTGGTTGTCCTGACCGGGATTTTCCAGAACGGCATATTCGCCCTTGCCGCCCATCTTCTCGGCGATCGCATCGGCGGCATAGGTGCCTTCGCGGGTGTTGTCCGAGGTGATGAAGGAGACGCGCTTGGAGAGCGGCGAGTCGGCGGCGAAGGTGACAACCGCGGTGCCTTGGCCGATGGCGCGGTTGATCGGCTCGATGAACGGGTCGGAGTTCATCGGATGAACGAGAATGCCGGCCGGATTTTGCGCCAGCGCCTGATCGAAGGTGGCGATCTGCTTGTTGACGTCATATTCCGGTGTGCCGGTATATTCCGTTTCGCAGCCGAGTTGTTGCCCCGCCTGCTTGAACATCTCGTAGACGGGGAACCAATATTCGACACCCGAAACCATAACATTCATGACGTATTTTTCGCCCGGCTTGCAGCGGAACGGGTTTTCCGTTCCCGCGCTTGCGGCGCCGGCGATAAACGTTGCAGCAAGAACCGCCATTGCGGTCGTGGTGAGTAAAGTGCGCAAGAGTCCTCCTTGAGGCCGAAGCCTCTCCCAAAAGCCCGAGAGCGCCGAAAAGCGCCGCTGATCGTGTTGAAGTCCGGACTTCCTCCTCGACGTCCGGTATGGGCAGCTAAACGTAAAGCTCGAGGGCTGTCAATATAATTCACTATCTGAAATATATTTCAGAAGGATCAGGTGCGGCGTCTCAACCGACAGATCGCCAAGGCGCGGTCGCGGCCAGCCACTGTCGTGTGCGGGCCTCGGGATCCGGGTTGCGAGTGATATCGGTGACCACGGCAGCGCTATCGGCGCCGTTTTCCAACACCAGCGGCGCGCGTTCGGCGGTGATCCCGCCAATGGCAACGAGCGGCATTGGTCCGACGCGCCGTCGCCAGTCCGCAAGGCGTTCGACGCCTTGCGGCGCCCATTTCATTTCTTTGAGGATCGTGGGCCAGACCGGCCCAAGGGCAACATAGTCCGGCGCGGCGGCCAGCGCGGTTTCTAGTTCTGATGGATCGTGCGTGGAAAGGCCGAGCTTCAGGCCGGCGCGGCGAATGGCAGCCAGTTCGGCCGCCATCAGGTCTTCCTGCCCGAGATGAATGAAATCGCATCCCTCATCGATCGCCAGCCTCCAGTAATCGTTGATGATCAATTGGCAGGCCGCTGCCGTGCAGGCCGCTTTCGAACGCCGGATCTCCTCGCGAAGCACCGGCTCCGGCCGGTCCTTGATGCGCAGCTGGACGAGTTTGACGCCGAGCGGCACCAGACGCTCGATCCATTCGGCGCTGTCGACGATAAGATAGAAGGGGTCGAGCTTCATGAAAAGACGGCCTTTCCGATGACGGGAGTAGAAGGAACGGCCATGTCGCGCGGCTCCAGCGGCACGGCGTCATTCGTGAGGCGGCCGGCATCGATGGCAAGTGCGAAGGCCTCGGCCATGGCGGCAGGGTCGCCTGCGCCGGCAACGGCAGTATTGAGAAGAACGGCGTCGTAACCGTACTCCATGACGGCGGCGGCATGCGACGGGCGGCCGATGCCGGCATCGACAATGAGTGGCATGTCAGGAAAATGTGCTCGGAATGCCCGCAGCGCCATTGGGTTTACCGGTCCCATGGCGGAGCCGATCGGCGCGCACCAGGGCATAAGAACGCGGCAGCCGGCGTCCAGCAGCCTTTCGGCGACGACAAGATCGTCGGTCGTATAAGGGAAGACCTGAAAGCCCTCGCCGGTGAGGATGCCCGCCGCCTCGACGAGGCCGAAGACGTCGGGCTGCAGTGTATCGTGATGACCGATCACTTCAAGCTTGATCCAGTCGGTGCCGAAGACTTCGCGCGCCATCTTTGCCGTCAGCACCGCCTCCTGCACGCTGTGGCATCCGGCGGTATTCGGCAGCACGCGTACGCCGAGCTCGCGGATCAGCTCGAAGAAGGCGCCACCCGCCTTGCCGCCGGCGGCCTCGCGCCGAAGCGAGACGGTGACAATTTCGGCCTTCGAGCGTCTCACGGCTTCTGCAAGGACGGCGGGTGACGGGTAGCGGGCGGTGCCGAGCAGCAGGCGCGAGTGGACTTCAACATCATAAAGTTTCAGCATCTCAGCCTCCTTGCATCGGTGAGAGAATTTCGATGCGGTCGCCTTCGCCGAGCCTGAAATCGGCGCGGTCCTCGCGGTGCACCAGCTCGCCATTGACGGCAGTTGCCAGCCAGCCGCCTTCGTAGTCCAGAGCGAGAAGCAGGTCTGCGAGCGTCGCGGCCGCGACCTGCTGTTCCTCGCCATTGATGATGAAGGTCATGACGCCCTCCTTTCCGGTTGTCCTTGTTCTGTGAGAAGACGCCGCGCCACCTCGCCGGCCATCGCCGGCGCCAGCAGAAAGCCGTGGCGATAGAGGCCGTTGACATGGAGGGTGGATCCCTCCTGTGTCACACGCGGCAGATTGTCGGGATAAGCGGGGCGCACGCCTGCGCCGGTTTCCGTGACCCGTGCCTCGCCAAAGGCGGGATGCATCGCATAGGCGGCGTTCAGCAACTCCATCAGCGAACGCGCGGTAACCGGGCCGGCATCGTCGCTTTCGATCATCGTCGCGCCGACCATGAAGCGGTTTTTCTCGCGCGGCACGATGTAGATCGGGTGGCGGGGATGCAGCAGGCGGACGGGGCGGGAGAGACTGAGCTCGCTTGTTTCGAGGCAGAGCATCTCACCTCGAACACCGCGCAATCCGGGCAGCCGGCCGATCTGGGCGGCACCGGTGCAGTCGATCACCCAGTTATAATCGACATCCGCTTCGCCGGGCTCGCCGAACGTCAGGCGCATACGGGCATCCTCAAGTCCTGCTGCCAAGGCCGAGAGCGCCTGTCGCGGATCGAGATGCGCTTCCTGCCGGAAGAACAGCGCCCTGCGGAAGCGGCCGGCGAGATCAGGCTCCAGTGCTACGATCGCCGCCTCGTCCAGCCATTCCCATCCACTTGTCCGGCGGGAAAAGCGGTCGAGCTCGCTGGCATCGCGCCCGCCCGCCACGACAAGCGTTCCCCGGCGTTTGACATGACCCGGCAATGCCGCCTCCCACCAATCGGCGGCCAGCCGGCCGAGCGTCAGCACCGGCTCCTCCGCGCTCTCCCGTTCGCACCACGGGGCCAGCATGCCGCCGGCAAAGCCGGAAGCGCCGGCGCCGACCTCGCCCGCCTGATCAGCGACGCTGACCCTGAAACCGTGCCGATAGAGCTGCCACGCAACGGTGAGGCCGGCAACGCCGGCCCCCTTGACGAGAACGCGCATTGTCATTCTCCGGCGGGCGTTTTCGTCGCCTCTGCGACCGGCACGTAGAGATCGCCGCCATCGCGGTACTTGGCCGCCATCGCTTCCAATCCCTCTTTCTGAGCTTCGGCGCGAATGTCGTGGGAAATTCGCATGGAGCAGAATTTCGGGCCGCACATCGAGCAGAAATGCGCCACCTTGTGCGCCTCCTTCGGCAGGGTCTCGTCGTGGAAGGAACGCGCCGTATCCGGGTCGAGGGAGAGGTTGAACTGGTCCTCCCAGCGGAATTCGAAGCGCGCCCGCGACAGCGCATCGTCGCGGATGCGGGCGGCCGGATGCCCCTTGGCAAGATCGGCAGCATGCGCTGCGATCTTGTAGGTGATGACGCCGGTCTTGACGTCGCTGCGGTCGGGCAGCCCCAGATGCTCCTTCGGCGTGACGTAGCAGAGCATGGCTGTGCCGAACCAGCCGATCATGGCTGCGCCGATGCCGGAGGTGATGTGATCATAGCCCGGCGCGATGTCGGTCGTCAGCGGTCCGAGCGTATAGAAGGGCGCTTCGCCGCAGACCTTGAGCTGCTTGTCCATATTCTCTTTGATCTTGTGCATCGGCACATGGCCGGGGCCTTCGATCATCACCTGGCAGTCCTTCGCCCAGGCAATCCTTGTCAGCTCGCCAAGCGTTTCCAGCTCGGCAAATTGTGCTGGGTCATTGGCATCCGCGATCGACCCCGGACGCAAACCGTCGCCGAGCGAGAAGAAGACGTCATAGGCACGGCAGATGTCGCAGATTTCCTCAAAATGCTCGTAGAGGAAACTCTCCTTGTGGTGATGCAGACACCACTTGGCCATGATCGAGCCGCCGCGTGAGACGATGCCGGTGACGCGATTGACGGTGAGCGGGATATAGGCCAGCCGCACGCCGGCATGGATGGTGAAATAATCGACGCCCTGCTCGGCCTGTTCGATCAGCGTATCCCGATAGACTTCCCAGGTCAGATCTTCGGCAATGCCGTTGACCTTTTCGAGCGCCTGGTAAAGCGGAACAGTGCCGATCGGAACCGGCGAATTGCGAATGATCCACTCCCGGATGTTGTGAATGTTGCGGCCGGTGGAAAGGTCCATGACCGTGTCGGCGCCCCAGCGGATCGCCCAGACCATCTTCTCCACCTCTTCCGCCATTGACGAGGTGACCGCCGAATTGCCGATATTGGCGTTGATCTTCACGAGGAAGTTCCGGCCGATGATCATCGGTTCGGTCTCGGGGTGGTTGATATTGGCGGGGATGATCGCCCTGCCCTCGGCGACTTCCCGGCGCACGAATTCGGGCGTCACGAAATCCGGAACATGCGCGCCGAAGCTCTCGCCGTCGCGCGCGAGCGCCTCCTTCGCGGCCTGCCGGCCGAGGTTTTCGCGGATCGCGATGAACTCCATTTCCGGGGTGATAATGCCGGCACGCGCATAGGCGAGCTGGGTGACGGCGCGGCCGGCCTTTGCCTTAAGCGGCGTGTTGCGAATGGGAAATTCCGGCGTCAGCCGCTCGCCCGTGGCAAAACCATTGTCTTCAGGCTTCACCACACGGCCTTCATAGGCTTCGACGTCGCCGCGCGCCCTAACCCAGGCCTCGCGCAAACGCGGCAGCCCGGCGTCGATGGAGACCACATGGGCCGGATCGGTATAGGGGCCGGAGGAATCATAGACCGTAACCGGCGGCTCGCCGGAGGTCGGGTGAAGGCTGATTTCGCGCATCGGCACGCGCAGATCCGGATAGAGGGTTCCGGGTTTGACGATCTTGGTCGAGGCCGGAAGCGAGCCGGTGGTGACGACGGGGGTAAGCTGGGGTGCAACAATATTCATGGATGAGGCTCCAAGGTTTGACGTTTGGAGACCCAGTTCCAGTGTTGGAATGATGGAAGGACGCCTTGCGCGACAAAGCGAAAATCCGCCCAACAGCCGCAGCGTCCGCACCGTCCCTACGCCAGTATGAACTGGATCAGGTTCAACGGGTCACTGCGCCACAATCGGCAAAGCCGAATCGTCTAGCAGAATCTCAGCCCCTTGCCGGGACACCCCTGGTGAATGTTCGCCATCAAAGACCGCAGCGGCGCTTGTGTCAAGCCACGGCTGATGTGTTCTCGTCCAGCCCTTGAATTCTGGGCAACCCCGCGAAGCGATGAGTCGCAGGGAGGAACCGTTTCATCTTGGCTGGCGACTCGCCGCTTTTGAAGCCGGCACAAGATCGCTTACAATCCGCGGCTAGGCCGGTTCGAATTGCGATCGAATTTCAGAGCGAAGGCGGAGCGCCAGGTCGGGGCTGTCGGAGGTCAGGTGGCCGATTCCACGCTTCAGCCAGGCGCGGATCAGCGTTTCATCGTTCAGCGTCCAGGCGCAGAGCCGTTCCAATGGAAGCTTCTGCCTGATGAGCGGCCATTCCGCCGCCATCAGCTCGTGATGAATGGCGACGATATCGACGAGACCATCGACCCTTTCGAGAAAGGCCCGCAATCCGCCCTGCTTCGCAGCCCATTCAGCATTCACAGAGACGAGGCGGGCGATATTTGGCGCCGCACGGCGGCACTCCTCAAGAAGAGGAACGTCGAACGAGGTTAAATGGCAGCGTGCGGCAAGACCGAAGCCTTCAATTTCGGCGGCGACTTTTTCGACGATGCCGGGATAAGGCCGCCCCTTTTCATCTGATTTGATCTCCACATGGAGCTGCTTGTCGCCACCGGTGACGAGCACCGAGAGCACGTCCGCAAGCGTTGGCACAGTGTCATCGGAGCCTTCAAGATGGGTCTCGCCACGCAACTCCGGCGTCAGCGCACGAACCGGCCCGGTTTTGTCCGTCGTGCGATCCAGCGTCGCATCGTGGATGACGACCAGCTCGCCAGAATTGGTGAGGTGTACGTCGAATTCCACTGCATCGATCTCGAGCGCAAGAACGTTTCGGAAGCCCGTCAATGAGTTTTCGGGCCATAGGTTGCGGGCGCCGCGATGGCCGGTGATCTTGTTCATGGAGTTCTCCTCAAAAATGAGACGGATCAGCGAAGAGTGGGATCAAGCTTGTCGCGCAGCCAGTCGCCGACCAGCGAGATCGCAAGCGTGGTCATCATGATCACGAAGGCCGGCGCCAGCATGATCCAGGGTGCGCGCGTCAGGTACTCGCGGCCAAAGCCAACCATGTTGCCCAGGCTGGTCTCCGGCGGCTGCACGCCGAGACCGAGGAAGGAAAGCCCGCTTTCCATCAGAATGATCTCCGGGAAGGTGAGCGTCATCGAGACGATCAGCGTCGAGGCGACGTTCGGCAGGATATGGTTGATGTAGACGCGCGCCGGCCTCGCTCCGAGCTGGACGACGGCGGCAGCATAGCCCTGCGCGCTTGCCGAGATCGCGAGCCCGCGGGCGATGCGGGCATAACGTTCCCAGCCGTAAAAGCCCATCAGGCCGATCAGCAGCGGCATCGAAGAACCGAAGAACGCAAGAACCGCGAGCGACATGATGAGGAAGGGCAATGCCGCCTGGAAATCAGCGAGCACAAGCACAAGATGCTCGACCGCGCCGCGGAACTTCGCAGCAGCAAAGCCAAGCGCCGTGCCGAAGACGGCCGAGATGATCGTGGCGCCGAAGGCGATGGCAAGCGAGACCCGGATCGACTGAAGGAGCCGGGAGAGGACGTCGCGGCCAAGCTCGTCGGTTCCGAGCAGATGGGCGGGATTGCCCGGCTGCGACAGGCGGCTGCGCAAATCCATGGCGGTGATGCCGTAAGGGCGGATCATATCGGCGCAGAATGCTACGAACACCATGGCCGCAAGCCAGCCGATGGCGAATGCGACGGAGAAAGGCACGCGCCGCAACTGTCTGATGAAGCGGATGAGGATGGATACTTCGGACGATCGCGGGCGGGCGGTGTCGGTGACGCTCATGCCGGGCCTCCTGTCAATGGGCGCTTTGGCTGCGAAGCCGCGGATCGAGCCAGCCATAGAGCAGATCGACGATGAGGTTTGACGCGACCATGGCGGCGGCGACCATCAGCAGGATGCATTGGACGACAGCGAGATCGCGATTGGACACGGAGACGACCAGCAGGCGGCCGATGCCAGGCCATGAGAAGATCGATTCCACTACGACTGCACCGGCGATCAACGAACCGACCATGAATCCGACGATCGTGACGATCGGCACTGCCGCGTTCGGCAAAGCGTGGCGCCAGACGACGTCCGGCCACTTCATGCCTTTGGCGGATGCCGTGCGGATATAGGGCTGGCTCATCACTTCGATCATCGCGCTGCGCGAGAAGCGCGCGAGAATGCCGATTCCGCCGATGCTCAGCGTCAGTGTCGGCAGGATGCCGTGCTGCCAGGTGTCCTGCCCACCGGAGGGCAAAACGCCGAGGGTGATGGAGAAGATCAGCACCAACAGCAGCCCCATGACGAAGGAAGGGATAGTGAAACCGAAAATTGCCGCCAGGATGACGCCCCGGTCGACCGTGCTCTGGCGGTGAAGGGCGGCGTAGACGCCGGCCGGAATCCCGATCACCAGCTTGAGCAGAAGCGCCGGCACGGTGAGCTGCAATGTCGCCGGAATGCGTTCGATCACCAGCTGGATGGCGGAGGCCTTGTCGCGCATGGAGACGCCGAAATCGCCGGTGAAAATCGATTTTATATAGGCAATGTACTGGATCCACAGCGGCTGATCGAGACCCCAGGCTTTGCGGAAGGCATCGACCGATTCCTGCGGAACATCCGGGCCGAGCATGACCTGGGCCGGATCGCCGGACATGCGCAACACGACGAAAGCAAAGGTCAGCACCGCGAGAATTGTCACAAGGGCACGAAAAAGACGGATGAGAGCGAAACGCAGCATGGCTTTCCCCTTACGCGGCGACCGGCTGGCCTGCGCCGGCGACCATGTGGCAGGCCGCGCTCCGGCCTTGCGCAACCTCTCGAAGCAGCGGCGCGCTTGTGCGGCAGATATCAGCCACCAGGGGGCAACGCGGGTGGAAGGCGCAACCGGATGGGCGGTTGGCCGGGTTCGGTGGTTCGCTCTGCAGGATGACCCGGCCGATGAGCGGCTTGCCCGGTACCGGCACACTGGAGACCAGCGCATTGGTGTAGGGATGCATCGGCGTCTGAAAGATGACATCGGACGACGCCTCTTCGACGATCCGCCCGAGATACATGACCGCAACCCGGTCGGCGACGTTGCGCACCACCTTGAGGTCATGGCTGATGAAGATCATGGCGATACGATGCTGCTCCTGGAGGTCCCGGAGCATGTTGACGATCTGCGCCTGAATTGACACGTCGAGGGCCGAGACCGGCTCGTCGCAGATCAGAAGTTTGGGGCGCGAGGCGAGCGCGCGGGCAATGACGGCGCGCTGCCGCTGACCGCCGGAGAGTTCGTGGGGATAGCGCCCCGCCTGATCCGGCCGCAGCCCGACGGCAGCCATCAGCTCGGCGACACGCGTTGGCCGATGCTCCTTCGGTACCAGCCTGTGAATCGCAACCGGTTCGCCGATCTGATCGGCGATCGTCAACCGCCGGTCGAGGGCTGCCAGCGGATCCTGGTAGACGAGCTGCATCTTGGCGCGTAGCGCCCGCCATTCCGGTGTGCCGAGCCTGGGCATCGGCCTGCCCTCGAAGAAAGTCCCGCCTCCCTGCGGCGGATCGATCCCGAGCAGCAGGCGGCCGAGCGTCGATTTGCCGGAGCCTGACTCTCCCACCACACCGAGCGTTTCGCCGGCCATGACCTTGAGTGCAATTCCGTCGACGGCCCGAACCGGCGTCATCTTGCCGAACGTGCCCTGGCGCACCGCGTAGGTTCTGACCAGATCTTTGGCTTCGATCAGAGGTTCGCTCACGATGCGGTCTCCAGAGCGTGCATTGCAAGCCGGCGTGTCGTTCCGACCGGGTGATGGCAGGCAAGAACGCGACCATCGGCGGTCGAACGCAGGTCCGGCATGCGGATCCGGCAGTCCATGGCGACATTGAAACACCGGGGAGAAAAGGCGCATCCGTCCGGCATGTCTTGCGGATGCGGAACGATCCCGGGAATCGGAATAAGCCGATCGCGCGGGCCGTCGAGCCGCGGAATGGCGTCGAACAGGCCGCGCGTATAGGGGTGCTGCGGGCTCTCGAAGAGGGCTTCGATCGCACCCTGCTCCACGATGCGGCCGGCATACATGACGCAGGCGCGTTCGCAGACCTGGCTGACGGCGCCGAGATCGTGGCTGATGAAGATCGTCGCCATGCCGGTTTCGGCGCGAAGCTCGATCAAAAGATCGAGGATCTGCGCCTGAATGGTGGCGTCGAGGGCGGTGGTCGGTTCATCGGCGACGAGGAGATCCGGCTCACCGGCGAGCGCCATGGCGATCATCAGGCGCTGACACTGGCCACCGGAAAACTCATGCGGGAAGAGATCGAAACGGCGGCGCGCATCGGGAATGCCGACCATGTCCATCAGGCGCAAGGCCTCGCTCCCGGCCGCCGCGCCGAACAGACCGCGATGGATGGCCAGCGCCTCGGTAATCTGCCGGCCGATGCGGAGAACAGGATTGAGCGAACTCGACGGATCCTGAAAGATCATGGCGATGCGCTTGCCGCGCACACCCTCCAGCACGGGGCGCGCGCTGCCGAGGATTTCCTGTCCGTCCACGCGAACGGAGCCTGTGACCGTCGCCTTGCCCGGCAGGAGCCCGAGCGCCGCCAGCCAGGTGACCGACTTGCCGCAACCGGATTCGCCGACGAGACCGATCGCCTCGCCGCGGCGGACATCGAGATCGATGCCGTGCAGGACCTGGACGCCGTCGAATGCGACCTTCAAATCGCGCAGTTCCACAAGGTTGGAAACCATCGGAGCTCACCTCCATTTCAAATAGACGACGCCGGCCGCGAATAGGCGGCCGGCGCGGGAAAGCATTTGATCAGGCGTTCCAGTTCGATGCGCGGAAGTCCATGGCGAAGGCAGGCGCAGCCTTCCACTTGAGTGAGGACTTCATGCCGGTAAAGACGGCGTTCTGGTGCAGGACCTGGTAGACGGGATCTTCGCGCTCGCAGATTTCAAGCATGCGGGCGATCGCCTTCTGGCGCTGAGCCCTGTCGGTCGAAGTCTCGAGCACGACGGAGAGCTTGTTGACCTCATCGTTCGTCCAATCCTTCTTCTGCTGGACTTCGCCGTTCGGGCCGAACTGGACGACCAACGGGGTGATCGGGTCGTTGATCGTGTTGGAAGCCGACCAGTCGCGCACACCCTTGACGCCCTGCGGATCGTGGATCTGCGCCCAGTTTTCCTTCATCTGGATTTCGACGTTGAGGCCGACCTGCTTCCACATCTCGATCATGATCTGCGCATTGGCGGTCTGGTTCGTATAGTAGTTGTTCAGCAGGCGGTAGGGGATCGCGTCGCCCTTATAGCCGGCGTCCTTCAACAGCTTCTTGGCCAATTCCGGATCGAATTGCGGGGCTGCCCATCCATCAACGAACATGCCGGAGGTCTTGAAGGAGTCGAACTGCAGACCGGCGGGAACGACAGTCTTTCCAGCCCATAGCGCTTCGACGATCGCCTGGCGGTCGATCGCGTGGGTCATGGCACGACGCACGAGGGGATTGGCCAGGATCGGGTTCTCAGTGTTGAACACCGAGACGCGGTGATTCCAAATGGTCGAGCTCTGGACTTCAAGGCCCGAAACCGACTGGATTGCAGAGATCTGATCAGGCGGCAGATCGCAGGCGAAGTCGTATTCACCGGAAAGCAGGCCGTTGACGCGCGAGGCCACTTCCGGAACCTCGACGAAGCGGATCTGCTGGAGCGGCGGGCGACCGCCCCAATATTCGTCGAAAGCAACGAGCGTCAACGACACGTCCGGCTTGTATTCGCCCACCATGTAGGGCCCAGTCGTTACTGGCTTGCGGGCCCATTCGGCGTAGCTCTTGGCTTCATCCCAGGCGCGGCGGTTGGTTATCTGGCTGCCCATGGAATAGAGCCGGCCTTCGAGCGTCACGTCCGGCGTCGCATTGTGAAAGCGGACCGTGTACTTGTCGACGACTTCGACACCGGCGAGTGCGGGCCAAAGACGGCGGGCCACACCCGGGACGGTGGCCGGGAGTTCTTTGACGGTGGTCGGCTTGTTGTCGGCCTCGAAAATCGTCTTGCCGCCCTTCGGCTCGGTATTGCCGAAAATACGTTCCCTGGAGAAGGAGAAAGCCACGTCCTCGGCGGTCATTTCGTCGCCATTGTGGAACTTAACGCCTTGGCGCAGCTTCAACTCCAGCGTCTTGTCGTCGATGCGCTTCCATTCCGTGGCCAAGCCCGGTACCGGGCCCTGGTTGCCCATCCAGTCGCGCAGGATCAGACCCTCCCAGAAATTCGGGAAGAACACCCGCTCGCCGACATTCGACTGCTCGTTCCAGACATCCAGAGTATTGTTATTGGTGATCTTCTGAACGGCGATCGTTACCGACGGACGAACGGCCTGGCTGAACGACATACGGGGCAGGACGATGCTGCCGGCTGCTGCCGATAGCAATCCCAACGCATGGCGGCGGTTGATAGAAAGCATGGGTCTCTCCTGTTGAAACAATGGTCAAAACCGGCAAGCCGCGCCTTCGCCGGGCGGAAGGCCGCCGCTTGGGCGTGGCGTGAAATCGACAGACGAATTTTTTCGCCGGGCGGCTAGCGTATTGATGCCCCTTTACCGCGCCGCCGACTTCGCGTAGCTCTAGGTTACAAATGTTACGCTCATGTGACATTTGAGAGGATCGTAATTTGTCCAATCAACAGCTCATGGTGAGGGCTTCGTGGCTCTATCACGTCGAAGGCCTGACCCAGGCGCAGATTGCCGAGCGGATGCTTCTGACCCGGCGCCGCGTGAACGAACTGCTTGCCGCGGCGCTGGACCAAGGCATCGTCCGGATCAGTTTCAACTCGCCGCTGGCAGAGAATGTCGAACTGGAAGCCGAGTTGCGCAACCGATTTGGTCTTCGGGACGTGGTGATCGTCCCTACTCCCGTCGACAAGACCCAGATGCCGGTCGTGATCGGCCGCGCCGCCGCGATGTTTCTCGAGCGGCTGATCCAGGCGAGCGAGCCCTCCTCGCTCGGCGTCGGCTGGGGCGCGACCCTGCGGGAGACGGTACAGCACATGGCGCCCGCCAATGCGCCTGGCATCAAGGTTCGCTCGATGATGGGAGGGCTGACCCGTGGATCGGAGATCAACACATTCGAGATCGTTCGGCGCTTTGCCAAGGTGTTGAACGCTCAGTGCCATTATCTTGCGGCGCCGATTTATGCTGATGATCCGGGCTCCAGAGATACGATCGTTGCGCAGACGGTTTTCCAGAGCTTGCTCCGCGAGGCCACGGCAGTGGACATATCAATCCTGAGCGTCGGCGATGTATCGTCGGAATCGTTGCAGGTTCGATATGGGCTGCCGACGGGAACCGATATTAGTGAACTGACCGAGGCAGGCGCAGTCGGCGATCTGCTTGGGCGATATCTGGATGCTGAAGGCCGCGAGATAGATCATCGGCTAAACCGGCAGGTCATCTCCCCCGAGCTTATCGACTACCGCCGGGTTCCGAACCGCCTGCTCGCCTCCGGAGGCGATCACAAGCGGAAAATTTTGTCGGCCTGTCTTACGGCCGGCCTCGCCACGGCCATTATCACCGACGCCGATAGCGCAGTTTGGCTTCTCGGCAAGCAGGGACCAAAATCCGCGAGCGTTGCGAGGGATGACTAGACTTTGTGGCTGCGAGAAGGAAACCGGAAGGCCAGGAATCTGCAGCCAAGGGAAGTCCCGGCGCCAGGTAGTCGATGCGCCCTTCGCGCGCCGCACGAATAGGCGCGCAATCTCCGGTCATATCAACCAATGCCAACCATGCGGGCCATCGGGTGGGCGAACCCGTGCTGCGTAGGAGAGTGCACCGGCGGCCGTAGCGGCGCCGGTCGCCCAACATTGATTGTGGATGGGCCGGCTTTACCGGCCCATTTCGCTCGCGCCCCTTGGACGCGTGCTCCATATTCTCTCGCTCACGGCCAGGTGACAGCGACCGCGCGTTCATCGGTCCGACGGCACCGGCTCATCATCCTGTCGCAACGCGATTTCTGCATTCATGGCTTATCGTTTCGTCCACACTGCCGATCTCCATCTCGACTCTCCGCTTCGGTCGCTGGCGCTTCGCAACGCCGAGCTGGCCGATCTCGTGAGTGACGCCAGCCGGCAGGCGTTGATCGTGATCGTCGACCTTTGCATCGAGGAGCAGGTCGATGCACTCGTTATCGCCGGCGATCTCTATGACGGGGAGCAGACGTCGATGAAGACGGCGCGCTTCCTGGCTAGCCAGCTGGAGCGGCTGCACCGGGCGGGGATTGGTGTCTTCAAGATTCGCGGCAATCACGATGCGATGTCGAGGATCGCCAGGGAACTGGTGATGCCCGATACGGTGAAGATCTTCGGCGGCCACGCCGAGGCCGTGGAGGCGACGAAAGGCAGCCTGTCGATCGCAATCCACGGTCTGAGCTTTGCCAAGCCGCAAGCGCCGGACCCGCTTCTGCCGAAGTACAAGCCGCCGGTGGCGGGAGCGGTCAATATCGGCATCATGCATACGAGCCTTGCCGGATCTGCCGGCCATGACGTCTATGCGCCCTGCAACGTGCTCGACCTTCACGCCTCGGGATTCGACTACTGGGCGCTCGGGCATCTTCATCAGCGGAGCCAGTATCCCGGCACGGCGACGATCATCATGCCGGGCATGCCGCAGGGCCGCGACATCAACGAGTCGGGCGTCAAGACCGTGTCGCTGGTGACCGTGGCGGATGACCGGACGGTGACGGTCGAGGAGCGGCGCACCAGCATCGCGCAGTTCGAGCGCGTCGATGTCGACCTCACGGGTGTCGATGATTGGCGTGATGCGGCCATGGCGATCGAAGCGGCACTTGCGGGGCAGCGCGACCATACGGCCTCGCCACATCTCGTCACGCGCCTCAGGCTTTCCGGCCGCACGCCGCTCTCCTGGCAGCTTCGCCGCGATGTCGACCTCATGCAGGCGGAAGCCGAGCAGCGCAGTGACCGGATCGGCCGGACCTGGATCGAGAAGCTCGAACTCGCCTTCGAAGCGCCCTCGATCCTCGCAGCCGAGTCCGCCGCCGATCCCGTCATTGAACTCGGCGCGCTGATGCGGGACGAGGTCATCGCCCGCAGCGGCTTTCGCGACGATGTAAGGGAGATGGTCAGGGACCTGCTCGCCGACCTGCCGCCCGAGAGCCGGGCCTTTGCCGGCCATGACGAGGCGGGTTTCGAATGCTTCATCGACAGCCTTCTCGCCGACGGCGCCGAGGACATCACCGCCCGGATGAAGGCCGCGGAGCGGGGAGACAGCTGATGCGCCTGCGCCGTCTCGACCTCATCCGTTATGGCAAGTTCACCGACCACTCGATCGACTTCGGCCCGGTCCGACCGGATTCGCCCGATCTGCACATCGTCTATGGCCTCAACGAAGCGGGGAAGTCGACCACCTTCGCCGCCTACCTCGATCTGCTCTACGGCATAGGCGAGCGCAGTACCTACAATTTCCTGCATCCCTACAATACGATGAAGGTCGGTGCGCGGCTGGAATTCGGTGGCGCGGAGCACGAGCTGGCGCGGCTCAAATTGCGGACCGGCAGCCTCGTCGATGATCGGGGACAGGCTGTGAACGAGGCGCTGCTCGCCGGCGCGCTCGGCGGCGTCGGCCGCGAGGCCTATCGCACCATGTTCTCGCTCGACGACCAGTCGCTCAAGGAAGGCGGCAACGCCATCATCCAAAGCAAGGGCGAGCTCGGCGAGTTGCTGTTCTCGGCAAGCTCGGGCCTCGCGGGCCTCAGCCGTTCGCTGGTGACGGCCGTCGACGAAGCCAATGGAATCTACAGGAAGCGGTCGTCGAGCACGAAACTGGCGGAACTCAAACGCTCGCTCGAAGCGCTGAAGGCCGAGCGCAATGCCATCGACACGCTTGCCTCCACCTATTCGGGCCTGAAGTCGACCCACGAGCAGGCCGACGCCGCCTATGCCGCGACGACGCGGGAACTGGCCGAGGCCAAGGCCCGGCACCAGGAGCTGACGCGTCTTCTCAGCGCCCTGCCGGCGGCGCTGGAACTCCGGCGGCTGGACGCCGATGCAGCCGGCATGGGCGACCTGCCGCGGCCGCCGGCCGAATGGTTCACACTGCTGCCGCAGCTTTTCCGCGACGAGACGCGGCTGCAGGCGCTTGTCGAAACCGCCGACCGCATGCTGCGCCAGCTTGCCGACGAGATCGAGGCGATCACGATCGACGACAAGGCGCTGGCGATCGCTGCGCATATGGACATGCTGGATCAGGGTCGGGCGCGCTATCTCGCGGCTGAGAGCGACCTGCCGAAGCGCCGGCTGGCGCTGGCCGAACAGGAAGGCGAGCTGGTGCGGCTGCTGGCCGATCTCGAACAGCCTGGCCATACGACGCCCGAGGCGCTGCTGCTGCCCGCCTCGCTGATCGGCATCATCCGCGATCTCATCGAGCGACGTTCCGGCGTCGAGGCCAACCTGGCTGCCGCAGGCCGCGAACTGGTGCGAGCGCGCGAGAATTTCGAAAGGCTGAACAAGGAAGGCGGCTCGCAAAACGGAGCCGCGGTCGTCGATCCCGCGCGTCTCGGCCGCGTCGAGGCCGCCCTTGGCCGGCTGACGGGATCTGACCTTGCGGTGCGGCTCACCATGGAAGAACGCGCACTCGCCCAGGTGAAGCGAATACAGGAGAAGCAGTTCGCACAGCTTGCGCCCTGGACAGGTGATGCTGTCGCTCTGCAGCGGACGAGCGCGGCGGAGCCTCGGCAGGCCGAGGCCTGGCGTGGCCAGGCGATCTCCATCGACAAGCGGATTGCCGATCACGAGGCACGGCTGCGCGATCTCGGCACCGAACAGGCGCTGACCGAAGCCCGGATCGCGGCTTTCGTCGCCGGCGGTTCGATCGACGATGCCGAGGCCGCGAGGCTGCGCGACGAACGCGATGCCGCCTGGCAGGCGCATCTTGCCAGCTTGAATGCCGCCACCGCCCGGACATTCGAGGAGCGGATGCGCCAGGACGATGTCGTGTCCGCCGGCCGGCTGTCACGCGCGCAGGAACTTGCCGAGCTGCGTCAGCTCCGCCTGACCGAAGCGGCAACGGCGGCAGCGATCGAACGCCAAAGGGAATTGCTTAGAGAGGCGCGGGCCGAACATGATGCGCTTGCCGAGCGCATCCGTGGCCTCCTGCCCGAGGCAATCGAATATGACGCCGAAGCTGCGGCGCGCATTGCAGCACTCGAGGCATGGAGCACCAAGCGAGCCGCGGCGCTGGCCGCCTGGGACGATCTGCAGCGGGCCGAAGAGGCGGTAGACGTGCTTCGCTGCGAACTGGACAGCCATGCCGCAACGCTTGCGGCGAGCCTTGCAGATGCAGGCCATGGTGACGCCGAGGATCTGCCGGTCGCCGCGCTGATGCAGGCGGCGAGCGATATGCTAGCCGCCGGCAAAGCCGAACAGGCGGCGCGACAGGCGCACGAGAAGGCGATCGGCGATCTCGACCGCGATGTCAGGGAACGTGACCGCGACCGGCAGGAGGCGGAAGCCGCGGTCGCGGCCTGGGACCGGGAGTGGGCGGAGGCGCTGTCGCGAACCTGGTTTGCCGACAAGGCCGGTTCGTTGGCTGCCGTTCGCGCCGTGCTGGATGCGCTCGCCACACTGCCCGCCATCCTGAAGGAACGGGATGACCTCGCAAGCCGCGTTGCGGCGATGGAGCGCGACCAGGAGCAATTCCGCGGGGATATTGCCGCTCTTCTCGCAGAGTGCGGCCTCAGCCGGTTGGCATCCGATACACTCGCCGCCGTCAATGCGCTGGTGGAACGCCACGAGGCAGCCCGGCATGCGGCGCAGCTTCGGGCAGACCGGCAGACCGATCTCGACAAACATTTGGAGAAACGACGGGCGCTGGAGGAGGAACTGGCCGTTCACAATGCCCGCAAGAATGAACTGACGGGTTATTTCGGCACGGACTCGCTTGCCTCAGTCGAAGCATTCCTGAACCAGGCGCGGGAGCGGGACCGGCTGGAGGCACGCGCCGCCACCTTGCGCGGCCAGATCACCGAGGCATTGCGGGCGGCAAGTCTTTCCGAAGCCGAGCGCCGCCTTGCCGATATCGACGCCCATGCCGTCGAACGCGATGCGATCGAGCTTGGCGCCCGGATCGAGGATCTCACCGAGCGGGCGAAGCTTCTCTATTCCGACGTGTCGCTGGCGCGGCAGAAGCTCGAGGCCGTGGGCGGAGATGATGCGGTGGCGCGGATCGAAGCCAAGCGCCGAACCATCTTCCTCGAGATCGAGGAACTGGCCGTGCGGCATCTGACGCTGCGCGCCGGCACGCTGGCGGCCGAACAGGCGCTACGCATCTATCGCGAAAAACACCGCAGCTCGATGATGAACCGCGCATCGGAAGCCTTTCACCTGATCACCGGCGGCAACTATTCCGGCCTGACGACCCAGCCCGACCGGGACAAGGAAGTACTGATCGGCGTGTCACGCGACGGTGGCTCGAAGCTAGCGGACGCGATGTCGACCGGCACGCAGTTCCAGCTCTATCTCGCGCTTCGGCTGGCGGGTTACGAGGAATTCGCCGCGCTTCGCCCGCCCGTGCCCTTCATCGCCGACGACATTATGGAGAGCTTCGACAATCTCCGCTCCGAAGAGGTTTTCCGCCTGCTCGGCGCAATGGCAAAGGTCGGGCAGGTCATCTACCTCACCCATCACTGGCATCTCTGCGAGATCGCGCGGCACGTCGTTCCTGACGTCACCATACACCAGCTGCCATGACCGGACGCAAAGACATCAGCCCTGCCACGGATCCAGCACGACAACGCCCGCGCCTTCGAAATCCCTGATATTACGCGTAACCACGGTCAGGCCGAGAACCAGGGCGGTTGCGGCAATCAGAGCATCCACTTCATTGCGCCGATCCGGAATATGCAGATGCGCGCAGCGTGTGGCGATCGCGTCATCGACCGGCAGGATACGGCCGGCGAACGCCGGTCGTACCTGATTTTCCAGCCATGCACGCAGGCGAGCCCCCTGCGCCGCATCGCGGCGCTGCACGCCGAGTATCCCCCGTTCCAGCTCCAGGATCGTGATGGCGGAGATGCATAAGCTCGCGGTGTCTTGCGCCCCGGCCCATGCGATCACATTGGCATCTGCCTTGCCGTCTCCGACCTTACGCAATTCGGAAACAACATTGGTATCCAGCAAATATTTCAAGAGAGATCGACCCCGCGCGGGGCGATCTCAACACGAGGCGGGTCGAAGTCGATATCTGACAAACCCGGCATGAAGAGAGCATCGACCAGGCTGCGGCGCTTGCCGGTGAGGCGCTCGAATTCGTCATAGGTCATCAACACGTGGGATGGCTTGCCACGATCCGTAATGATGACAGGACCATTTTGCGCCGCCTTCTTTGCCCTGCTCACGTCGTGATTGAGTTCGCGGCTGGAAAGACTTGTCACGTTCATCACGCATCTCCATGTAGGTACATACCTACATATAGTATTTGAAGGATGCAAGGCAAGTCAGATCGCATGCCTCGGGCGTGTTGGCTTCCCAGGTAATCTCTGATCTAGTCTGGACTCTCCGCCGCGCAGACCAGCCGCGGCCCCCTGGCATTCGAAACGAGCGAGAGCTGTATTCTCATGACCACTCACCGCTTCATTCCGACGCGTTTTCACAATGTTCTCGGCTCACTTGCGCCGGCGCTGCATATCGCCGACGGCGATACGGTCGTCACCGAGACGCTCGACGCCGTCGGCTATGATAAGGACGGCATCCGGCGGACATCCGGTCCGAACCCGATGAACGGCCCGATCTTCGTGGATGGCGCCGAGCCCGGAGATGCGCTGAAGGTCGAGATCATCAGCATGGTTCCGACCAGGGGCACCGGCTTTACCCGGAGCATCGTCGCGGCCAATGTCATCGATCCCGAAACGGTTCGCGACCTGCCGTCGCGGGATATGGCGATCTGGGCCATCGACCGCGAAGCGCTGACCGTCCGGCTATCCGAGCCGGTCGCCGGCCTCGAAAACTTCGTTCTGCCGCTTGCCCCGATGATCGGCTGTTTCGGCGTGGCGCCCAGCCTCGGTCAGGCGATCTCGACGGCGACCAGCGGCGAATATGGGGGCAACATGGATTATCGCCTGTTCGGCCCCGGCACGAGCGTTCGTTTTCCGGTATCGACTCCAGGCGCGCTGTTCTTTCTCGGCGATTGCCATGCCGTGCAGGGCGATGGTGAGATCGTCGGCACCGGCGTCGAGACCACTTTCGAAGTCACGGTTCGGCTGACGGTGGAAAAGAAGGCCGGACTGGTCTGGCCGCGCGGAGAAACCGCCGAAGACATCTTCGCCATCGGCAATGCCCGGCCCCTCGATCAGGCGCTTCAGCATGCCACAAGCGAAATGCTGAATTGGCTCGCCTCGGATTACGGCCTCGATAGAACGGCGGCAAGCCATCTCTTGGGACAGGTGGTGCGTTACGACGTCGGCAACGTCTTCGATCCGGCCTATACGATGGCCTGCCGTGTCGCGAAGAAATGGCTGGTCCGCCGATCGTGACAAGCCGGCATCTGCTTCAGTCGTAGCGCGACAGAAAGCCGGAAACGGTCGCCAGGCAAAGCTGTTTTTCCTCGACATGAGGCATGTGGCTGGAATTTTCGAAGAGCACCCATTCGCAGCCGGGAACGCGTCCAAGGTAGGGCTTTACCACCAGGGGCGTCGCCTCGTCATATTTCCCCGAAATCAGCAGCGTCGGCGCCTCGATGCGGTCGAGCCGGTCTTCGATCGTCCAGTCCTTCATCGTGCCGATGACGTGAAACTCGGTCGGGCCGTTCATGTTGCGGTAGACGGTATTGTCCTCGTCCATGATCGCAAAGGTCCGCGCCACTTCCGGCGGCCACGGAACCACACGGCAGACATGGCGGTCATAGAAGACCCGTGAGGCGGCGATGTAGTCAGGATCGGTGAGGCTTCCCGCCAGTTCGTGTTTGAGCAATGTGTCCTGCACCTCTTTCGGCAGCTCCTTCCTCAGCCGGTTCGCTTCCGAAACCCAGGTGTGCATGTTGGCCGGCGAGTTGGCGATGACAAGCGCCTGCAGGCCTGGCGGCCGGCGTACCGCATGCTCGGCGCCGAGCATGCCGCCCCAGGACTGGCCGAGGAAGGCATAACGATGCTGGATGCCTATATGGGTAAGCAGCGCGTCCAGCTCTTCAAGAAACAGACCGACCGTCCAGAAATCCGGTCCCTTATCAGGAAGCCGGGTGGAATTGCCGTTGCCGAGCTGGTCGTAGTGGATGACCGGGCGGCCGTCGAGGGCGGCGATATCCTTGAAGGAATCGACATAATCATGTGTGCAGCCGGGTCCGCCATGAGCGACGACGAGGGGCAGCTTGCCGCTCTCCAGCGAGCCGGTGATGCGATACCAGGTGCGATAGTCGCGAAAGGGCAGATAAGCTTCATTCGTCGCGATTTCGGTCACCGGCGTCTCCATCTCTGGTCTGTTGAAGACCATAACGCGACGGTAGCGGCGACGGCAGCTATCACAAGTTATAGGGTGGCCAGGTCTGCGTCGGCCGTTCTTCGAGCAGGCGGTAATGGGTGGCGCGTACGACGGCCTGCGTGCGGTTGCGGGCGCCGAGTTTCTTTGCCGCGGCGTTGAGATGCATGACCACGGTCGGCACCGAACGGTCGATGATGCGGGAGATTTCCTTGGCCGAATAACCTTCTGCCGAATGGCGCAGGCATTCGCGTTCCCGCTCTGTCAGCCGAACCGTGCCGACGCTCCTCGCCTTCCGGTCGAAAAGCGAATAGGCGGTCTCGTGGAAGACATGGGCCAGCAGGTTGAAGTCGGCAATATAGCGGAGCGCATGCCGTTCGAAATCGTTGTTGCGGCCGAACCGGATGCCGGTGACGGTGGCATAGTCGCCGCGTGGCATGTGAACCGGGACGGTGACGCCGGTCGACATGTCGCGTTCGCTCAGATAGCGCGTCACCGGCGCGGTGTCCTCGCTCATGAAGCCCTTGATCAGCGTGTCGGCATCGGGATCGTAATTCCAGAAGAAGGGTGCGGAGGTGCGCAGCGCCACCTGCTGCACCGGATCGATGCGGAAATACCCGCGATCGAACCAGTAATCGTGCATGTCGTCCGAAATGTTCCTGAGCTTCAGTAGCGACGGTATCATGATCGCGCCGTCGAGATCGTAGGGCACCGGCGTATAGTCGTAGATCAGCGCCTCGAAGCCGATCTGCTTCATCGCCTCGAAGGCCTGGTCGATCCGGCCGTCCAGCGTTTCATGCGCTGTAAACTGCCGTCTGATCGTTCCAATGTCGTCAAGCATGGGCTGCTCCGGTTTCGACGTGGCGCCCTACCCTATCACTTCTTATAGCTGGCACGGAACGCGATTTCCGGTAAAAAATTAACCACGCCCAAATATTGAGCAAGTGAAAACCTTCTGCCGGAGCAGTCAATGTGGCGTGAAATACAGCCGGACGAGCGATTCGAGATCGATGTCGATGGCTATCGCGTCGTTGCCTACAGTTTCGGGACTGGCAGCGAGACGATTTTCTGCCTGAACGGCGGGCCGGGTCTGCCCTGCGATTATCTGCGCGAGGCGCATTCTTGTCTCGTCGACAATGGTTATCGTGTCATCGCTTTCGACCAGCTCGGCACCGGCGCTTCCGATCGGCCGGACGAACCCTCGCTCTGGACGATCGGCCGGTATGTCGAAGAGACGGAGACGGTGCGCAAGGCGCTGGGGCTCGGCAAGGTCCACATGCTCGGCCATTCCTGGGGCGGGTGGCTGGCGATCGAATATGCGCTGACTTACGCTCAGAACTTCAAGACCCTGATTCTCGAGGATACCGTCGCCGACATCCCGCATCTAATTTCGGAACTGGAACGGCTGCGCGCCGCACTCGGTCCCGAAACCGTCTCGATGATGCAGAAGCACGAGGCGCAGGGCACCTACAATCATCCCGAATATCTCGCCGCCGTCACCATCCTCAACTACCGCCATGTCTGCCGTCTGCCGGAATGGCCGGCGCCGGTCCGCCGCTCGCTCGACGACTGGAACATGGCGCCCTATGAGACGATGCAGGGGCCGAACGAGTTTCTCTATATCGGCAACCTCAAGGACTGGAACCGCATTGCCGATCTGCCGCGGCTGACGCTGCCTGTGCTGATCACTGCGGGAGAACATGACGAGCTGACACCGGCCTGCGCGCTGAGGATGAAGCTGGCGCTGCAGAATGCCGAGCTCAAGGTGTTTGCCAATGCCAGCCATATGCCATTCTATGAGAACCCGCAGGATTATTATCCGGCGCTTCTCGATTTCCTGGCCCGGCACGAGGCAGGCTGATGCAAGAGGGAGCGAACCGGAGCCGACGAAGACAAAGGGGCGATCGCCGTCATGCATCGCTATAAATTCGTTCTGACGCGACCGCTGCAGTTCCTGCCCGTCATTTTCGGCATCAGCGTCATCACTTTCATTCTGGTCCGCCTGATCCCCGGTGATCCCGCCCGCAACATCCTCGGCACGCGCGCGACGCCTGCAGCCCTTGCCAGCATCCGCGCCCAGTACGGCCTCGATCAGCCGATGTGGCTGCAATATCTCTATTTCCTCAAGAATCTCGCCAATGGCGAGATGGGCAAGTCGATCCTCTACAAGATCGACGTGCTGAAGCTGATCGTCACCCGCATCGAGCCGACGCTGGCGCTCGTCGCCTCCAGCGTCGTGCTGTCGGTGCTGATCGCGGTGCCGATGGCGGCGATCGCTGCGCGCAATGCCGGCCGTGCGCCGGATCATGCGGTGCGCATCGTCTCGACCTTCGGCATCGGTTTTCCGCCCTTCTGGCTGGGGCTGATGCTGATCATCCTCTTCAGCGTCGAACTCGGCGTGCTGCCGGTTTCCGGCTACGGCGCGACCATCGGCGACAAGCTTTCCCATCTTGTGCTGCCGAGCCTGACGGTGGCGCTGTCGCTCTCGACCGTTTTGACGCGAAGCCTGCGGGCGGCAATGATCGAAGCGCTGAAGTCGGATGTCGCGACGGCAGCGCGCGCCCGCGGCATGCCGGAAGGCATCGTCCTTTGGCGGCATGTGCTGCCGAATTCGCTGGTGCCGACGATCAACCTGCTTGCCGTCAATATCGGCTGGCTGATCGGCGGCACGGTGGTGGTCGAGAGCGTCTTTGCGCTGCCCGGCATGGGACAACTGCTTGTCAGGGCGATCTTTTCACGCGACTACATGGTGGTTCAGGGCGTCGCCATGGTCTTTGCCTGCGCCACCGTGCTCATCAATTTCATCGCCGACATCGTCACTGTCGCCGTCGATCCGAGGGTGAAGTTATGAGCGTCGAGGCGATCGTCCCTGCATCGCCCGGCTGGCGCAGGTTTTTCCGCAGGCGGCTGATGCTTGCCGTCGGTGCCGGCCTGTTGCTGCTTTTCGTCCTGCTGGCAGTCGGCGCGCCCGTCATCGCGCCCTACGATCCGATCATGCAGAATGCCGAGGTGCGGCTGCAGGCGCCTTCCTTGTTACATCCGTTCGGCACCGACAATTTCGGCCGCGATATCCTTTCCCGCGTCATCTGGGGCGCGCGCATCGACCTGCAGATGGCCCTGATCGGCGTCATCTTCCCCTTTCTGATCGGCACGACCGTCGGCACGGTCGCCGGCTTCTTCGGCGGCATCGTCGATGCGCTGTTCATGCGCCTCGTCGATATCATCCTCGCCTTCCCCTTTCTCGTGCTGATGCTGTCGATCATAGCGATCCTCGGCCCCGGCCTCGGCAGCTTCTACATATCGATGGCGCTGGTCGGCTGGGTGTCCTATGCGCGGCTGATCCGGGCACAGATGTTGGTGCTGAAAAGCAGCGACTATGCCGTTGCCGCCGTCAGCCTCGGCTTCAGCCGCCCGCGCATCATGTTCCGCCACCTGCTGCCGAATGCGATCGCGGGATCGATCGTCTTTTCGATGTCGGATGCGACGCTGGTGCTGCTCAGCGGCGCCGCCGTCAGCTATCTAGGTCTCGGCGTCCAGCCGCCGATCGCCGAATGGGGGGTGATGGTCGCGGAAGGACAGAGCTTCATCACCACCGCCTGGTGGATCACCCTGTTCCCCGGCCTCTCCATCGTCTGCCTCGCCTTCGGTTTCAGCATGCTGGGCGATGCGCTCGGCGAGTTGCTGGGGGTGCACGAATGAGCGGCTCCCTGCTGTCCGTGCGCGATCTCACAGTCAGCGCCCATCTCGATTCCGGCCCGCGCACGCTGCTCGACGCCGTCTCGCTCGACCTCGGCAAGGGCGAGGTCCTCGGTCTCGTCGGCGAGAGCGGCTCGGGCAAGAGCCTGTTCTGCCGTTCGCTGGTGCGGCTGCTGCCCTCTTCGCTCTTGAAGATCGACAGTGGCTCGGTGCTGCTCGAAGGGCGCGACCTCATGCGGGTCGACGACGGCGAGATGCTGAAGGTGCGCGGCGGTGAGATCGGCATGATCTTCCAGAACCCGACCAGCCATCTCGACCCAGTGATGCGGGTCGGCGAGCAGATCGCCGAGGGCATACGCTATCACGAGGGCCTCGGCGCCCGCGGGGCCCGCGCTGCTGCGACTGATATCCTGGCGCAGGTCGGTTTCCCCGATCCGAAGCGTCAGTACGACAGCTATCCGCACCAATTTTCCGGCGGCATGCGGCAGCGGGCGATGATCGGCGTGGCTCTCTCCTGCAATCCGAAGATCCTGATCGCCGACGAGCCGACGACGGCGCTCGATGTGACCATCCAGGCGCAGATCCTGCGGCTGTTGATCGACATTCGCGACCGGCGCGGCCTGTCGATCATTCTCATCACCCATGACCTCGGCATCGTCGCCCAGACCTGCGACCGCATTGCCGTGATGCGCGGCGGCAAGCTTCTTGAAGCGGGGCCGAAGCGGGCGATCCTGGCGCGGCCGCAGCATCCCTATACGATTAGCCTGATCGACAGCCACCCTTCGATATCGGGCGAGACTCCCGCGTCGTCGCCCGCGGTGGCGGACGCCGGCCGGCCGCCAGGACCATTGCTTGAAATCGACGATCTCCATGTGCGGTTCAGAGCCGGCGGCGGCCTGCTGAAGGGCGGCGCCAAGTCGATCAGCGCAGTTTCCGGCGTCAGCCTGCGGATCATGGCCGGGGAGACGGTCGGCATCGTCGGTGAGTCCGGCAGCGGCAAGAGCACACTTGCTCGCGCCGTGCTTGGCCTTACGCCGCTTTCCTCCGGCCATGTCACCTTCGACGGCGTCGATCTGGCGCTGCAGAAGGGTGCGGGCCTGGCAAAACTCAGGCGCGAGACGGCGATGGTCTTCCAGGACCCCTATAACGCGCTCAATCCGCGATTGACGATTGGCCAGATGCTTGCCGAGGTGCTGAAGGTGCAAGGCAAAGTGGCCAAGGCGGATATCCCGGCGCGGATCGACGCGCTGCTCGATCTCGTCGGCCTCGAACGCGAATTCGCCGGCCGCAAACCGCGCAGCATGAGCGGCGGCCAGTGTCAGCGCGCCGGCATCGCCCGGGCCCTCGCCGTCGACCCGAAGATGATCATCGCCGATGAATGCGTCGCCGCCCTCGACGTCACCATTCAGGCGCAGATCATCGAACTCTTCCGCGAGCTCACGGCGAAGATGAACCTGACGCTGATCTTCATTGCCCATGATCTCGCGATCGTCCGCAATCTCTGCGAACGCGTGGTCGTCATGTATCGCGGCGAGATCGTCGAGGAAGGCCGCTGCGAAGAGGTGTTCGCGCGGCCGAATCATGCCTATACGGCGGCGCTGATAGCCGCCATTCCCGACATCGATCCCGACAAGCCGCTGCTGCAGGGCGCCGGCGGCAAGGAGGATCTACAATCGATGCCGATCCAACCCGTCAAACGCATGCCATAACAACGAAGGGAACGAACTCATGACAAACAGGTGGAAATCAATCGGGCTCGCAGCCTTGCTCGCCGGCCTGACGCTCAGCACAAGCTATGCCGAAGCCGCCGGTGTGCTCACCATCGGCCGCCGCGAGGATTCGACGACGTTCGATCCGATCAAAACAGCCCAGAACATCGACAACTGGGTATTCTCAAACGTCTACGACGTGCTGATCCGCGTCGACAAGACAGGCACGAAGCTGGAGCCCGGTCTTGCCGAAAGCTGGACGGCCTCGGATGATGGCCTGACCTACACGTTCAAGATTCGCGACACGAAATTCTCGGACGGTTCGCCGCTGACGGCGGAAGACGCAGCCTACAGCCTGCTGCGCATTCGCGACGACCCCGCTTCGCTCTGGAGCGATTCCTACAAGGTGATCGATACGGCGGTGGCGACCGACGCGCATACGCTGACGATCAAGCTCAAGAACCCGTCAGCGCCGTTCCTGTCGACGCTGGCGCTGCCGAACGCCTCCGTCATCTCCAAGAAGGGCATGGAATCGCTGGGGGCCGACGCCTACGGTGAAAAGCCGATCGCATCCGGCGCCTTCGTGATCGAGGAATGGCGGCGCGGCGACCGGGTCATCCTGAAGAAGAACCCGAACTTCTGGCAGGCCGACCGCGTCAAGCTGGACGGCGTCGAATGGATCTCGGTGCCCGACGACAATACCCGCATGCTGAACGTCCAGGCCGGCGAGCTGGATGCGGCTATCTTCGTGCCCTTCTCCCGCGTCGAGGAACTGAAGAAGGATCCGAACCTCAATGTCGCTATCGATTCCTCGACGCGTGAGGATCATTTGCTGATCAACCATGCGCATGGCGCGCTCGGCAAGAAGGAAATCCGCCAGGCGCTGGATCTTGCGATCGACAAGAAGGCGATCGTCGATACCGTCACCTTCGGCCAGGGCACCGTCGCCAATTCCTACATTCCGAAGGGTGCGCTCTATTATTATGCCGACAATCTGCAGCGGCCTTATGATCCCGCCAAGGCCAAGGAGATGCTGGCGGCCGCCGGCGCCTCCGACCTGACGCTGAATTACGTGGTTCGCGCCGGCGACGAAGTCGACGAGCAGACGGCCGTCCTGGTTCAGCAGCAGCTGCAGAAGGCCGGCATCACCGCCAACCTGCAGAAGGTCGATCCGAGCCAGGAATGGGACATGCTCGTTGCCGGCGATTACGACATTTCGGTCAACTACTGGACCAATGACATTCTCGATCCGGACCAGAAGACCACCTTCGTCCTCGGCCACGATTCCAACAACAACTATTTGACCAACTATAAGAACGGGGCGGTGAAGGAACTGGTCGCCAAGGCGCGTCTCGAGCTCGACCCGAAGAAGCGTGAAGCGATGTATGTCGATCTGCAGAAGATGTCCAAGGACGACGTCAACTGGATCGACCTTTATTACAGCCCCTATATCAACGTCACGCGCAAGAATATCGAGAACTTCTACCAGAACCCGCTCGGCCGCTTCTTCCTGGAGGATACGGTCAAGAACTGAGTTCGGGCGGCATGCAAATGCTCCGTCGCCGTAAAGGCGGCGGAGCTTCATTTTTGCTGCGACACCTGGCTGGGGCGTGCTTACTCGGCGGCCGCCGCGAGCTTGTCCTGCGTCCTGGTGTCGAAGTCGCTGGCGTCGTGGCGTTCATGCAACTGGCCCGACGGTTCGCCGGAAGTCCGGTTGACCATGCGTCCGCGCTGCACGGCCGGGCGGCTGAAGATCGCATCGGCCCAGCGCTGGACGTTCTTATAGTCCTCGACCTGCAGGAATTCGGCCGCGCCGTAGGTCCAGCCCTTCACCAGCCCGCCATACCACGGCCAGATGGCAATATCGGCGATCGTATATTGGCTGCCGGCCAGATATTCGCTTTCCGCAAGGCGGCGATCGAGCACGTCGAGCTGACGCTTCACCTCCATGGCGAAGCGGTCGATCGCATATTCGATCTTCGTCGGCGCATAGGCGTAGAAGTGGCCGAAGCCGCCGCCGAGATAGGGCGCGCTTCCCATCTGCCAGAACAGCCACGACAGGCATTCTGCGCGCTCGCTTGGCTCAGTCGGCAGGAAAGCGCCGAATTTCTCGGCGAGATAAGTGAGGATGGCGCCGGATTCGAAGACGCGGATGGGCTTTTCGCCGCTGCGGTCCATCAGCGCCGGGATCTTGGAGTTGGGATTGACCTTGACGAAACCGCTGCCGAACTGGTCGCCATCGCCGATGCGGATCAACCAGGCGTCATATTCCGCGCCGCTATGGCCAAGCGCCAGCAGTTCCTCGAGCATGATCGTGACCTTCTGGCCGTTCGGCGTGCCGAGCGAATAAAGCTGCAGTGGATGACGGCCGATCGGGAGCGCCTTCTCATGCGTCGGCCCTGCGATCGGGCGATTGATGTTGGCGAACTGGCCGCCATTCGCCTTGTTCCAGGTCCACACCTTCGGGGGTACGTAATCGGAAGAACCGCTCATCTTTTCAAACTCCTGGCATTGGTCGGATAGAGCGCGGCGCCCGGTTGGACGGCCCGCATTTTCCTTGACATAGCAGAGGCGATGAGGGTTTGTCACAGGTCTCGGACCTGTTTCACGCAATCGTCAGAGTCTTGGCAAAGCTCAAGAATACGGCGGTTCAGGCGTCCGCTTCGGCAAGACGCCTGCCCGTTAAGGCCGAAAACAGACGTTCGCTGGCCGCCCACAAGGTGTCCCCTGGTCGGCGATGACAAACTGATCCGGCCTGGCCGTAGCTGACCCGCTCGCCGGGATCGGCCGTGCCGGGACGCAGCGTTCCGCTCAGGCCGCCCCGTCGCCTTCGTGATTGACCGCCGTCCTCGTGCCGGAGGAGAACATGATCAGGGCGAAGAGTGGTTCGGTGCCGAGGGCGCGCGCCCAATGGCGGACATTGCGGGGAATGCGGATCGCATCGCCTGCTTCGAGCTGGTAAAGGGCGTCGCCGAGCTTGTGCTCGCAAAGGCCGGAAACGACATACAGGATTTCCTCGCAGTCGGGATGCGAGTGCAGCTGGTTGCGCTCACCGGGATTGATGCGGCAGGTACCGAAGGTCATCTCGGCGCCGGGCGTGCCGTCGCCGGTGATCTTCCAGTTGAGTTCGCCCCATGTCGTCGGCATGAATTCGCCGCCGGCTTTCCTGAAAATGACATCTGTCTCGGTCAAGGCCGTCTTTCCCCTGTTCAGAAATTTGTGGTGACGCCGGCATCCGCGCGTCGATAGAATTCGAAGAGCTTCATGATCTCGCGGGCAATTTCGAGTGTGCCGCGGGTGATCGATGTGCCGGAAAGGATCGCATCCGTCAGATGCAGGATCTCCGGCACGTAGCCCAGATAGAAGAGGTTGTTGTTGTAGAGCTGGCCGAGCGAATGCTCCGGCTCGTAGAACAGGGCGGCATTCTCGTCCGGCTGGATGAAGCTTGCGGCGCGGCCATAGGACGGCAGGTCCGCCTTGCGGAAGTAAGTCAGCCGGCTGCCGTTTTCGACAATGGCGTTGGCGCCTTCGCCGATGACCTCGACCCGCTCGAATATACTGCCGCCCGATTGGCCGGCGGCCAGATGCAGCATGCCGATCGCGCCGGAGCGGAAACGCAGACTGGTGACGGTGGCCCCCGTCAGTGCTTCCCATTCATAGCTGGCGCGTTCAACCTCGCCGCCGAGGAAGTTGAGGATCGCGCCGGGATGATAGATGTGATCGAGGAAGCTCTGCATCCTGACGAGATCGGCGCGCTCTTCCGGCTTCGGCAGGCTCTGGGGATAACGGACATTGATCGAGGTCAGCCTGCCGAAACCGGGCGAGCCGATCAGGTCCCTGAGCTTCTCGATCGTCGGGAAGAAGGTTTTCTTGAGACCGGTCATCACCATGCGGCCGGCCGCAGCACTGGCCGCCTGCAGCCTTTCGATGTCTTCCAAAGTCGCGGCGGTCGGTTTTTCCATCCAGACATGCGCACCCGCGGCGAGCGCGTCGAGCGCCAGATCCGTTGCCTGCACCCGGCCGTCGGGATGATAGGCGGTAACGAGAAAGACAAGCTCCGGCCTTTCCTGCTCGAGCATATGGCGGTGATCGGTATAGGCTTTGCCGGCACCGAAAAGCTTGGCGAATTTTTCGGCGCGGGAAAGATCGAGATCGCAGACGCCGGCGAGCTCGACCGGCGTATAACGCAGCGCCGGGTAGATATTGCGGTAGGCATGGCCGCCGGCGCCGATAAAGCAGGCTTTGATGCGGTGGTCGAATTCGAAATTGTAACGGATTTCCCGCTGGACGTGATGCGACATGGTCAGCCCTTGATTGCTCCCTGCGTCAGCCCCTCGGTGAAGCGGCGCTGCATCAGGATGTAGAGAAGAATGATCGGCAGGAATGAAATGACCGTCCCGGAGAAGACCAGGCGGTAATCGGACGCATAGGTGCTGGCGAAACGGACTAGCCCGAGCGGCAGCGTCTGCACCTCCGGACTTATCAGCACGATCAGCGGCAGGAAGAAGTCGTTCCAGGTGGAGAGCGCGCTAATGATGACGAGCGCCTGCACCGCCGGCGTCGAGATCGGCAGGAAAACCTTGGTGAGGATCTGGACATGCGAGGCGCCGTCGATCTTGGCGGCCTCGATCAGGTCATCCGGCATGCCGATGAAGAAGCTCCGCATCAGGAAGATGCCGAAGGGAATGCCGTTGCTCACCTGCACCAGCACGATTCCAGCAAGCGTGTTGACGAGGTCGAGCCCGAAGAGCACCTGGTAGAGCGGAATAACGATGGCCTGGACCGGTACGGTGAGGCCGAGGATGAAGGCGTAGAACAGCCATTCCCGGCCGGGAAAGCGGATCTTGGCCAGTGCGTAGCCGGCAGGTGCGCATGTCAGCAGCGACAGGATGACGACGCCGATGAGATTGATGAGGCTGTTGCCGACGAGGTCGCCGAATCCGCCGATCTGCCAGGCATCCAGATAGTTCCGCCACATCAGATCGGCGGGCCAGGTGAAGGGATCGGCCTGGCCGATTTCGGCCTCGGTCTTGAAACTCGAGATCACCAGCCAGATGAAGGGAGCAAGGATCAGGATCAGCGCTGGGGTCAGCGCCAGCGCCACCGGCCATTCGCGATTGCGGGCACTCATTGGGACAGCCTCGCGCGCCAGCGGTTGAAGACGATGGTGATGACAATGGCCAGCAGGCTGAGCAGGATGCAGAGCACCGCTGCCAGTCCGTGATCCTGGGATTGGAAGGCGAGCCGGTAAATATAGGTGGTGATCAGTTCGCTTTGGTAGAAGGGGCCGCCATTGGTCATGACGAAGACCGTGGCGAAGCCCTTCAGGCCGTTGATCATCGCCAGCGAGACAACGAAGGTCATCACCTCGCGAAGCCCCGGCAGCGTCACATGGATCAGCTGCTGGAAGGCGTTGGCGCCGTCCACCTCAGCCGCGTCGTAGAGCGAGCGGTCGATATTCTGCAGGCCGGCGATAAAGAGCAGCATGTAGAGGCCGAAGCCCTGCCACGAGCTTGCGACATTGACGGAAAAGAGCACCAGGGCGGGATCGGAAAGCCAGCCTTGCGTGAAGGAACCAAGCCCGATCCGCGTCAGCGTCGTGTTCAGGAGGCCGAAGAAGGGATCGTAGATATTGGCCCAGATGACGCCGACCACCGCCAGCGACACCAGATGCGGCAGGAAAAAGGCGGTGCGGAAGAAGACCTGGGTGATCCTGAGCCGGCTGACGGCGAGCGCCAGCAGCAGGCCGAGCCCGCCTGCCATCACCACATGGTATGCGAGCCAAACGAACGTATGGACGAGGCTCTTCCAGACGATCGGATCATGCGCCGCCTTCGCGTAATTGCCGAAGCCGACGAAGCTCGCGGACGTGTTGAAGCCGGCCGAACTGTTGAAACTCAGCCAGAAGGTAGCGGCGATCGGCAGCAGGGTGAAGACGGCGTAAAGGCCGAGCGCCGGTGCCATCAGCCAGAATGCGGTGCCGGCATCGCCATCGGCTGAGCCGGACCCGGCCGCCCGGCGTTTGGACATACGGACGAATGTGCCGCCCGTATGTCCCGCCGCGGCAGGTCCGGTGCTGAGAGGAGCCACGACCTTGCTGCCTGATGTTTCGGGGATGGCCACTATTTCGCCTCTGCCATCTTCGCCTGGATCTGCTTCATGCCTTCCTCGCCGCCGATCTGGCCGGAGATCAAGCCCTGGATGACTTGGAAATAGGTGTCGAGCACGGTGCCGGGCAGATAGACGCTCGGATTGTAGCCGACGCCGCCTGCGGCTGCGGCGAAGATATCCTTGAGTACCGGGGTCGGCGGCTCGACGCCGGGGATTTCCCGCGGATAGATCATCGTGCTTGCCGGATCCTGCGCGCGTTTCTTCATCACCGCATCCGACAGCATGAAGTCGATCCATTTCATCGCCAGTTCCGGCTGCCTCGAATTCACGGGCACCAGCCAGCTCCAGCCGACGCCGCCGGTCGGCATCGCCGCGCCCTTGATGTCGGAGGGCATCGGCGCATAACCGGCATTCGACAGGTCATAACCGGCCTTGCGGGCATTGGCGGTGAACCAGGGGCCGGCAACGAACATGGCGGCGCGCTTGTTGAACCAGAGCCGCGAGGCACCATCGAGATCGAGCCCGGCCATCTCCTTCTTGATGTCGCCCGCCTCGACCAGCTTCTGCAGCCGGATGGCGCCGGCGGCGACGGACGGGTCGTCCCAGGCGATCTCGCGGCGCAAGGCCTTGCCGATCACCTCCTTGCCGCTCGCCGACTGCAGCAGGTTGCCGAAGAGATGACCGGCGCTGCCTGTTGTACGCGGGCCGATGGCGATCGGCTGCAGGCCGGCCTCCTCGATCGATTTCATCAGCGTTTCGAATTCGCTCCAGGTCGACGGGATCTTCCAGCCGGCCTGCTCGAAAATGTCCTTGTGATACCAGATGCCCAGCGCATCGAGCCCATCGGGAACCTCATAGATCTCGCCGCCGAACTGGCCCTTCAGCTCGGTGTACAGCCAGGGATAGATCTTGTCCTTCCAGCCGCGCTTTTCGTATTGCTCAGTGAGCGGGATCACCTGCTTGGCGTTTTTGACGACGCTGATACGGCCGATACCTGAATTGGTAAGGATCACGTCGGGACCGGCGTCCGACTGGATGGCGGCCTGCACCGCGCCGTTGCTGATCGTGCCGGTCGGCGGCATGAATTCGACGGTCACACCGGGATTGGCCTTTTCGAAATCGGCCTTGATGCCGTTCCAGAGCTGCGCGACCAACGGTTCGGTGATCTGTTCGGGACCCCACATTTTCAGGGTTTCGGCGTGCGCCGGCGAGCTTACGGCGATCATCGCCGCCAGTGCCGAGCCGCGGGTAAGAAATTTCAGCATTGTTCCCTCCTCCGGACCGCTCCCCGGCCCAAGTTTTTAGATTGTCGAAGGAGACCTCCCTCTCCTTCGTTTTCCCCGGCTAACCCTTCTGAAACCGCGCCATGACGGCCTGCTGGACATCGCTGATATGCGCGTGCATCAGCGCCTTGGCGCGGGCAATGTCGCGGGCCTTGAAAGCCTGCAGGATCTGATCGCGCTCCTCGGCGGCTCTTTCGGCTAGATCGCGGCTTTCATTGGCTATCGAGCGGCAGATCTGTATCTGCAGCGCGAGCCGCGCCAGCGTCTCGATCAGCGGCAGGCTCCCGGAAAGCTCGGCAATCGTCTCGTGAAATTCCTTGTCGCGCGTGCCGTAAGTCTCCATGTCGCCGCGGCGCAGCGCGGCCACTGCCTCATCCAGGATGCGTTCGAAGTCGGCAATATGCCGGTCGCTCATCTGCGGAACGGCGAGCTCGACGGCAAAACATTCGAGCGTCTTGCGCAGATTGTAGAGGTCGTCGATCTCCTTCGGCGTGAAGCTGCGCACGAAGAAGCCGCGATAGGGCTTGATCTCGATCAGCCCCTCCTTAGCCAGCGTGCCGATCGCCTCGCGGAACGGCGTGCGGCTGACCTGCAGCCGTTCCGTCAGTTCCTTTTCATCGATCGACACGCCGCTCGGCAATTCGCCGGAGACGATCAGGCGAACGATTTCCTCGTAGATCCGCTCTCGAAGGGTGAGGTGGCGCGGTGCGTTCATGGTCTCCATTTCCGTCTGGCATTCGAGGATTAAGTATGCAATATACGAAAGAATATACAATATGGAAAATACAAAATCGGGAATTTTATCGAAAACACACAGGCAAAGTTCAAAAAAGGGGAGGAAAGCAATGGGAAAGGTCTATGTCATCGGCACTTGCGACACCAAGCGAGCGGAACTGCGCTACGCCCAGGAGGTGATTAATGCGGCCGGCGCCGATGCCGTGCTGGTCGATGTCGGCACGCTTGGGGAGGATGCCGGCGCCGATATCCGGGCGCGCGAGGTCGCCCAATTTCATCCCGAGGGTGCGGCGGCTGTGCTCGGGCAGACCGATCGAGGGACGGCGGTTTCGGCCATGGCCAAGGCGCTGACGACCTTCCTGACATCACGCGGCGATATCGGCGCCGTCCTCGGCCTCGGCGGAACCGGCAATACCGCGCTCGTCACGGAAGCAATGCGCGCACTTCCGATCGGTCTGCCGAAACTGATGGTCTCAACGGTCGCCTCCGGCAATGTCGCGCCCTATGTCGGGCCGAACGATATCACCATGATGTATTCGGTCGTCGATGTCGCCGGCCTGAATGCCATTTCGCGCAAGGTGATCGGCAATGCGGCGAACGCGGCGGCCGGCATGGCCCGCAATCCTATCCCCGCCTCGAGCAATGATCGGCCGGGTATCGGCATGACCATGTTCGGCGTCACCACGGCCTGTGTCACGCAGGTGCGCGAGACACTCGGCAAGACGCACGAAATCTACGTCTTCCACGCCACCGGCGTCGGCGGCCAGTCAATGGAGAAGCTTGCCGATTCCGGCCTGCTGCAGGGCGTAATTGATGTGACGACGACGGAGGTTCCGGATCTCCTTGTCGGCGGCGTCTTTCCGGCGACCATGGATCGCTTCGGCGCCATCATCCGCACCGGCCTGCCCTATATCGGCTCGGTCGGCGCCGTCGATATGGTGAATTTCGGCGCGCGGGAAACCGTGCCTGTGCCTTTCCAAGATCGGAGGTTGCACGTCCACAATGCGCAGGTGACGCTGATGCGCACCACGCCGGAAGAAAATCGCCGGATCGGCGCTTTCATCGTCGAACGGCTGAACCGCATGCAGGGGCCGGTCCGTTTCCTGCTGCCACTGCAAGGCGTGTCGGCGATCGACGCCGCCGGCCAGCCCTTCCACGATCCGGACGCCGATGCGGCGCTGTTTACGGCCATCCGCGATGGCTGGCGCGATGCGGAAAACAGGCGTCTCGTCGAGGTCGACGCCCATATCAACAGCCCGGAATTCGCCGCGGCACTCGTCGCCAACTTCCATGACATCCATGACTGAGGAGACAGTTTTGACCCGCATCGACAGAAAAGGCATTCTGAACACGCTTCGCCGCAAGATCGCCGAGGGCCGGCCGATCATCGGCGGTGGAGCCGGCACCGGCCTTTCGGCCAAGAGCGAGGAAGCCGGCGGCATCGACCTGATCGTGATCTACAATTCCGGGCGCTACCGCATGGCCGGGCGCGGCTCGCTGGCGGGCCTGCTCGCCTATGGCAATGCCAATGAGATCGTCAAGGAGATGGGCCGCGAGGTTCTGCCGGTCGTGCGTCATACGCCGGTGCTGGCCGGCGTCAACGGCACCGATCCCTTCATGCTGCCCCATCACTTCCTCGACGAGTTGAAGGCGATGGGTTTTGCCGGCATCCAGAATTTCCCCACAGTCGGACTGATCGACGGCACCTTCCGCGCCAATCTCGAAGAAACCGGCATGGGCTTCGATCTCGAGATCGACATCATCGCCCGCGCCCACGCCAAGGACATGCTGACGACCCCTTATGTCTTCAGCCGCGAGGACGCCGTCGCCATGACCAAAGCCGGCGCCGATATCGTGGTCTGCCACCTCGGCCTGACCACGGGCGGCGCGATCGGCGCCGAAACGGCGCTGACGCTCGACGGATGCGTGGAGAAGATCAATGCATGGGCCGATGCCGCGCGGTCGGTGCGCGACGACGTCATCGTGCTCTGCCATGGCGGCCCGATCTCCATGCCGGCGGATGCCGCCTATGTGCTCGCCCGCTGCAAGGGCTGCAACGGCTTCTACGGCGCAAGTTCGATGGAGCGGCTGCCGACCGAGATCGCGATCCGCGCGCAGGTCGAGGACTTCACCAAGATATAGGCGTGGCTTGGACCGGCCGAGTGCCAGCTGCCGGCGCCTCCCTCGCGGGGCGCCGGCAGCGGAAGAGCTAGGGCATGACCATCGCGCCGGTTTCCGACGGGCCGAGGACTTCGTCCAGCTGCCTGACGAGGGCGCGGTCGCCGTCCACATCCGCCGCCAGCCGGGAGAAAAGATCGGCCATACCCCGAAAAATCGTTGCCGCCGGATCGTCCTCTCCGAGGAAATCGGCGATCTCCTGCATTTCGGCAACCCAACGATAGGCCTTCGGATACATATCGGGAATGGATTTCGACAGCTTGCGCTCGATATCGGGAAGGCTTTCCGCGAGTTCGGCCGTCAGGCTTTCGGCAGCACCCGAACGCGATGCGGCAAGCAGCATTGCGGCACCAAGCCCGGCAAATCCCTTGTTAATGCCGGCATAACACATCTTCAGCGCAGATGCCGCGCCGAGCGGTCCATCGAGCCTGCGGACCTTCAGGCCATGTTTTTCAAGCAGCCGGCTCCGCTCCGCGCTATCGCCGCTGATATAGAGTGTCGGACCTGATTTGCCGGCAACCGGCGGACCTCCGATGATGGCGCCATCAAGGACTTCTACCCAGCTGCCTTCAAACCGCGCCGCCAGTGCCTGCATCGTTTTCGGCGCAATCGCATTGAGGTCGATGAAGGGCGGCGGCGCGGGATTCTCCAGTGATATTTCGGCGATGAGGCCGGCGACGCTCATTGCCTCCGCCGGCGGAACGATCGATAGGACCAGCTCTGTCTTCGTCAACTCCTCGAGCGCGACCGGAATCATCCCGGCTGCTTGCGCTCGTGCGATCGTCGGCTCGCTCCGGCCGTCGAGATAGGTCAGCACCGTGGCGCCATGGTCGATCAGACGTTTGGCGACGGCGCTTCCCATCGCGCCCGATCCGATGATTGCGATATTGCCCATGTGAACCTCGATGATTGACGATATCGCGGTAAAGCTATTGCCGACGGCCGTGCCGTCAACTGCGACGATCCGCCCCGAGCCCCTCCAGATGGCCGCTTCCTGCGTTGCGATGTTGCGGCATTTCTGCTTGATATCGGTCAAAGCAGAGGTGGCCGGCGCCGGTATGATCAGTGCGCCTACTCGTATTCGGGAAGATTGAACTCAATGTATCGGACGATCATCTGCGGCATCGGCATGGGTTCCCGGGAAACGGCAATCCGCCTCCTGCGCCGGGCGGCGGCGCTGTTGGACCACGGCGGCAGCATCGTCGTCCTGCACGTCGTCGAGAATATTCCGCACCGCCACCTCATGGATCTTCCGGAGGAATTCGAGACGACGGCGATGGCCGACGCCGAAAGGAAGCTCGTATCGCTCTGTCGGGAATTGGGTGTTCCGGCAACGGTCGAGGTTCGCATCGGCGTTGCGGCCTCCATGCTCGTGTCGGCCGCCAAGGAGAGATCGGCCGATCTCATCCTGCTGTCATCGCATGTCCCCGATATCACCGACTACGTCTTTTCCTCGATCGTCGAGAAGGTCTTGCGCCACGCGGGCTGCTCGGTGCTCATCGATCGCCGTCCCGATCAGTTGCAGGAAGACGGGGCGCTGTTGTAGCTCTCCACAGCCTCCCCTCCCCTCCGGCGCTCTGACCACCTATATTTCAGGCAAATCAACGGCAGAATTGGCTGCCTGAGCGGAGACATGCATGAGCCAGGATCCCTATGAGCTTCTGGGCGTGAAGCGGGATGCGTCGCAAAAGGATATTCAAAGCGCGTTCCGTAAGCTTGCCAAGAAACTGCACCCCGACCTGAACCCCGGCGACCGGAAGGCCGAGGAGCGTTTCAAGGAAATTTCGACCGCCTACGAGATTTTGAGCGACGAAGAGAAGCGCGGACGCTTCGACCGCGGCGAGATCGATATGACGGGCGCTGAGCGGGCGCAGCGCAGCTATTATCGCGACTATGCCTCGGCCGGCGGCACCGATAATCCCTATCGCAGCAACGCCGGCTTCGCAGACTTCGGCGATGCCGACGACATCTTTGCGAGCTTCTTTTCACGCCGCACCGGCGGCGGCCGGGCGCGCAGCCAAGGCCAGGACCGGCGCTTTTCGATGGAGGTCGATTTTCTCGAGGCCATCAACGGCACCAGGACCGAGGTCAAGCTTCCGGATGGCCCCGCGCTAGAGGTGGGGATCCCGCCGGGAACGCGCGACGGCCAAACCTTGCGGTTGCGCGGCAAGGGGGAGCCGGGTGCTGGCGGCGGGCCGGCAGGCGATGCGCTCATCGAAATCCGTGTGCGTCCACACCGCTTCTTCACGCGCGACGGCGACGACATCCGCCTGGAGCTGCCGATTTCGCTCGGCGAAGCGGTGCTAGGGGGCAAGGTTCGCGTCCCCACGCCTTCAGGCCCTGTCAATCTGACGCTGCCGCCTCATTCCAACACCGGAAAAGTCCTGCGCCTCAAGGGCAAGGGCGTTCCGAAGCGCGGCGGCGGGCACGGCGACGTCTATGTCTCCCTGAAGATCGTCTTGCCCGATCAGCCTGATGAACGGCTGACGTCCCTGGTGAAGGAATGGGCGGCGGCACATCCACACGATCCGAGGAAGAACATGGAGGCCTGATCATGGATGATCATGAGTTCCGTCTTTACTTGCAAATCGATGTGGTCCAGCTCGATTTCTGGATCGAACAGGGCTGGCTTATCCCGGAGATCTCAGGCGAAAAGCGACAGTTTCGCGATGCCGATATCGCCCGCGCGCGGCTGATCCTGGATCTCATGGACGATATGGGTGTCAACGAGGCCGGCGTCGATGTCGTCATGGATCTGGTCGATCAGCTTCATGGTATCAGGGGAACGATGGGCAGGCTGATGACGGCCATTTCCAGGCAGGAGCGCGATGTCCAGCAGCGGCTGGTCGAAAGTCTCGAGGATTTGGAACGGTTTTGACGAGGCCGCGGCTCGTGCCTATGTCGTGAACCAGTAGCGGACGATATGGAAGAACAGCGGCGCCGCGAAGGTGATGGAGTCGAGACGATCCAGCACGCCGCCATGGCCCTCGATCACATAGCCCCAGTCCTTGGCGTTGAGATCGCGCTTGATGGCTGAGAGCACGAAGCCGCCGAAGAAGCCGGCTACCACGATGACGGTGCTGATGGCGGCCGCCTGCAGGGGTGAGAACGGCGTCAGACGATAGAGCAGCGTTCCCACCAGGATCGCCGAGGCGCCGCCGCCGATCAGGCCTTCGAGGGTCTTCGATGGACTGATGTTCGGCGAGAAACGATGTTTTCCCAGAAGCTTGCCCCACACATACTGGAAGACGTCGCTGAGCTGCACGACGATCACGAGATAGACGAGAAGAAGTGCCGACGGCGTGCCGGTCTCAAGCATCAGCAGTGCGGGCGCGTGGCTGATCGAATAGACCGTCAGCATCAATCCCCATTGCACCCTGGCAGTCCGCGCCAGGAACTCGTTGACGTCACCGGTCAGCGTCGCCACCGCCGGCAGGATCAGGAAGGCATAGACCGGAATAAAGATCGCAAAGAGGCCGTACCACAATGTTCCGAGCAGCACATATTGCAGCGGTAGGACGACGAAGAAGGATAGGAACAGCGCCTGGTGGTCGCCGCGCCGTGACGGCGTCAGCGTCCAGAATTCGCGAAGCGCCATGAAGGACAGGAATGCGAAGAGGATGACCACCGCCGTGTCGCCGAGCAGAATCGCGCCGCCGAAGACCGCGACCATGATCCACCAGGAGCGGATGCGGGCATTGAGGTTCTGGACAGTGGCGACGGAGCCGGGTTCGGTCGCGCGCCGCTGCAGGATGAAACCGATGGCGGAGGCGACGGCGAGCAGGCCGAGGATCGCGGCAAGGACGATGGAGAAAAAGCTAGTCATGCGACGCGCCCCCCGTCTGCCAACTCAATGATCGCGGCGCGGGCGCGGGCGAGGAATGCATCCTTGCCTTCGCCCGGTTCGACGCGCAGCGGCTTGCCGAAACGCGCCGTGCAGGTGATCGGCACGATCAGTATGCTTCCCTTCGGCAGGATGCGCTGCAGATTGTCGAGATGGATCGGCACGAGATCGACATCGGGGAAACGGCAGGCAAGGCGATAGATGCCGCTGCGGAACGGGGCAATCTCTTCGGTGGCGCTTCTCGTGCCTTCCGGAAAAATCAGGATCGAACGCCCCTCTTCGAGCAGCCGCTCGAGCGGCTCCAGCGGGTTGCTATCAGGCAGAGGCTTGCGGTCTATCAGAACGGCGCGCAGGCCCTTCTCCGCAATGAAACGGCGAAAGGCGCTGGTTCCCCAATAGTCGCGCGCCGCAACCGGATGGGTCAGCCGCCGCACCTGATACGGCAGGGCGGCCATGACGGCGACCGTATCGACATGGCTGTTGTGGTTGGCGAAATAGATGCGGCGGCGCGTGTCGGGCGTGCAGCCCCGCCACTCGCTGCGGGCGCCGACCATGATACGGACGAACAGCACAAGGAGGCGACGGACGAACGCGGTCATGATCTCTCCAGCGAACGGGCAAGCGTTGTCGTGCGGGTGATGCAGGTGACGAGGCTTCCGGCCGCGATCATGGCCGAGGTCAGGATCAGGGAGCAATGACTGGCTAAGCTGGTCGGCGTGACGCCGATGCGCGTCAGCCACACGCTCAGGGCGGACGATGACCGGCTCGCGATCGGTCGCCGCGAGGCGTCCTGTTCTTCACCCATTCCCTTGTTCCCCAACCCAACAGTTCTCCTGCATATCCTGCAAATATCGTCGCGCCAAGCCCTGCAGATCCGGTCCGAGCTATCATCTTGTCAAACGACGGAGGCGCTCGTTGGAAGGGAAATTCTCAACCGGGAAGCGCGACCGCATCGGGGTGCAGCCTGCCGCGCCGCGTTCTTTCCGCCAAGTCGCGGCGCCATGCAGGCATCCAAAAAAATCGGCGGCCGACGAAAGAGCCCAAGCAGTCGATCAGCCTGATTTTTAAGCCTGTTCTCTCCTTGACACCTTTTTAGGCGCTACTATGATTTTTGAACCAGATGGTAAAAAAGGGGAGCAATTGATGACCAAAGACATGCTGATTTCGCGCCGGGCAGTGATCGCATCGGGCATTGCGCTCGGAGTGAGCAGCCTGGCCCCGCTCGCAAGGGCTGCCGCCCCGCTGAAAGTTGCCGGCATTCATGCATCGCCGGTTGAAAACGCCTGGAATTCCTGTCTTCACAAGGCCCTTCAGGACGCTGCCAAGGAAGGGGTCATCGAATATGTCTTTTCCGAAGGTGTCTCAGGCACTGATTATCCGCGCGCCATGCGCGAATATGCCGAACAGGGCAACAAGCTGATCATCGGCGAGGCCTATGCGGTGGAGAAGGAGGCACGGCAGGTCGCGGCCGACTATCCGGAGACCGCCTTCGTGCTGGGTTCGAGCGGCGAGCAGGCCGGCGACAATTTCGGCGTCTTCGGCACGTGGAATCATGACGGCGCCTATCTGGCCGGCATGCTTGCGGGCAAGATGACCAAGTCGAACGTCGTCGGTTCGGTCGGCGCCATTCCGATCCCCGAGGTCAACATGCTGATCAACGCCTTTGCCGCAGGCGTCAAGGCTGTCAATCCAGACGCAAAGCACCTGGTCTCGTTCATCGGCACCTTCTTCGATCCGCCGAAGGCCCGCGAGGCCGGTCTTGCGCAGATCGACGCCGGCGCCGATATCCTGTTCGGCGAGCGCATCGGCACGGCCGATGCCGCCAAGGAACGCGGCATCAAGTCGGTCGGTTCGCTGGTCGATTACACGCCGCGTTATCCCGATACGGTGTTTGCCAATGCCATGTGGTATTTCCGCCCGATCCTCAATGCAGCGATTGCCGATGTCGCCGCCGGCAAACCTGTCGGTAGGAACTACACGTCCTACGGCCTGATGAAGGAAGGCGGCAGCGACATCGTCTTCGTCAAGGGTGTTGCGCCTGCCGAGGCTGAGGCGGCGATGGAAGCCAAGCGGGCGGAGATCAAGGCCGGCACCTTCGAAGTCCCGAAGATGATGGAAGAGCCGAAGTAGTTCGGCTGATGCAGGGCGACGCGACGGAACTGGCGGCAGCGATCAGGCATGGCAGCCTGAGCGCTGTTGAAGCGATGCAGATCTGCCTCCAGGCAGCCGCGCGGCATGCGCCGCTCGGCGCGATCGCCTATCTCGACGGCGCCATGGGTCTTGCCGCGGCGCAGGCCTGCGACCGGGAGCGGCAGCGCGCGCCCGAGCATTTTTCGGCGCGGCCCTTTGCCGGCGTACCGGCCTTGGCGAAGGATCTTGGCGGTCCCTTCCGCGGACTGCCGGTAACCGCCGGTTCCCGCCTCTTCGAGAGAAAGGGCGGCGCAGCCGATTCCGATCTCGCTTCGCGGTTCCGCGAGGCCGGCTTCTGTCTGTTCGGCCTGACGACGAGCCCCGAATTCGGCCTTTCGCTTGCCAGCGAACCGGCGATCGGACCTGTCTGTCGCAACCCGCTCGATCCCACGCGCACCGCTGGCGGCTCGTCCGGCGGTGCGGCGGCAGCGGTTGCCGCCGGGATCGTCGCGATTGCCCATGCCACCGATGCCGGTGGCTCGATCCGCGTGCCCGCCGCCTGTTGCGGCCTTGTCGGAATGAAGCCGACCCGCGGCGCTATCCCCGGCGGACCCTCTTTCGGCAACCAGCTTGCCGGCATCGCGAGTGAACTGGCAGTCTGCCGCTCGGTGCGGGATACGGCGCTGATTTTCGACCGGCTGAGCGGCAATGCACGCGGACCCGTTCCGGATCCCTCTCCCGCCGATGTCGACACCGGCCGTCTGCGGATCGGCCTGCTGACCGACACCGGATCGGCCTATCCGACCGAGGGTCATCGCCTTGCAGCCGTCTTGGATGCTGCGCGTGTGCTCGAAACGGACGGACACGTCATCGTTCCCTTGGCCTGGGCCGACTTCGAATGGAGTGTTGCCGCCAGCAGCCGTGCCTTCGCCGATATCGTTTCCGTCAACCTCGCCGCGCTGATCAAGGCGGCAGCCCTTGAGGAAAGCAGGGCCGAGCCCCTCACGCAGGCTTTCGCCATACGCGGACGAGCGCTCTCGGCAACCGGACTCTGGAAAACGCTGAACGATGCTGTCCTGGTGAGCCACGCTCTCTGGGCGCTGTTCGACAAAGTCGACTGCATCCTGATGCCGATGCTCGCCTGCGCGCCTCTTGCGATCGGCTCGTTTCCGTCCGATCATGCCGACACCGATCTGCATCTGGAGCGAATGACCGCGTTTGCACCGCTTGCCTGCCTTGCCAATGTATCAGGTTTTCCTGCTTTGACGCTGCCTTTCGGACAGGATGAGCATGCCATGCCGCTGCCGGTGCAGCTGATGATGCCGATGAGGCACGAGCCGCGGCTTCTGTCGCTTGCGGCACGCCTGGAGACAGAGGGGCGATGGCAGCACCGTTTCCCGGTGGCGGGGTTACCGTCATGACCGGGCCCGTTCTGGAAATTGTCGGCGTCAGCAAACGTTTCGGCGCCAATCTTGCCAATGACGATATTTCCATGACGCTTGCCAGGGGCGAGGTCGTCGCCCTGCTCGGCGAGAACGGCGCGGGCAAGACCACGCTGATGAGCATCCTTTTCGGCCACTATGTGCCGGATACCGGCCGAATTCTGATCGACGGCGCCGAGGTGCCGCAGGGCAAGCCGCGCGCGGCGATCCGCGCCGGGGTCGGCATGGTGCACCAGCATTTTTCGCTGGCGCCCAATCTGACCGTTCTCGAAAACGTCATGACCGGCACGGAGGGGCTGTGGTCCTGGCGATCGGCGACATCGGCGGCGCGCAAGAAACTCCTGGCGATTTCAGAGCGCTTCGGCCTGCAGGTCGATCCGGATGCCCGTCTTGGCGACCTTTCGGTCGGCGAGCAGCAGCGGGTGGAAATCCTCAAGGCGCTCTATAACGACGCCCGCATCCTGATCCTCGACGAGCCGACGGCGGTGCTGACCAATATCGAAGCCGAGCGGCTGTTTGCGACCCTGAAGGAAATGGCCCGCCAGGGCCTGTCGCTGATCTTCATCTCGCATAAGCTCGACGAGGTGATGGCGGCGGCCGACCGCATCGTCGTGCTGCGCGCAGGCAAGATGGTCGCCGAGCGCCGGGCGTTGGAAACCAGCAAGGCGGAACTCGCCGAGCTGATGGTCGGGCACCGCGTGACGCGGCCCGTACGGGAACCGTCGACACCCGGCGCCGTTGCCCTCGAGGCTTCAGGAGTGACCGTGCGAACCGGCGGCATCGACCGCCTCAAATCGATCAGCTTCCGGCTGCATCAGGGCGAGATCCTCGGCATTATCGGCGTTTCTGGCAACGGCCAGGCGGCATTGGCGCATCTTCTGTCCGGCACGCTGGCGCGCAGCGGCGGCGACCTCAGGCTGTTCGGGGAGCTGGTCGGCGATCTTGGCGTCGCCGATGTCGTCGAAGCCGGCATCGGCCGCATTCCCGAGGACCGCAACCATGAGGGCGTGATCGGGGAAATGGCGATCTGGGAAAACGCCGTGCTGGAGCGGATCGCCTCGCCGGCCTTTTCGCGCCACGGCCTTGTCAACCGCAAGGCCGGCATGGCCTTCGCGCGCGAGATCATCGACGGCTTCGACGTTCGCGGCGGCGGCCCGGCGGTCCGCACGCGGCTGCTCTCCGGCGGCAATATGCAAAAGCTCATCCTCGGGCGCAGCCTCTATCGGCGGCCGCGCATTCTGATTGCCGCCCAGCCTGCCCGCGGCCTCGACGAAGGCGCCGTGGCCGCCGTGCATGCGCGCCTGCTCGACGCCCGCCGGCAGGGGACTGCGGTACTGCTTATCTCGGAGGATCTTGACGAGGTAATCGCGCTCGCAGACCGCATACAGGCGATCGTCGGCGGCCAGCTGTCGCCGCCCGTCGACGCCGATGGCGCCGACGCCCGCAGGCTGGGGCTGATGATGGCCGGGGAATGGCAAGAGACCCGCGAGGCCGGCCATGCGATTTGAGCGCCGTGAGCACCGCCCGCTTTACCTGCTGATCGTCACGCCCGTTATCGCCGTCATCGCGGCGCTGGCGCTGGCGGGCGTCCTGATCTCGATCGCCGGCGCGCCTGTTCTCGATGCCTATTGGCGCATCCTGACCGGCGCCTTCGGCTCGCGGCTTTCGGCGACCGAAACCCTGACGCGGGCAACGCCGCTGATGCTGACCGGACTTGCCGCCGCCGTTGCCTTCCGGGCGCGGCTCTGGAATATCGGTGCCGAGGGCCAGTTCTATCTCGGCGCCATCGCCGTTGCGGCGGCAAGCTCGAAACTGCTGGGCAATCTTCCCGCACCCATTCTCATTCCACTGCTGCTGCTGATTGGTGCGGTCGCCGGCATGGTGCTGATTTTGCTCCCGCTGTGGCTGAGACTGCGGTTTTCCGTCGATGAGGTGGTCACCAGCCTGCTGATGAATTTCATCGCCGTGCTTTTCGTCTCGATGCTGATCGATGGCGTCCTCAAGGATCCGCTCGCCTTCGGCTGGCCGCAGTCGCAATCCGTCAGCGATCATGCCATGCTGCCGAAGCTGATCGCCCGTTCGCGCCTGCATATCGGATTTGCGATCGCGATCGTGCTGGCGATCATCGTTCACTTCGTCCAGTCCCGCACCGTATTTGGCATGAAGTCGCGCGCCGCCGGCCTTAACCCTGCCGGTGCGGTTTTTGCTGGTGTGCCGCTCGGAAGAACACTGGTGAAGGTTGCCTGTCTCTCCGGTGGGCTTGCAGGGCTTGCGGGAGCAATTGAAGTGATGGGCGTCAAGGGTTACGTGACGACCGACCTGTCGCCCGGTTTCGGCTATGCCGGTATCGTCGTCGCGATGCTCGCCAACCTCAATCCACTTGGTGTTGTCTTCGCCGCCATTTTCACGGCCACGATGTTCGTTGGCGCCGACGGCATGAGCCGAGGTCTCGGCATCCCGACCTATATTGCCGACGTCACGGTGGCGCTGTCGCTCCTGACGATGCTGATTGCATTGTTCTTCACCCAATACAGGATAAGGCGATGACGCAATTGTTCGATATCATCGCCTCCGCCGGCCTTTGGGCGGCAATCCTGCGGATCGCCACGCCGCTGATTTTCGGCACGCTCGGCGCTTTGCTGTGCGAACGGGCCGGCGTGCTCAACCTCGGCATCGAAGGCATCATGACATTCGGCGCGATGATCGGCTGGCTTTCCGTCTATCATGGTGCCGATCTCTGGACCGGCCTGTTGATCGCGGCGGTCGCCGGCGGCTTCTTCGGCCTGCTGCATGCGTCGCTGACGGTGACGCTCGGGCTCTCCCAGCATGTCTCCGGTCTCGGCGTCACGCTCTTTGCCTCCAGCTTCAGCTATTATGTCTTCCGGCTGATCGTGCCGCTTGCCAATACGCCGCCCACCATTGTGCCGTTCCAGCCGATCGCCATCCCCGGTCTCTCCACGCTGCCATTCATCGGTCCGGCCTTCTTTACGCAGACGACGCCGACCTATCTTGCGATCGTGATTGCTCTGCTGATGGCCTACATCATCTTCCGAACTCCTGTAGGGCTCGCGATCCGCATGACCGGTGAAAATCCGCATGCAGCGGAAGCCCAGGGCGTCAATCCGATGAAGGTGCGATACGGTGCAGTCATCATCGGCAGCGCGCTGATGGGAATGGGCGGCGCCTTCCTGACCTTGTCGGCGTTCAACAGCTTCTTTCCGACCATGGTGCAGGGCCGCGGCTGGATCTGCATCGCGCTTGTCGTGTTCGCCTCCTGGCGGCCGGGCCGCGCGCTGTTCGGGGCTCTGCTCTTCGCCTTCTTCGATGCCTTTCAGCTTCGGCTGCAAACGGCGCTAAGCGGGCTTGTACCCTATCAGCTCTTCCTGATGACGCCCTATATCCTTTCCATCGCCGCTCTTGCCGTCATGGCCCGCCGCGCGCGCGTGCCGCAGGCGCTGATGCAGCCCTATCGTCGCGGCGAGCGCTGAAGCCGCCTTTTCCAGCGAGGTTCCGATGTTTGATCTAATCGTCAGAAACGCAAATTTGCCCGATGGCCGAACCGGCATCGACATCGGCATTGAGGGCGACAGGATCATTGCCGTCGAGCGCAATCTGCAGGCGCAGGCGCCGGAGGAAATCGACGCAACCGGCAGGCTGGTCAGCCCGCCTTTCGTCGATCCGCACTTTCACATGGACGCCACGCTATCGCTCGGGCTGCCGCGGATGAACGTGTCAGGTACGCTGCTGGAGGGCATCGCGCTCTGGGGAGAACTGCGCCCGATCGTGACGAAGGAGGAATTGGTCGACCGCGCGCTGCGCTATTGCGATCTCGCGGTGACGCAAGGCCTGCTTTTCATCCGCAGCCATGTCGATACCAGTGACCCCAGACTGGTGACCGTCGAGGCGATGATAGAGGTCCGCGAAAGGGTCGCGCCCTATATCGATCTGCAATTGGTCGCCTTTCCCCAGGACGGCTATTACCGCTCGCCGGGGGCGATCGACGCGCTCAACCGCGCGCTCGACATGGGCGTCGATATCGTCGGCGGCATTCCTCACTTCGAACGGACAATAGGCGACGGCACGGCATCGGTCGAGGCGCTCTGCCGCATTGCCGCCGACCGCGGCCTGCCGGTCGATATGCATTGCGATGAAACCGACGATCCGCTCTCGCGCCATGTCGAGACGCTGGCTGCGCAAACCATCCGCTTCGGCCTGCAGGGACGTGTCGCCGGCTCGCATCTGACCTCGATGCACTCGATGGATAATTATTATGTTTCCAAGCTCATCCCGCTGATGGCCGAGGCGGAGATCAATGTGATCCCCAACCCGCTGATCAACATCATGCTGCAGGGCCGGCACGATACCTATCCGAAACGCCGCGGCATGACCCGGGTCCGCGAGTTGATGGATGCCGGGCTGAACGTCTCCTTCGGGCACGATTGCGTCATGGATCCCTGGTATTCAATGGGGTCCGGCGACATGCTGGAGGTCGGCCACATGGCGATCCATGTCGCGCAGATGGCGGGCATCGACGACAAGAGGAAGATTTTCGACGCGCTGACCGTCAATTCGGCGAAGACGATGGGGCTCGCAGGCTACGGACTGGAGAAAGGTTGCAAAGCGGACCTCGTCATCCTCCAGGCGAGCGACACGCTGGAGGCGCTGCGGCTGAAGCCCAACCGGCTGGCGGTGATCCGCCGCGGCAAGGTCGTCGCCCGCACGGCGGCGCGCATCGGCGAGCTTTCTCTGAACGGGCGTCCGGCCCGGATCGACCCCGGCCTGGACTACATACCTCGCTATTGAGAAGTGACGGCGCTGACCATCGCTGAAGTGCGAAGCCCTGCCCGGCTCTCGCTATTCCGCAGTTCGGCGAGCGGTGATGATCCACGCCTGCGAGTCGAACAACACGCCTTCCGATGTCATATGCGCCTCCAATAGATCACGCAGCCGCTGTAGCGGTTTGTCTGAAGGTTCATCGGTTTGTGCGAACGCGTCCTTCACAAGATAGAGGTTGATGAGCCCCTCAAACGCCGCATCGACGTCCGATCCGTAAAAGACCGGCTCCCGCACCTCGGCAAAGTCGATCGAGGCGAAGCCTGCTGCGCTGAGAAGCTCTGTTGCGACGGTTGGATCGCCCAGCGAAAACGGATTGGGAGCACCCGGGGAAATGGCAGTTTCAAGCGCCAGCGCCTGCCGGATGGCGCCGGACCACGCGTTGCGCACCCGGCTCTGCCATACCATCCATACGAGGCGCCCGCCCGGCCGCATCGCCCGGCCGATATTGGCAAATGCCGCCGCCGGGTCGGCAAAAAACATCACGCCGAACCGGCTGATGCAGAGGTCGAAACTGGCCGTCGGAAAGGCGTGGGATTGTGCGTCTGCCTGCTCGAATACCACATTTCGCAGACCCTCAGCGGCACTCCGTCGCCTTGCGACCTCCAGCATCTCAGCCGAAACGTCCACGCCAACCGCTTCCCCCTGCGGTGCGGCGCGGGCGGCCTGGCGCGTCGTTTGCCCTGCACCGCAGCCGATATCGAGCACTCGATCACCCGCGCCGACGCCGGCAGCAATCCTGAGGTGCCGATTGTGTCTCGCCAGTTCCGCATCGTAAAAGTCGGCACGATCCAACGTCATAATGCTTCCCTCTGCTGTGTTGGATGGGGCAGTCCAAGCGGCCGTCACGCGTGTCATGTGACGCGAAAACAGATTGCATATTAGGATCAGTTATGCAAGGTGGAGAGTAATTGCTGGCTGCAACCAGGAGGATGAGGCCGTGGAAACGACCGGATCAACGCTCGTCACCGAAAAGATCGTCGAACTCAAAGGTGCGAAACTGCAGAGCCAGGCCTTCGGCGACCCTGCCGGCGCACCGGTCCTGCTCATCATGGGAGTGATGTCGTCGATGCTATGGTGGCCGGAAAGGTTCTGCGAGGAACTTGCCGCCCAAGGACGCTACGTCATCCGCTACGACCAGCGCGACACCGGCCTTTCCACGCACTATGAGCCGGGTGAGCCGGGATATTCGTTTGGCGATTTGTCCGAAGACGCCATCGCCGTTCTCGATGGCTATGGGATTGAAGCCGCGCATATGGTCGGGATGTCGATGGGCGGTTTCGTCGCCCAAGAGGCCGCATTGCGCCACCCCCGGCGCGCGCTGACCCTCACTCTGATCAGCACGTCCCCGATCGGGATCGATGGCCTGCCTTCCTCCACCGAGGCTTACAAAGAACATTCTGCCGCTGCCGAGCACATCGACTGGTCGAACCTTGAAGCCATTGCCGATTTCATGCGTCGCGATTCAGCCATGCTGGCCGGCACCAGGCATCCGCACGATGCCGAGGCGGCGAGCAACCTGATCGCACGCGACATGGACCGCGCCACGTCCTTTGTCAGCGCAACCAATCATTTCATGCTGTTGAGCGGGGACAAGGCCGCCACCCTGAATGCGTCCAACATCGTGGCGCCGCTGCTCGCAATCCATGGCACATCAGATCCGCTGTTTCCGATCGAGCACGGAGAGGCCTTCACCCAAGTCGCGCCGAATGCGCAACTGCACCGGATTGCCGGCGGAGGACACGAAATCCACGATCGCGACATTGACGAGATGGTGCGCGCCATTGCCGATCATACCAGGCTCTCACCCAGCGGCTGAGTGGCTGGACGCGCCAGCCATGCCGCTGTCGCTTCCAGCATGCCTGATGCATCAGGCGATCTTCTGACGGACCGGCAGCTTCCAGCCGGGTCGGACGAAGTGGCAGGTATAGCCGTTCGGAATGCGCTCCAGATAGTCCTGGTGCTCCGGTTCGGCCTCCCAGAAATCACCGGCCGGCACGACTTCGGTGACGACCTTGCCGGGCCACAGGCCGGATGCATCGACGTCGGCAATCGTGTCCCTGGCGACGCGCTCCTGCTCGGGGCTGGTATAGAAGATCGCCGAGCGATAGCTCATGCCGACGTCGTTGCCCTGGCGGTTGCGCGTGCTCGGGTCGTGGATCTGGAAAAAGAATTCGAGGATTTCGCGATAGCTGATCTTGGCGGGATCGAAGATGATTTCGATCGCCTCGGCGTGGGTTCCGTGGTTGCGGTAGGTGGCGTTCGGTACGTCGCCGCCGGTATAGCCGACGCGGGTCGAAATCACGCCCTTGTAGCGGCGGATGAGGTCCTGCATGCCCCAGAAGCAGCCGCCGGCGAGCACTGCACGTTCTTCGGTCATTGGGTGTCTCCTTGTTTGCCCAGAGATAGTGTCTCGCGCCGCCGATTTCCATAAGGCGCAACGAGCGCAGCGTCGCTATCGCCGCCAAGGAAGATGATGAGGTCTATAGTCGCTGCCGGCTCAAGAAAATCAGGCCTTGATACGGAATCCTTCCTGGAGCCAGGGATGCAGCGCCTGGCTGGCCGCAAGGATATCGCCCTTCCCGTTGACTTCAGCACCTGAAAACCGGGTGACGATGCCGCCAGCCTCCTCGACCATCAGCGCCGAGGCGGCGAAGTCATGGATCGAAAGCCCATCCTCGAAAAAACCATCAAGCCTGCCGCAGGCGACATAGGCGATCGACAGCGCCGCCGAGCCGAGGCGGCGCACACCGGCCGTATTGGCCATCAGACGCTTGATGGCGTCAAATAGGTTTCTTCGGCGACCGCCTTGACCTGGCCGGGGATCGGCAGGCCGGCGCCGATAAGCACGTTCTCGATGTCGGCGACATCGGCGCAGCGGATAGGCTCGCCGTTGAGATAGGCGCCGCCGCCGGTCTCGGCGCTGAACAATTCGTCCTGCATGGCGTCATAGACGACGCCGGCAACCAGCCTGCCGCCTTCGGCGATGGCGATCGTCATGCCGAAATGCGGAACACCCCAGGCGTAATTGGTGGTGCCGTCGATCGGGTCGATGTAGATGATCGGCGTGTCCGGCCCGGCCGTGCGGTTGCCGACGGCTTCCTCGCCCTGGATGGCATAATCCGGAAAGGCCTTGGTCATTTTGTCGACGATGATCTGCTCGACGGCGACATCGATCTCGGTCTGATAGTCGCGCGGCGCCTTGGCGAGCATTTCCCGAGAGGTTCGCCGCCGCAGCGAGACGCGGGCGGTTTCGCCCGCCTTCACCACTGCTTCGGCAAGCACGACAAGGCGGGATGACGCGGTCGGCGAAAGACGCGCCGATATGGGAGAAGATGCCATGAAAAATCCGGATGCTGCAGATGTGACGGTGTGCCTCGTGCGGAGCCACTCCCTTGGCAGAGGCCGATGATGGTTTTATGAACCCGCCGAGGCCTAGCGATGATATTATATCAGGCGGTCCGTCGATGCATCGAAGAGATGGATCTGAGCCGGGTCGACCGAAAGGCCGATCATATCTCCTGTTTTGACCCTGTCGCGGCGCGTCTCGACGATCGTCAGTTCCGGCTCGGTCGCCGCAACTATGAAGGTCGAGGAGCCGGTCGATTCGACGAAGGCAATCGGCACGTCGAAACTGCCCTGCCCGGGAGCGACAACCTCGATATGTTCAGGCCGGACACCTGCGATGAGCTTGCGGCCGGGCTCGATGGCGCGGTTGATGGCAAGTGTCTGCTTCACGGCGCCGAAATCCAGGATCAGGCTTTTGCCGTCTTCCGCGACGATCGCCGGAATGAAATTCATAGCGGGAGATCCGATGAAACCGGCAACGAACCGGTTTGCCGGCCGGTCGTAGAGATCGAGCGGTGCGCCCTGCTGTTCGATGATGCCGTCGCGCATCACCACCACATGGTCGGCCATCGTCATCGCTTCGACCTGGTCGTGGGTGACGTAAACGAAGGTTGCGTTCAGCCGGTCGTGCAGCGACCGGATTTCCTTGCGCATATGGACACGCAGCGCCGCATCGAGGTTGGACAGCGGCTCGTCGAACAGGAACGCTTTGGGATGGCGGATGATGGCGCGGCTCATGGCGACGCGCTGGCGCTGGCCGCCGGACAGTTCGCGCGGATAACGCTTGAGGAGATGCGAAAGACCGGTTGTCGCCGCCACCTCCTCTGCCGCCTTCTTGGCTTCCGCTTTGGCGATGCCGCGGATGCGCAGGCTGTAGGTCAGGTTTTCCTCGACCGTCATGTGCGGATAGAGCGCATAAGACTGGAACACCATGGCGACGTCGCGCTTGCGCGGCGGCACGCCGTTCATCAGCTCGCCGGCGATCCGGAGGTCGCCGGTCGAGATGCTTTCAAGACCGGCAAGCGAGCGCAGCAAAGTGGACTTGCCGCAGCCCGAAGGGCCGACGAGCGCGACGAAAGTACCCTTGGCGATCGACAGGTCGATGTTCTTCAGGGCGTGGAAGGCGCCGTAATATTTGTTGACGCCTCTGAGCTCGATCTGTGTGGTCATTTGAGGGCTCCAGAGGTGAGGCCGGATACGATGCGGCGCTGCAAGAGAACGAAGATGGCGAGGATCGGCGTCACATACATCGTCGCGTAGGCCATGATGTTGTTCCACTCGTTGGTGTTCGGCCCCATGAAGGAGTTGAGACCGACGCTTGCCGGCTGAAGATCGACCGCCTGGATCATCGACTTCGAATAGACGAATTCGCCGAAGGCCTGCATGAAGATCAGGATGGCGCTGACGAGAATGCCGTTGCGAGCGAGCGGCAGCACGATGTTGAAGAAGGCGCCGACGCGCGAATTGCCGTCGACGAGGGCCGCCTCCTCCAGCTCCTGGGGAACGCTCATGAAGGTGGCGCGCACCAGGATGACGAAGAAGGGCATGCTCTTGGCCGCGACCGCGATGATGACGGCAAGCCTGGGATAAGAGAGCATGCCGATCTGCGAGAATCCGACGAAGATCGGCGTGATCATCAGCGAGGCTGGCAGGACCTGCAGCATCAGGATCAGGAACAGGCCGATATCCACCCAGACGTTACGGTATCTGGCGAGCACATAGGCGCAGCCGACGCCGAGCAGCGTGATCAGCGCCACCGAGCCCAGCGCGATGACCAGCGAATTCCAGAGATAGCGGCCCATGCCGCGGCTTTCCCACACGTAGGTGTAGGTGCCCCATTGGGGTGCTGCCGGCCAGAAACTCGGCGGCGTGGCGAACATCTCCGAGCCGCTTTTCAGCGCAGTGATGTACATCCAATAGAGCGGGAAGAGATAGATCGCCGCCATGACGATCGATATTGCCAGCATCAGCCGGTCGCGGTTCGTGGTCGTGCTCATCCGCGCACCTCATGACGTGTGGAGCGGACATAGACGACGGAGGCGAACATGACAAAGACGATCATGATGACGGAGATCGTCGCCCCCTTGGCGAAATCATATTGGCGGAAGGAAAGGTCCCAGGCCCAATATTGTGTTACGTTCGACGAATTGTTCGGTCCGCCCGAGGTGATCGCGGCGAAAAGATCGAACTGCTGCAGGGTGAAGATCAGCCCGAGCGCGATGATCGCGCCGATCGTCGAGCGCATCATCGGCAGCGTGATCGTCCAGAAGCGCTGCCAGACATTGGCGCCGTCGAGTTCGGCCGCTTCGTAGAGATCGGCGGGAATGCCGGCAAGGCCGACGGAAAGCAGGATCATGTTGAACGAGGTGCCGAGCCAGATATTGGCGATGATCACGGCATAAAGCGAATAATGCGGGTCCGAGCGCCAGAAGATATTGCCGGAGATGATGCCGCTTTCCTTGAGGATGAAGTTCAGCACGCCGAAATCGCCTGACAGAATCCAGTTCCAGATGGCGCCGACGACGAGGCCGGGCATGACCCAGGAGACGAGGAACAGGCCGCGCATCCATGAGGCGCCGGGAAAATTGACCCAGAAGAACAGCGCCAGGCCGAAGCCGATCAGGAACTGGCCGGCGATCGAGCCGGTGACGAAGAGGACAGTGTTCGCGAGGATCGGCAGCGTTTCCGGCTGTGCGAAGAGGTCGGTATAATTCTTGAAACCGACGAAAGGACGCGAGAAGGTCCCGAGGCTGAACATGTCGACCTCCTGGAAACTCATCACCACATTGTAGATGAGCGGCAGTCCCGCCATCAGGAACAGAAAGCCGAGCGGGAAAGCGACGAGCACGATATCGAAACCGCGGCCGTCCCTGACGCTCATCAGGATCCTTTTCATGCGTCCTCCGATGCTCCGATCGGGGCCGCCTGGCGCATCATGCGGAAGACGGCCCCTGCCGGGAGGAAATGGTTGAGTTATCCCTTCTTCCCAGCGGGGGTCCGAAGGGGGAGCAAGCCTCAGCCTAACACCGCTTTGATCTTATCCGCGGCCTGGTCGAGCGCGTCCTTCGGGCTCATCTGGCCGGTCAGCGCCGCCTGGATGGCGTCCTGGATCGCCTTGGAGATCTTCGGCCATTGCGGGTGCGGGCCGCGCGGCTTGGCGTATTTCAGCTGTTCGAGGAAGACCTTGAGGGCGGCGTCCTTCAGCGGCTGGCCGCTTTCGGGGATGGAGATGTCGGAACGGGCCGGAAGCTGGCCGAAATTCTTGAACATCTTGTCGTCCTGCGAGGCGAAAAATTCGAGCGCCTTGAAGGCTTCGGCCGGATGTTTGCTGCTGGCGAAGATCGCCCAGTTGAAATCGCCCATGGCCGAGGACCGTTCAGCCCCTTCCTTGGGAACTGGAAGCAGGGTGACGCCCCAGTCGAATTTCGCTTCCTGCGTCATGCGGTCGAGTTCCCACGGACCGGAGATCGCCATGGCCGCGTTGCCGGAGTTGAACGTGCCGGTCGAATCCCACTGGCCGCGCGTCAGCGTGTCGGGAGAAGCGAGCTTCTCGTCCATGATCGTCTTCCAGATCCCGAGCGCCTTCACTGCGCCGTCGGCATTGATATGCTCATAGCTGCCGCCGCCCATCTGAGCCCAGGGGAGGAATTGGAAGGTGCCCTCCTCATTAGCCTTGGCCGAGAAAGCGAGACCGTAGATGTTCTTGGCGGGGTCGGTCAGCTTGCGCGCATCTTCGACCAGCTCGTCCCAGGTCTGCGGCGGCTTCGCCGGATCGAGGCCCTTCGCCTTGAACATATCCTTGTTGTAGTAGAGCGCGATCGTGTTCGTCGCCTTCGGCACACCGTAATATTTGCCGTCCCATTCGACCGATTTCAGCGGGCCGGGGAAATAATTATCCGGCTTGATGACGGTCGACTTGGCGATCATGTCGGTGAGATCGAGGAAGGCGCCGCGCGACGAGAACATCGCATGTTCCGGATTGTCAACCGCGATGATGTCGGGGGCTTGGCCGGTGGCATAGGCGCGCATCGCCTCGGTGACGACGTCGTCGAACTGGATCAGCCGGTATTCGATCTTAATGCCGTTGTTCTGGGCGTTGAACTCTTTGACGAGGTTCGGCGCCGGCTGGGTGTCTTTATCGAGCGACCAGAGTGTCAGCGTGACGTCCTCGGCCTTGGCCGAGAGGCCGAACAGTGAAACGCCTGCCAGCGCCAGAGCGCCGAGAATTGCATATTTGCGGATAGCCATGGTTCTCCTCCTTTGTGGTTATCCCCGTTTCCGGCAATTCCTCCTTGCCGGCCACGATATCATCAGACCGGATCGACGACGAATTCGCCGCCCCGGGCATGCTTGAGGTGGTTGAGCGCATAGACCTGGCCGGTCATTTCCAGTTCGTCGCGGTAGACCGGGTCGTGCCAGCCTTCGATGTCGATCGAGCCTGACCAGCCAGCAAGCCGCAGCTCGGAAATGATGTCGGTCCAGTTGCTGTCGCCGAAGCCCGGCGTGCGCATGAAGACGAATTTTTCCTTGCCGAAAATGCCGTGTTCCTTGATGACTTCCCAACGAATGGTCGCGTCCTTGCCGTGGACGTGGAAGATTTTATGCGCCCACTTGCGGATCTGCGGCATGGGGTCGATCAGATAGACCATCTGATGGCATGGTTCCCATTCCAGCCCGATATGATCATCCGGCGTCTCGTTGAAGATCAGCTCCCAGGCATCCGGATTATGGGCGATATTCCAGTCGCCGCTTTCCCAGTTGCCGTCCATCGCGCAGTTTTCGAAGGCGATCTTGATGCCCTTGTCGGCGGCACGCTTGGCAAGCTCGCTCCAGATCTGCTTGTAGCGCGGCAAGCTGTCGGTCAGCGGCTTGCCGCGGATGCGGCCGGTGAAGCCGGCAACGCAGGTCGCACCGAAATGATGGGCATTGTCGATGCAATCCTTCCAGCCCTGCAGGGTCTCGAGGTCGATTGCGCTCTCTTCCAGCGGATTGCCGAACATGCCGAGCGTCGAGATGGTGATGTCGCGATCGCCGATCGCGTCGAGGCAGCGTTTGCCGAGTTCCGCGAGATCCTGGCCCTTGGTCGTCTGCCAGAAGAAGGGCTCGAAGCTCTCGAAGCCCAGATCGGCAATCTGGCCGATGCGAGAGGCGGCATCGCCCTTGTTGCCGCTGACCATGGTGCCGATGCGAATGGATTTTGCAGGGTTGCTCACGTCACGTCTTCCTATGCTGAAATTTCGATGCGCCGGCCGGTCTTGGCGCTTTCGATCGCGCCGAAGACCATGGCGAGGCTTCTGATATTGTCGGAATTGACCGTTTCGGGCTGTTTGCCGGTACGGATCGCTGCAATGAAATCGGCGATGACGCTGGCATGGCCGTGCGTTTCGGCATCGTGTTCCGGACCGGGAACGTTTACGGCAGCAGAGCCGCGCAAAAGGCCGGGCTCCGCGCCGGCAACAGTCGCCTTGAAACTCTCCTCGCCATCCCAGGTCAACATGCCCTTCGAGCCGAGGAGACGCCACTGGCTTTCCCAGCTGGTGCGCTCGCCTTCGGCGCACCAGGAGCCGCGATAGGTGAAGACGATATCGTCGGAAAATTCGAAGATGGCATTGGCCGAGGCGCCGTGCCGGTACCACGAGCCCTTCGGATTGCGCTCGACGCAATAGACGGCGAGCGGCTTCCTGTCGGCCACGTAACGCGCGGCATCGAAAGTGTGGATCGCCATGTCGAGAAGCAGCACATTGTCCATCTCCTCGCGGAAACCGCCGAAATGCGGCGCGAGGAAGAAGTCGCAATGAATGCCGGTGAGATCGCCGATCGCGCCACTGTCGACGAAACGGCGCAGGCGCCTGATGCCGGAGATGAAGCGGCGGTTCTGGATGACGGCGTGGATGCGGCCGGTCTCTGCGGCGAGATCGATCAGCGCGGCCCCCTCGGCGAGCGAGGCAGCCATCGGCTTTTCGCTCAGCACATGGCAGCCGGCCTTGAGTGCCGTCGACACGACCTCGTAACGGGCGGACGGGATGACGATGTCGAAGACCAGGTCTGCCTTCGTCGCCGCGATGACGTCGGAGAGATCCGAACCGATGACGGCGCTGTCGAGGCCGAACTCGGCGGCGAGCTGTTCCGCCGTCTCGCGGTTGAGGTCGACGAGGCCGACGATGGTGATGGAGTCGGCGAGATCGGGGTTGGAAGCGATGGCACGCAACCAACCTTTGGACATAGCTCCGCACCCGCACAGAATGGCACTGAATTTCACGATTTCCTCCAGGGAATGGTGCCAACTCTCCTCGTGACACGCACTCCGTAAACGTTTACGACTGTAGGCGAAAACATTTTGTGGTGTCAATAGAGGCCAACTGCGAAATTACGGCCCAGGAGGGAATCGCAGCCGATGAAGGGAATCCGCCAGCTTGCCGAACACCTGGCTATTTCGATCGGCACGGTGTCCCGCGCCCTGAACGGTAGGCCGGATGTCAACGAGGAAACCCGCCGTCGGGTGCTGGCGGCGGCCGAGGCGCTCGGCTATGTCGCCAATCAGTCGGGGCGCAGCCTGAGACAAGGAGAGACGAAGGTTATCGGCCTGATGATCGAATCCAGTGCGGAGGCGGTCGAAAACGCTGACAACTTCTTCCTCGGCGTCACCAGCGGCCTGCAGCATGTCTTTACCCGCCACAAGCTTGATCTTCTTATGCTGCCCTGCCCGAGCGATGAAGACCCGTGCGAATATCTGAAACGCATGGTCGCGCGGCGTGTCGTCGATGCGATGATCATCTCCAATATGCAGCGCGTCGATCGCCGTGTCGATCTTCTGTCGCGGGCAAGGATCCCGTTCATCGCCGTCGGGCGCAGCCTTTCGGCCGGCAACTTCCCCTGGATCGACCTCGACTTCGAAGGCGTCGCCGAGCGCGCCGTCGAACGGCTGGTCGCGCGCGGCCACCGCCGGATCGCGATCACGGCGCCCTCCAGCGAGGTCAACCTCGGCTACGTCTTTGTCGAGAGCTATCGCCGTGCACTCGAGCAGCACGGTCTTCCCTTCGACCCGTCGCTCGTCATCCGCGTCAAATCGAGCGAACAGGGCGGCTATCAGGCGGCCCATGAACTGCTGCTGCTTGAGGACCGGCCGACGGCGGTGATCCTGATCTACGAGCTGATGGCGATCGGCCTCTACCGCCGCCTGATGGAATCGGGCGTCCTGCCCGGCCGCGACCTTGCGGTGATCGGCTTCCGCGATGCCCCGCGCGCCCGATTTCTGCAGCCCTCGCTCAGCTGCTTCCGCATGTCGCTCTACGATCTCGGCGTTGCGCTCGGCCAAATGCTGCTCGCCCGCATGCCGGCCTATCGAGAATTCTATTCCGAGGCCGGTGGCAACATGATCTGGCCACTCGAACTGGTGGCAGGAGAAAGCGACGCGTTCCAGCTGACGGAGGCCTGAAGGTGACCGGCTTCGGCCTCCCCTGCGGGCACGGCAGAGGATATAATGGCTGGGTGACAAAAAATGTCTCGCGAAGCCCGATCATTCGAATTTAATCTCTATGCCAACCGGTATTTCGGGCCGAATATGGTTGCCGGTTTCGATCGATCAGGAGGGTTCATGACGGTATCATCCATCTCGCGGCGCACGCTGATGAAGGGCGCTGCTCTGCTGCTTGCCTCGACGGCGCTCGCCCGCCAGACGCTGGCGCAGACCGCGCCGAGCGGCGGGAGACTGGTCGTTGCGGCCGATTCCGAGCCCAAGAACCTCAACCCCGCCATCGTGGCTTCGAACGGTGTCTTTTTCATCGCCAGCAAGGTGATCGAACCGCTGGCCGAAGCCTCGTTCGACGGCAACGACGGGCTTGCGCCGCGGCTTGCCACCTCCTGGGAAGGCTCGGCCGACGGCCTTTCCGTCACCTTCAAGCTGCGCGACGGCGTCACCTGGCATGACGGCAAGCCGTTCACTTCGGTCGATGTTGCCTTCTCCGCCCTCAACATCTGGAAGCCGCTGCAGAATCTCGGGCGCCTGGTCTTCGCCAATCTCGAAGCCGTCGATACGCCCGACGACTACACTGCCATCTTCCGCTTCTCCAAGCCGACGCCATTCCAGCTCATTCGCAATGCCCTGCCCGTCGTCACCAGCGTCGTCGCCAAACATATCTTCGACGGCAGCGATATCGCCGCCAATCCGGCCAACAACAAGCTCATCGGCACCGGCCCGTTCAAGTTTGCCGAACACAAGCCCGGCGAATACTACCGGCTGACGCGTAATGAGACTTATTGGGACAACGATCAGCCGAAACTGGACGAGATCGTCTTCCGCGTGCTGCCCGACCGCGCCTCGGCGGGTGCGGCGCTCGAGGCTGAGGAAATCCAGCTCGCCGCCTTCTCGGCCGTGCCGCTGGCCGATCTCGACCGTATCTCCAGGGTCGATGGCATCAAGGTGATCTCGAAAGGTTACGAAGCCTTGACCTATCAGCTCGTCGTCGAGATCAATCACCGCCGCAAGGAGCTCGCCGACCTCAGGGTCCGCCAGGCGATCACGCACGCCATCGACAAGAAATTCGTGGTCGACACGATCTTCCTCGGTTATGCCGCCGCCTCCACCGGCCCGGTTCCGCAGAATGCGCCGGAATTCTATACTTCCGATGTCGCGGCCTATGATTTCAATCCGGCGGCCGCCAACGATATTCTCGACAAGGCGGGGTATGCCAAGGGAGCGGACGGCAACCGCTTCAAGCTGAAGCTCCGTCCCGCGCCCTATTTCAACGAGACCCGCCAGTTCGGCGATTACCTTCGCCAGGCGCTTGCCGCGATCGGCATCGATGCCGAGATCGTCAATGCCGATGCGGCCGCGCACCAGAAGGCTGTTTACACCGACCACGATTTCGACCTCGCCGTCGCCCCGCCGGTCTTCCGCGGCGATCCGGCGATCTCCACCACCATTCTCGTTCAGTCCGGCACGCCTGACGGCGTTCCCTTCTCCAACCAGGGCGGCTATGCCAATCCCGAGCTCGACAAGATCATCAAGCAGGCCTCCGAAACCGTCGACACAGCGGCGCGCACCGATCTCTACCGCAAGTTCCAGCAGCTCGTCGTCGCCGACCTGCCGCTGATCAACGTTGCGGAATGGGGCTTCATCACCGTCGCCCGCGACACCATCCTCAACGTCGCGGACAATCCCCGCTGGGCCGTCTCGAACTGGGGCGATACCGCGCTGCAATCGTGATAGAGCAATTCCAGCAAAAGTGTGCCGCGGTTTTGCGTTCGGAATTGCGTAAAAACAAAGATAGATCGGCGGCGATTCTCTTCCGGAGGCCTTAGCCGGCGTGAAACGCGCAATCCTCCTCCTGCGGCGTAGGGCGATCAGCAGCCTTCCAGTGCTGCTGATCGTGGTGATCTTCACCTTTTTGCTGCTCGAATCCGCCTCGGGCGATGCCGTCGACGCCTATCTCGGCGCGATTGGCGGCGGCGATGCGGCACTCAAGCAGGCGCTGCGCGAGAGCTACGGCCTTGACCGGTCCGTGCTGGCACGGCTCTGGCTCTATCTTTCCTCGTTGGCGCGGCTCGATCTCGGCTGGTCGGTCGCCTTCGACCGGCCGGTCGGCGCGCTGATCGCCGAGCGCCTGCCCAATACGCTGCTGTTGATGGGCAGCGCGACGGCTCTTTCTTTCGGCCTAGGTTCCGCGCTCGGCATCCTCGCCGGGGCGCGGCCGGGAACCTTGCGCGACCGGCTGCTGTCGATCGGCTCGCTGATCGTCTATGCCATTCCGAGCTTCTGGCTCGGCCTGGTCCTGAGCATTATCTTTTCGGTGAAGCTGCGCTGGTTTCCCATCGCCGGCATCGAGACGATCGCTTCGGGAAAAACCGGGTTTTCCCGTGCCCTCGACATATCAGAGCATCTGGTCCTGCCGGTCGGCGCACTTGCCCTGATCTATCTCGCCTTGTTCCTGCGGGTGATGCGGGCCGGCATGGCTGAGGCCTGGAAATTGGATTTCGTCCTTTTCGCCCGCGCCAAGGGCCTGTCGCGCAGCCGCATCGTGCTGCGCCATGTGGCGCGCAATGCGCTGCTGCCGCTCGTCACCATGCTTGGGCTGCAATCGGCGGCCATGCTCGGCGGCAGCGTGGTCATCGAGAGCGTCTTTGCGATCCCCGGTTTTGGGCGCCTAGCACAGGAGGCGGTCAACGGCCGCGACGCGCCGCTGTTGATGGGCATCGTCGTCATCAGTGCCGTTCTCGTCATATCGGTCAATTTCCTCGTCGATCTTATCTATGCCGCGCTCGACCCGCGCATCGGCGCTTCGGAGGGTGACGCATGAGCCGTCTTCAGCGTCTGCTCGGCACGTGGGAAGGCATGGCCGGATTTGCGATCCTGGTCATCCTGCTTCTGTTCGGGCTGCTTGCCCCCGTCATTTCGCCCGGCGATCCGCTGAGGATCGCCGGGCGGGCGCTGCTTGCGCCCTTCACAGACCCCGCCTTTCCATTTGGCACGGATCGCCTTGGACGTGATGTGCTCGCCGGCCTGCTCTATGGCGCGCGAACCTCGCTTGCCGTCGGCCTCGCGGCAGCCTTTTCGGCCATGGTCTTCGGCGTCTGCGTCGGCATGGCGGCCGGATTTTCCGGTGGGTTCGTCGACGAGGCGTTGATGCGCGTGGTCGACGCCTTCCAGATCGTGCCGAGCTTCCTGCTTGCCCTTGCCTTCGTCAGCACCATCGGGGTGTCGACCCCGATCGTCGTGCTTGCCATCGCGCTTGGCGCCTGGGCCGATCCGGCGCGGCTGACGCGAGCCCAGGTGCTGGCCATTCGCGAGCAGGATTACGTCGCCTCGGCAAGGGTGATCGGCATGCATCCCGCGGAAATCGCCTTTCGGGAGATACTGCCGAACGCGCTGCCGCCGGTGCTGGCGCTTTCCGCTACCATCGTCGCCGGCGCGATCCTCACCGAGGCGGCGCTTTCCTTTCTCGGCCTCGGCAATCCGAATATCGCCACCTGGGGTTCGATGATCGCCGAGGGCCGCAGCGTGCTGCGCTCGGCCGCCTATCTCTCCGTCATACCGGGCGCCGCACTTGCCGTCACCGTGCTCGGCGTTCATCTCTTCAGCGAGGGTCTCGGCAAGGCGCTTGGCGATGACGGCGGGAGGGCGGCATGAGCGACATCCTCTGCAGCCTTCGGCAGCTTTCAGTCACCTATGGGCGCGGCCGGAACAATACGACCGCGCTCGATCGTGTCGATCTCGATATTGCCACCGGCGAAAGGCTGGCGATCATCGGCGAAAGCGGCTCCGGCAAGAGCACGCTCGCCCGCGCGCTTGCCGGTCTGCTGCCTGACGGAGCGAAGGTCAGCGGCGAGATGCTCTGGCCTGCGCTCGGCCACCCGCCCCGCCCCGGCCGCGATTTCGGCTTCGTCTTCCAGGATCCCGGCACGAGCCTCAATCCCGTCCTGACCCTCGGCGAGCAGATCGCCGAGGGCGCCAGGCGCCATCTCGGGCTCAGCTGGAAACAGGCCTCTATCCGAGCCGAGGAACTGCTCGGGCGGGTGCGGATGCCGCAGCCCGACAAGGCGATGCGGGCCTTTCCGCACCAGCTTTCCGGCGGCCAGCGCCAGCGCGTGGCGATCGCAGCGGCGATCGCTGCAAGACCCGCGCTGCTGATCGCCGACGAGGCGACGAGCGCCCTCGACGTCGTGGTCCAGGCCGAGATCGTCCGCCTGCTCGACGGGCTGGTGCGCGAGGACGGCATGACGCTGCTTTTCATCACCCATGACATCGCACTCGCCTCCGGCTTCGTCGACCGGATCGCCGTTTTCCGCGATGCGCGCCTCGTGGAGGCAGGTTCCGTGCGTTCGGTGCTTTCGGCGCCCGTGAGCAACTATACCGCCGCTCTCATCGCCAGCCATCGCGACCTCGCGACGCCACCCCTGATCGAAGAGCTGGCGCCATGAATCCTCTGCTGTCCATTGAAAACATCTCGAAGGGCTTTTCCTCCGCGGGCCGCCGGGTCGCCGCGCTCGACAATGTTTCGCTGACGATCGCAGCCGGGGAAACGCTCGGTCTGGTCGGCGCCTCCGGCAGCGGAAAATCGACGCTGTCGCGTATCCTGCTGCGGCTTCTCTCTTGTGATGCCGGTGCCATCCGTTTTGAGGGAGAGGATTGGCTGACGCTGAGAGGTGCTGCCCTGCGCCGCAGGCGGGCGCGCATGCAGATGGTGTTCCAGGATCCGTTGGCCGCCTTCAACCCGCTGGCGACGGTCGCTTCGGTACTCGACGACCCCTTGCGCATCCACGGCGTCGTGTCGAAAAACCGGCGTCCCGGCGAGATCGCCATGCTCCTCGAACGTCTCGGCTTGCCTGCCGATTATGCCCGCCGGCCGGTCCGCGCGCTCTCCGGCGGCCAGCGCCAGCGTGTGGCGATTGCCCGGGCGATCGCCACACGGCCGTCGCTGCTGGTGCTCGATGAGGCGGTCTCGGCGCTTGACGTCACCGTGCGCGGCAGGATCCTCGAACTTCTAGTCGAGCTGCAGAAGGAGCACGGCATTGCCTGTCTGTTCATTTCGCACGATCTTGCCGTGGTGCGCGCCGTTTCCCACCGCATCGCCGTCATGGACGGCGGCCGGATCGTCGAGACCGGTCCGGCCGCGGCGGTTGTCGCCGCACCGCAATCGGCTGCCGGCCGCGCGCTCGTGGCAGCCGTTCCCAGTCTTGTGACCGAACCATTGTGAAGGAGGCGTCCATGTTCGATCTCGGTTGGAATCCCCTGCTCGGCGCGCCTTTGTACCCCGCGGAGCGCTACGCCATGCTCGCTGACAGGATCGGCCGTATTCTGCGCTGCCGGGGTGACGTCGTGCTGGTACAGGCGGAGGCGGTGGTGGCGCTGGAAGCGGTGGCGGTCAGTCTCACGCGTCCCGGCCTTTCAGCCCTCAACCTCGTCACCAGTCCCTATGGCGGCTGGTTCGGGCAATGGCTGCGGCGAGGCGGCGCAAGCGTTCGGAATCTCGTCGCCGAACCGGGCTTGCCGATCGAGATCGACGCTGTCGCCAAAGCGCTCGATGCCGGCCCTCATATCGATGTGCTCGCCGTGGTTCACGCGGAATCTGCGAGCGGCATTCTCAACCCGCTGCCGGAGATACTCGCGCTTGCGCACGCCCGCGGCATCGTCACCGTCGTCGATGCGGTCGCCTCGGTCGGCGGGCATCGGCTCGAGGTCGACGATCTCGGCATCGACATCGCGGTGATCGGCCCGCAAAAGGCGCTCGGCGGTCCGGCGGGTGTTTCTGCGGTCTCCGTCAGTCAGCGTGCCTGGGATCTCGTTCTCAAGGCCGGCGCGCCGCGCGACTCGATCCTGTCGCTGGCCGATCTGAAGCGCTGGATCGACGACGGTCGGCGCATCCTGCCCGGAACCCCGGCGCCGCTGGAATTCTTTGCGCTGGAGGCCGCGCTCGACCGAATCGAGGCCGAGGGCCTGGAGAATGTCATTGCCCGCCATGCGCTGGCGGCATCGGCGACGTGGGCCGGACTTGCCGCACTCGGTGCCCCGGCCTGGGTGCCGGCGGCAAAAGCGTCGAACCTGGTGACGGCGGTGGCGTTGCCGGAGGCACTGGAACCGGCTTCGGTGATCGCGGCCGCGGGGCGGCTGGGGGTCGAGCTGACGGAAGCCGTGGGAACCGCGCCCGCCCGCCTCGTGCGGCTGAACCACACAGGCCCGCGCGCCGCATTCCAGACAGTGCTCTCGAATGTCGTGGGCTACGGCGCGGCCCTCAGGCAGACCGGCCATCGGGCGGATATATCGGCGGCTGCGGAGGCGATATCTGCGGCCTACAGCCGCTGAGACCGCATCTGACCTTGATAATCACGGCTGGCCAAGGCAGGAGAGTGGCGTCGCGGAGATTGGTGCAGATGACGAGATTGCTGGATGCGCAGGGCCTGGAGATTTTGAACGAGGGGCATCGCACCCGCCTGAAATGGCATCGGCTACGCAAACGGTTTGCCGATCCGCTGTTCTCAGCTGAAGTGATGGCTGAGGGATTTGCCGCAGGCGCATCGATGGAACTCGATCTGCGCGTGCGCGCCGACGGCGGTTTCGTCGTGCTGCACGATGAGGACCTCGAAGGGGAAACGACCGGTCATGGACCGATCGCCGAAAAGCGCCTCAGCGACCTCAGTAATATCAGGATGCAGGGGGGCGACCGGCCGCTGATCCTCAGCGAGGATCTTGCCGCCATGCTGCAAGCGGCCCACCCGGCCGCACTGCTGCAGTTCGACATGAAGGACGATTACGAGGCGGTCGGCGCGCAGGGCATTGCGCATCTTGCCGCGCATTTCCAGAAGATTTCCGCATCGGTGATCGTCAGCGCCGGCAGTCTCGATCTCATCGTCGCGGTCAAGGAGAAGCTTCCGCATCTCCTGCGCGGCATCGATCCCACGGACAAGCTTTACGGGATCAGGAAAGCCGGCGGCTGGAAGGCTGTCGAGATCGAATTGCGCGCCGACCTCCGCGGCCCGACCGAACCGGACACGGTCTATCTCCACTGGCCGCTGATCCTTGATGCCGCGAAGGATGGATTGGATATGATCGCGCTCTGCCAGGGCGAAGGCAAACGCGTCGATGCCTGGACCTTTACCCTGAAGCATCCCGAGGTCGGTTTCAGCGAATCGGAATGGCGGAACTTCCAGGCGCTGATGGCGCTGAAGCCGGATCAGATCACCACCGACGAGGCGCCGGCGACCGAACGCGCCTGGAGCAGCCGCATGGCGAGTTGATCGCGCTCGTCGACGCATGGCGCCGAAGGTGTACGCGTCTCGCGGCACCTATTCCCCGGCTGACCAGATGTTTTGTACAATTTGCATCATCTTAAACTTCTGAGTTTATTCATACCCAACAGTCAATGTTGGTGTTCGATATGCAGGCTGTTGATACTGTAGCAATTACTCAACAAGCGAATTCCGGCCTACAGGAAGCATGGCGCCTCGGGTGTACAGGCCGTTCGATTGAGGCACTCACGCTGGCCGGCGAAATACTTGCTGAAGCCGGTGCACGGGGCGACAGCCGGCTTGCCGCACAATGCGACACGGATATTGCCTGGTACTGTTTTCAAACCGGCAAGGCCGAACTTGGCCTGACGCATGTCCGGCGGGCGGTCGACTTCTGGAAATCGAACGGAGATCCCAGAGAAGAAGCCTATGCCCGGGCCTATTTCGGATGGCTGCTCCTGGAATTGGGCTTGCCGGAGGAAGCAATCGAAGAAGCGACCCGCGCGTTGGATCTGGCCGACAAGACCGCGGACCCGCAAGCCCAAAGCCTCGCCACCAACGTCATCGGCATTATCTTCTGGTACAACAAGCAGCCTGACCGGGCCATTCTGATGAGCGAGCGGTCCGTCGAACTTGCCCGGATGATCGGCGCAGGCTCATGAAGCGCTGGGGCAGTTCGATCTGGCGCTGGAGGCACACAAGAAATACCATCATGCCTATTTGCAGAACAGCGCCGAGAGAACCCAGCAGCGTGCGCGCCTGGCCGAAATCTACTACGAAACCAAGCGGCTCAAGGAAGTTGCCGACACCCAGTCGAAGCGTGCCGAAACGCTGGAAGCCTCCTATCAAAAGCTGCAGGAGGAGGCCGATATTCTCGCCAGCGCCGTTTAACTGGATGCGCTCACCGGGCTCTATAACCGCAAATATCTCGACAGCCGTTTTAAGGAACTGACCGCCGAGAAGCGTCCATATTCGATCGCGATGCTGGATGTCGATCACTTCAAGGCGATCAACGACAACTTCTCTCACATGATCGGCGACCAGGTTCTCAGCGCCATTGGAAGCATATTGCGGAGCCAGCTGCGGGTTACCGATCAGGCAATTCGCTTTGGCGGCGAGGAATTCGTCGTCCTGCTCTCAGGCGCTCCCCGAGGGGCCGCCGATGTCTGCGAGAGGCTGCGTTCGGCCGTTGAAAACTGGAATTGGTCGGAGATTTGCAACGGGCTGCACGTGACGATCAGCATAGGCGTCGCCGGTACCTCGTCTGCCAAATCTCCGAGCAAGATTCTCGAGATCGCCGATCAAAATCTTTATGCGGCGAAAAAGAGCGGCCGCAATCGTGTTGTTTCGTAACAGGTGTTCCGCAGCCTTCGGGGCAAAGCCGCAATCAGGCGGTTAATCCCGCGATGTCGAGGATGAAGGCGAATTCGCCGGCAAGCCCCGGCGCATGGGCGATGACCGGCCCGCCATCGGCAAGCAGCTTGTCGGTTGCCGGCATCACCACGGTCGCGCCAGCCTCTTTGGCAATCAAGGCGCCGGCAAGCATGTCCCAGGCATTGAGATGGCGTTCGTAATAGAGATCGACGGCACCCTCGGCGACACGAACCAGGTCGATGGCGGCCGCGCCCGTGCGGCGATAGTCCATGCCGCGCTCGTGCAGCCGTCTGGAGACTGCGAGATAGTCGTCGAAATTCGTTTTGCGGGAATGGCCTAGGATGACCAGCGCATTGGCTGGTTCGACGGTCGCGGCGGCATGAATGGCAAGCCCGTCCTTGAAGGCGCCATCGCCGCGCACGGCATGGTAAACCTTGTCCTCGGCGCCGTCGTAAACCACGCCGATCTCGATCCTGCCGCCGGCGACGAAGGCGATCGAGACGCCCCAATGCCGGAAGCCCCTGATGTAGTTGGTCGTGCCGTCGATCGGATCGACGACCCAGGTGCCGGCCGCGCCCGATCGGCCGCCGCTCTCCTCCCCCATGAACGTATCATCGGGAAAGCGCGAGATGAGCCCGTCGCGGATCGCTTGTTCGGCCTTCCTATCGGCGACAGTGACGAAATCCTGCAATCCCTTGTTTTCGACGGCGAGCGTGCCGGGATTGACGTCGCGCCGAAACCGGGCCGCTTCCCGTCCGGTCTCGAGGGCGACGGCGATCGCGACCTCCGCCCGTGCCCGAATGGCGGCGCTATCGAATGCGGAACTCATCAGGCGGTCCTTCTTCTTATCAGTGTCACCGGCGTAAACTCGACGCGCGCCGTCAGGTCCGGCTCGGCTATCCGGCTCATCAGCAGGTCGACGGTCTGTTCAGCCTGGACATCGCAAGGCTGGCGGATGGTGGTTAGCTCATAGGCGGTCCAGCTCGCCTGTGGAATATCGTCGTGGCCGATGATGGAGAGCGGCGGCGCGTCGTCTCGACCGCGGCCCTGCATGATGCGGTCGAGGACACCGCAGGCCATGTGGTCGTTGGCGCAGAACAAGCCGTCAATGCCGGATGCGGCAAGTTCGCCGGCCGCATCATATCCGCTCCGGTAATCGTTAATCCTGATCTGTAGAAACTGCGGCTCGGCGCCGAGTTGCCTGCAGCGGTCAATGAAGGCCTCGCTGCGCCGCCGCGCCGTGTAGGATATGGCGGGAGCGGCCATCACGGCGGGCTTTTGCACGCCGCTTTCGATCAAGCAGGTGGCGGCGAGATGGCCAGCCATGCGGTCGTCCGAGATGATGCGATCGACGAAGGGAATGTCGTTGCCCTTGTTGATCAGCACGATCGGGACCCCCTCGGCCGCACATTGCTCGCAGATCGCTGTCGGCGGTGCGTCCGAGGTGACGATGACGCCGGACACAGCGTAATGTAGCAGCTGGCCGATAACAGTCGATGTATCCGCCTCCTGCGAGGTCGGCAGCAGGATCGGGCGGAAATTGCGGGCAAGCAGCACCCTCGCCAAATGCTCGATCTGCATTGTGCGGAACGGATTGTCGAGGCCGGCGGCGACGACGCCGACGAGATCGGACCGTTTGTTGGTGAGGCTTCGCGCAAGATAATTCACCCGATAGCCGAGCTCCTTGGCGGCCTGATAGACCTTTTCGCGGGTCTTCGGCGAGACGCTGGCATCTGGTGTGAAGGCACGTGAGACGGCCGCGCGTGAGACGCCGGCCACCCGCGCCACGTCGAAGGAGGTTACCTTGCGCGGTCCCTTATCCCTGTCTGGCAACTGCTTTTTCCCTCTCTGCCGACAGCCGCATCAGATCGGGCAGATCCGTGCAGATCCCGAGAACCGCAAGCTTCATGATATCCTCGAGAACCGCCGGCCGCTCCTCGTGCCAGAGCACGATCTCGCGGCCCGCCTCGAAGGCACGGCGCATCAGCGCGTCGCTTACCAGATCCTGCGGCCGCTCGCCTGCCCTCTCCCAGCAGAGGTGCAGGATATCGGCGCCGGCCTCGTCACCCAGCGCATGCGGATCATGGCCGACACGGACCAGTACCGAAAGCGGGAAATCACAGCCCGCGTCTCTGAGTTCGCGCACCTGCGCCGTATCAAAGGAGCCGAGGCAGGCGAAACGCTGGTTCATCTCGGCAAGATGGCGCCAGCAGCGCAGTCCCGTCCCGGCCGCCTTGAGCTCGACATAGAGACCCGCGCCGGTCTCGCGGCCGAGTGCGGCGACCTCCGCAAAACTCGGCACGTCGACGCCGTCAAGAGCGGCGAGCTCGGAGGCCGTCATTTCGGAAATACGGCGGTCGACGCCGAAGACGCGCTCGAGATGGTCGTCATGCGAGACGACAACCACGCCGTCGCGGGTCAACTGCGTATCGAGCTCCCACATCTCGGCGCCGAGTTCGGCAGCGCGGCGGAAGGCGGCGAGCGTGTTCTCGCGTTCATGGCCGCTGGCGCCGCGATGGCCGATGCAGAAGGGAAGCCGGCCCTTGGCCGCCGGCCAGCCGTATCGCTCGAAAAATGCCTGGAAATCGCGGGTCATCAGAGCCTCCTGCCGTTTTCGTCGAAGACGAACACACCGCGGCTGTCGATCGCCCACCGGACATCGTCGCCGACATGGATATCGTTGCGCACCGGCTGGATCGAACGCAGCAGCGGCCCGCCGGCAAGATGAACGTCATAGAGGTTCTCGCGGCCCTGCGTTTCGGCGAAGGTGACCTTGCCGGAAACGGGCGTGTCGCCTGCCGGGGTGAAGTGCTCCGGCCGGACTCCGAGCATCAGCTTGGTGCCCTCGGCGGCGCCGACGCTATCGGGCAGCGGCACGCGGATCTCGCTTTCCGGGATCCTAAAGGCGCCCTTGTCGACGACCCCGCGCAGGAAAGTGATCGGCGGATTGCCGAGGAAGCCGGCGACGAAGGCGGTCTTCGGATCATTGTACATTTCGGCCGGCGTGGCGATCTGGACGATCTCGCCTTCCTTCATGATGGCGATGCGGTCGCACATGCTCATCGCCTCCACCTGGTCATGGGTGACGAGAATGGCGGTGATGCCGGTCTCGCGCTGCAGGCGACGAATTTCCGAGCGCATTTCCAGACGCAGCTTGGCGTCGAGATTGGCGAGCGGCTCGTCGAGCAGCAGCACATCCGGCTTGCGGATCAACGCGCGGGCCAGCGCCACGCGCTGCTGCTGGCCGCCGGAAAGCTGCGCCGGTCGGCGTTCCATGAGATTATCGATATGGACAAGCCCGGAAATACGATTGACCTCCTTGCGGATGTCGGCAGCGTCGACGCCCTTCACCTTCAGGGGAAAACTGATATTTTCGGCAACCGTCATATGCGGATAGAGCGCATAGGACTGGAAGACGACGCCGACATTGCGGGCCTGGCTTGGCAGGTCGGTGACGTCGCGGTCGCCGAAGAGGATGCGCCCGCTGGTCGGCCGGTGAATGCCGCAGACCGCAAAAAGCGTTGTCGATTTGCCGCAGCCGGAAGGCCCGAGCAGCGCCAGCATCTCGCCGTCGCGGACTTCGAGCTGCATGTTCTCGATGACCTTGGTGGAGCCGAAGCTCTTTGAGAAATTGTCGAGGAGGATGCGCATCAGCCTTTGCTCCCGCCGCCGTAGATGTTCATGAGATATTTGTTGAAGAGCGCGTAAGCGATCAGCACCGGAATAAGGTAGAAGAGCCCGACCGCCTTGAACATATTGAAATCGTAATTGTTATCGTCGGCGAGGAAGCCCGCAAGATAGACCGACAACACCTGCACATCATTGCCCGGCGCCAGCACCTGCGGCAGGATGAATTCGCCCCAGCCGGCGAGGAAGGAGAACAGGCCAAGCGCCATGATGCCGGGCTTGACCTGCGGCAGCACGAGGCTGCGCCAGACCCGGAAGCGCGAGGCGCCGTCGACGACGCCGGCCATTTCGATTTCCCAGGGCACGGTGTCGTAGAAGCCTTTCATCAGCCAGATGCCGAGCGGCAGGTCGATCGCCGCCTTCACCAGAATGACGCCGATCAGCGAATTGTAGAGGCCGATCATCTGCAGCACGATGAAGATGGCGATGATCAGCGTCACCGACGGAAAAGCATGCAGCACCATGACGCCGGCGAGGAAGAAGCCGCGTGCCGGCACGTTGAGGCGCGACAGCACATAGCCGGCCATCGACGAGACGATCAGCACGAGGCTGGTGGTGCAGGCCGAAAACAGCAGCGTATTCACCGTCACCTGCCAGATATTCGCCTTGCCCGGCGTCGTCTGCCACAGGAAACGCCAGTGATTAAGCGTCAGGCCGGAGGGCAGCAGCGCATCCGGCTGCTTCACCGTCACGGTGTCGAGGAAGAGATAGACATACATCAGCAGCAGCGGCAGGCTGACAATGGTGAGCGCCGTTATGACGGGCCAGCTGCGGTAATTTGCCGAGGGCTGCGATTGTTCGGCCATGGTCAGTCCTCGATCAGGGGCTTGGCGACAAGCGTGCCGTAGTTGAAGACGCGCAGATAAAGGAGCGACAGCATCACGCCGATGACGACGAGCACCAGCGCCATGGCCGCGCCCAGCCCGTATTCGAGATTGCCGGCATAATTCCTGAGCGCGGTGTGATAGGCGGAGAGCGCCCAGACCTCGGTCGTGTTGCCCGGCCCGCCATTGGTGGCGAGCAGGATTTCATTGAAGGAGGCGAGCAGCGACAGCGTCTGGTAGCAGGTGACGAAGAGGATCGGCCAGCGCATCTGCGGCAGGATGATGTAGCGGATCTGCTGCCAGCGCGAGGCGCCGTCGACCTCGCTGGCATAAAACTGGCTCTTCGGAATGGCCTTCATCGCCGAGGAGAACACGAGCATGCCCATCGAGGCGCCGATAAAGCCGTTGATCAGCACGACGAAGAACCAGGCATTATAAGCGTTGTCGAGCAGATAGTTCTTCGGCGGATAGCCGAACTTGCCCATCAGGATCGAAATGAAACCGGTATCCCAGGCGAGCCATTTCCACAGCATGACATAGATGACGACGGGGGTGATGCGCGGCAGAAGCCAGATGCCGCGAAAGATCGAGGCCGGCGTCGGCGGCATATAATGCGTCCAGATGGCGAGCAGCAGGGCATAGCCGACATTGAAGAGCGTCAGCACCAGCGCGACGTAGAGCGCGGTGTTGAAGAGCACGCGGGCCATGTCGGGCGAGGTGGCGATGCGCGAGAAATTGTCGGTCGTCCACGTCCAGCCGGTATAGGTGGCCTCGGCCACCCTTTCCTTCTGTTCCGGCGTCAGCTGCAGACCGACGGTGTCCAGCGCAGAAAACAGCTGCTCCTTGCTGTCGAACCGGGTGTTGACGACCGAGCGGTTAAACTGTTCGGAAATCTGCTTGACCTCGCGCGTCGAAGGCCGGTCGGCGAGGTCCTTGATCATGCGCTCGGCTTCGCGGCGCGTCGGGAAGACCTCGCCGGCATGTTTGGCGCGCAGCTCCGCGGCGATACCAGGCGCAAGGCCGAGACCCTCGACGGCCTTTAGGCCCGCCTCGTCGATCGCGTAGCGCGGTTCGGTCATCTCGGCGGCAATGTCGGGCATGGCCGACTTCAGTGCGATCAAGGAATTGGGTGCGATCTGATAGACGCCGCCGGAAATGCCGGTTGCGGTCGTCATATTGGTCATCGAGAAGACCGCCGTCAGAACGACCGGCATCAGGAAGAACAGGACGATCATGATCGCGGCAGGCGCGATCATCACCAGTCCAAGCCTTCTGGACGATTTCATGGAAGCCTCCTCGCGGGACGGACCGGGCAGCGGGGTCGCCGCTGCCCGGAAGAGTGCTTCGACTTTAGCGGATGACGATCTTGTCGCCGAGCGTGCTCTTCAGCTCGCTCTCGGCATCGCCGATGGCGGCGTCGACGGTCTTGGCGCCGGTCCAGGATGCCTCGAGGTTCTTCCACATAATGTTCCAATATTTTCCGAAATCGGAATTGTTCGGCATCGCATTGGCATGCGGCAGCAGGCGCTCGGTGGCTTCGCGAGCCCAGCGGTCGTCCGCATAGAAGTCCACTTCGGCTTCGGCTTTGGAGATGCCGAGATGGGCCGATTTGATCGCATGCAGCGCGTTGATGCGCGGTTCGGAGGCGATCGTGATCAGCTGAGCGGCGATCTGCGTATCTTCATCGCTGTGTCCTGCGGTCAGCATGTAGACGAGCGGATGCGTCAGCGTGTTGGCCTTGCCGCCCTCGCCGGCCGGGATCAGCGTGAAGACGATGTTATCGAAGAAATCCTTCAGGCCTTCCTGGTTGACGAGGCGGGCATAATGCCAGGTGCCGGCGTCCCAGATGCCGGCCTTGCCGGTGGCGACTTCCTTCCACCACTGATCACCCGGCATGCCGATATGGTTCTTCTTGGTGACGCCCGTTTTCACGGCATCGGAGATGAACTGATAGGTGCGGGTCATGGCCGCCTTGTCGAAAACGAGCTTGCCGTTTTCTTCCATCGTGCCGCCGAAGCTCGTGTAGAACTGCCAGTAGTCAGGGCCGTTGCTGGGGCGCGGATAAAAGCCGTAACCGGGCTGGACGAGACCCTTGTCCTGCATCTTCTTGGCATCTTCGAGCAGGTTCTTCATGGTGTACTTGCCGTCCTGAACATTCTGCGGCAGCGCATCGAGATCGGCGTCGCTATAGCCGATCGCCTTCATGTAAGGCTTCCAGAAGAACATCGGGCGGGATTCGGCATCCTGCGGAATGCCGTATACGGTGCCGTTGTACGAGGCGATCTGCATCAGGTTTTCGTAGATGCCGTTGAGCGGCCAGGCGTCGAGATCAACGTGATCCTCGATCGGAACGATAAGGCCGGCCTGTGACCAGGGCGCGATGTCTTCATGACCGCTGGCGACGATGTTCGGGGCGGTCTTGGCTTCCGCGGCAAGCGTCAGCGCCTGCTTGAAATCGTCCCAGCCGGAATAGGCCTTCTTCTCGATGGTGATCTTCAGGTCTTCACCCTTGAGCGCTGCTTCGCGCTGCAGCTGCTGGGCTGCGATCTCGATGGCGTCGAGTCGATAGGTGTCGTTCGGGCCGGTGCCGCCCGCCCAGACGCTGATGGTAACGTCTTTGGCAAGCGCAAAGGCGGAGGTCGAGGCCAGGATGGCGGCCGCAATCGTGAGGGATTTCAGTGTCGGCAAAATGGTCATTTTCTTCGTCTCCCTGGAAGAGCAGTGTGAGGCCTCTTGACGGGTCAGCACTGTCGCTTGACGGCCGTTCCGAAACCCCACGAAAACGTGACAAGTCCCGCTCTATGGGGTCGATGTAACGGCCGAATGACAAAATTGAGCACGTGTGCAAAATTATTATGACGATGTCCTAAAGACTTGCAAGCGCCGGTTTCCGGCGGAGATGTTTTGCGCTTCAAATTGCGCTTTTGCTGGTCTAGCATTGCCCCCATGAGCCTAGAATCCGTCCGCGCCTTCCTCCGTGCGCATGCACCCGATATCGACATCATCGAAACCACCGAGAGCTCCTCGACGGTGGCGCTTGCCGCCGAAGCCCACGGCGTCGAGCCCGCGCAGATTGCCAAGACGATCTGCCTGCGCGTCGGCGAGCAGATGATGCTCGTCGTCGCCTGTGGCACGGCGCGACTCGACAATCGCAAGTTCAAGGACACGTTCGGAGCAAAGGGGCGCATGCTCGACGCAGAAGAGGTCGTGGCGGTCACCAGCCATCCGGTCGGCGGTGTCTGCCCGTTCGGCCTGCCTTCGCCGCTGCCCATTTACTGCGACGTTTCGCTGAAGCGCTTCGACGAAGTCGTGCCTGCGGCCGGCTCGACCAATTCGGCCGTGCGCATCGGCACCGGACGGCTGGCGGAGCTTACCGGCGCGAGCTGGGTCGATGTCTGCCAGTAAAGCGGCAAAAGAACTTCAAACCTGGCAAAGAGTCCCTATATTAGCTCTCGATATGCCGTGGAGCATGGACAGGAGATCAGGAATGCCGGGTACCGTTTCGCGTTTTGCCAAGTTTGCGGCGATTGCCGTACTAACGAGCGCTACCGTTTTTGCTTCGCTTGGTGATGCCGAGGCGCGCCGCGCCGGCGGTTCCGGTTTCGGCAGCCGCGGCACGCGTACATTCCAGGCCCCGCCGGTCACCCAAACCGCGCCGAACACTGCTGCGCCGATCGAACGGTCGATGACGCCGCGCACAACTGCGCCCGCTACGGCCCAGCAGCCGCTCGGCGCGCAGCGGCCCGGCTTCTTCAACGGCTTCGGGCGTTCGATGATCGGCGGCCTGATTGCCGGCGGCCTGCTCGGCATGCTGCTCGGCCACGGTTTCGGCGGCGGCTTCGGCTTCCTCGGCATGCTGCTGCAGATCGCTCTGATTGGCGGCGCCATCATGCTCGCCATGCGTTATTTCGCCAACCGCCGGCAGCCTTCCTATGGGGTTGGCGGCCAGAGTCGGTCCTACGGCCAGTCTTTCAATATGTCGCCGTCGAACAATTCATCCTTCCAGATCCCGGCGATCGGCTCGGGCGCTGGTTACGGTGGACAGGCGCGCGGCAATCGGCCGAAGGATGAGATCGGGCTGGCACAGGCCGACCTCGATCAGTTCGAAGAATTGCTGACGAGCGTGCAGACCGCCTATGGCGCCGAAGACTATGGCACGTTGCGCCGGCTGACGACACCGGAAGCGATGTCCTATCTAGCCGAGGAGCTCGGCGAAAACGCCACCAACGGCGTGCGCAACCGCGTCTCCGACGTCAAGCTGCTGCAGGGTGATATCGCCGAGGCCTGGCGCGAAGACGGCCAGGAATATGCGACGCTCGCCATGCGTTACTCCTCGATCGATGCCATGGTCGAACGTGACAGCGGTCGTGTCGTTTCCGGGGATGACGGCCGACCGAGCGAAAGCACCGAGATTTGGACCTTCGTGCGCAGGCCCGGAGCGGACTGGAAGCTCGCTGCTATCCAGGGCACCGGCCAGCGCGCCGCTTAAAACACTGTTTGTGCCGCCCAAGCTGCCGGTCAGCTTGGGTGGCATTTTAGTTGACCGCGACCGGTTTGGAGCGCATGCGGGAGACCGTCTCGCGTTCCGCCCGTTTGCAGCGCATCGGCGGCAAGCCACGATCCATCAGGTCCATATCTTCCAGCACCATGTCGCCCATCTTCTTGAAGGCGCTGTCGAGGGCGCCGGCCCGGTGCGCCGAGCGGATGAAGCCTTTCAGGCCGCGCACCGGATGATCGGGCGGCAGCGGCTCCTCAGGGTAGACATCGCTCGCCGCGACGATATGGCCTGACGAGACGGCCGCCATCAGCGCATCGAAATCGACGACATCGGCGCGGCTGAGCAGGATGAAGGCCGCGCCCTTGCGCATGCTGGCGAAGGCTTCGGCGCCAAGGAATCCCCTGTTCTCGCTGGTGACGGCTGCGACGACGAAGACGAAATCGCTCTTGGTCAGCACATCCTCCAGGCTTGCCGGTTCGACGCCGTTTTCCTCGAGGATCGAGCGGGGCAGCCAGGGATCGAAGACCCTGATGCGCGCCCTGAAGCCGGACAGCACGCGACGCAGCGCCTTGCCGAGATCGCCGAAGCCAACAATGCCGATCTCGGAGCCTGCGATCAGTCGAGCGCTCGCATTGCCCTCCCCTCCCCAGAGTTCGCTGCCGTGGCGAAAGTCGACATCGGCATCGACGATGCCGCGCGCCAAGGCCAGCGCGAAGCCGAGACCGATTTCGGCGACCGGTTCGGCGAAGACCTGGCCCGTCGTCACGACATGGATGCCGCGCTGGAAGAGCACGTCATAGGGCATGTTGTTCAGGAGATTGCTTTCGACGTTGAGGATCGCGCGCAGGACCGGCATTCTGGCCAACGTTTCCGCCGAAAGCGGCGGCTGGCCGATGATGTAGCGCGCTCTGCCGAGGATCTCGTCGCCAAGCCCGGCGATATTCTCCGGATCGGCTTCGACCACCTCGTATTTCGCATGCAATTCGGCGCGCGCCCGATCGCTGAAGATCAGATCGAGCGTGCGCGGTTCGGGCGCACTGATCGCCAGCGGCCGTTCGGCATTCGTCATGGGTGTGTCCTCCATCGCGGGCGGCTTGCATCGCCTCGCCTCTGAAGGGTTCATAGCCCCTGCCTGCAGCTGTTTCCAGTTCGCCAAAGAGGAATGCAGAGCGCGATCCGTAAAATCGGCGTCGCTCCTGAGCGGCCGGCGCGGCGAGAAGCAATGGAAAGCGGCAATTGCCTATCAGATAAGCAGTTGAATTGACTTGTTATTTAATGACTTTTCCATTGACGCTGCGAATCCCTTGAATTAGCTTCAGGGGCGCGAGCCAGCCCTGGTCTTCGGCAGCCGCAGGATTTTCGAAAACGCGAGGGAATCGACAATGAAATCAGCACTGAAGAGCGGCCTGCTTGCCTTGGCTGCTGTAGCGCTTCCGGCAGTCGCTTCCGCCCATCCTGCCGTTGGCGAAGCCGCCGGGTTCAGCCATGGCTTTGCTCATCCGCTGTCCGGACTCGATCATGTCCTCGCCATGGTGATGGTCGGCGTTTTGGCTTTCCAGCTCGGCGGCCGTGCTCTCTGGCTGCTGCCGGCAACCTTCATCATGGTGATGGCGATTGGCGGGGCTCTCGGTGTTGCCGGCGTCAATGTTCCCTTTGTTGAAATCGGCATCGCGTTTTCCGTCATCGTTCTCGGCACCGTCGTTGCCCTCAATGTCAGGGCGCCGCTTGCCGCAGCGCTCGGCGTGGTCGGATTCTTCGCCATCTTTCATGGCCATGCGCATGGCGCCGAAATGCCGGAAGATGCGGCCGGCGCTGCCTATGCCGCTGGGTTCATGATTGCCACTGCACTGCTTCACGTCGCCGGCCTCTCCCTTGGTTACGTCATCAGCCGGGCCGGCGAACGGCAGGGCGTCTTCGTAACTCGCGCGGCCGGCGGTATTGCTACCATCGCGGGCGTCGGCATCCTGGCCGGCTTGATCTGAACCTGAAGGCATTGCAGCCGCCCCGGCGGCAAACGCGTCCAAAACATCACGGTGCAACGAGAACGCCCGGTTTGCGTGGCATAACCGGGCGTTTCTGCGTCATCGCGGCAAAGTGCGGCGGACTTGACCTAAATCAAATCCCCTCCTGTCGCGTCGGGCTATAGCTGACGCACGATCAACGAACGGACATCCAAATTGACGCAGGGCCGCCTTGCCGGTTGTCGGTGGGGTGCGAGAGTCAGTATAGTGATTTCAGAAATTTCTGAAATCACAGTTGGAACGGAAACCGCTATGAACCTTCCGCCTCTCGTCCAGTCCTTCGTTCTCCACTTCGGCGAAATGGGATCTCGCTGGGGAATCAACCGCACGGTCGGCCAGATCTATGCGCTGCTTTTCGTCTCGCCGGCGCCGCTCTGCGCCGAGGAGATTGCCGACTCGCTCGGCATCTCGCGCTCCAATGTTTCGATGAGCCTGCGCGAACTTCAGGCATGGAACCTCTTCCTGCTCAAACACAAGCCGGACGACCGCCGCGATTTCTTCACGACGCCCGATGATGTCTGGCTGATTTTGCGGACGCTTGCCGAGGAACGAAAGAAGCGGGAAGTCGATCCGACGCTGTCGGTTCTGCGCGAGATCCTGATGCAGCGCCCTGCCAGCGAGGCCGAACGGCACGCGCAGCAGCGCATGAGCGAAATGCACACGCTGATCGAGCAGCTGACCCATTGGTACGAGGACGTTAAACAGCTTGAAACCGAAAGGCTCGCGACGCTCCTCTCGCTGGGCGCGAAAGTGACGAAGCTTCTGGAGGCCAAGGACCGGGTGGTTTCGCTCGGCCGCAGCCGGCGGCCGAATCCTGCGAACAAGAGTTAGCGCCATGGGCACTGCTTTTTTCGACGCGAAGGACAGGAGGGAGACTGAGCCGGCACTGAACGGCGATACCGTCTCGCCCCTCACCGGTCCGAATAATGCGAAAAGCGGCCTGCGCCGAGCGGCGATGCTGCAGGCACTCGCCGCCGCGATCTGGATTCCGCAGGCCGGGTTACTGGCCGTCTCGGTCGGCCGCATCGCCGATGGCGGCGGATTGCAGGCCGTTGTCTGGCCGGCCCTCGGCATTCTTCTTCTCGGACTGGCAAGAGGCTGTCTCGACACGGCCGGCGGCCGCCTGGCCTTTCATATCGCGCGCGCCGAGCTCAGCCGCAGGCGGCGGACCGCCGTTGCGGCGCTCTCCACGTCGTCGCCGATCGATCGAGGCCGACCGGGCTCCGGCAAAGCCGCAAGTGTGCTGGGCGAGCAGGCTGAACTCATCGTGCCCTATCTCGCCCGTTTCCAGCCGGCGCGAGTGAAGGCGAGCCTTGTGCCGCTCGTCATCCTTGCCGTCATCCTTCCGGTCTCCTGGATTGCCGCGCTGGTGCTGCTGTTTGCCGCGCCGCTGATCCCGATCTTCATGGCGCTGATCGGCTGGCGTGCCCAGGCGGCCAGCGGAAAACAGCTTGTTGCCACCGGCGGCCTCAACAGCTTCCTGCTCGATCGGCTGCGCGGACTGGCGACGATCCGTGCGCTCGAGGCGGTGGATGCCACCGCGCTCAGGCTGCGCCGCGAGGCGGAGTCGCTGCGTGCGCGCACCATGGCGGTGCTGAAGATCGCATTCCTCTCCTCGGCCGTACTCGAACTTTTCGCAGCACTCGGCGTGGCGATGATTGCCGTCTATGTCGGTTTCAGCCTGCTCGGCGAGATCCGCTTCGGCACCTGGGCAGGCCGGCTCGACCTGATCGAGGGATTGTTCATACTGCTGCTGGCGCCGGCCTTCTTCGAGCCGCTGCGCGAGCTTTCGGCGGTCTGGCACGATCGGGCCGCCGGCGAAGCGGCGCTGAAAGCTATGGACGCCTTGGCTGCCGGCGGTCTGTCCATTCGAGGATCGGCCGGAGCCGCGGCAGCGCCTTCTCCCGAAGCGCCGGACATCCGTCTTGAGAATGTCGATTTTCGTTATACCGCCGATGAGCCGCTGGTCCTCGGCGGCTTCGATCTCGATATTGCCGCCGGTGAACATCTGGCGCTTCTCGGCGCCAGCGGCTCCGGCAAATCGACGCTTCTTTCACTAATGGCGGGGCTGGCGCCCTGCACTGGCGGCCGCATCGTCATCGGCGGCGTCGAACTTGCGGACGACACCGCCGCGCTCTTGCGCGGCGCCATGGCATGGCTCGGCCAGAAGCCGCATATCTTTGCCAGCACCATTACGGGCAACATCACGCTCGGCAGGTCCGGCATCCCACGCGGCGATGTGACGGGTGCGCTTGATGCGGCGAGACTGGAAAAAGTAGCCGCCGCCTATGGCGGCCGACCGCTCGGCGAAGGCGGCATCGGGCTTTCCGGCGGCGAGGCGCTGCGGCTGGCGATCGCCCGCGCCGCCTGCAATCCGCATCTGAGGATCATCCTCGCAGACGAGCCGACCGCGCATCTCGACGCCGCCACTGCCGCCGAAGTCACCGAGAGCCTGCTGTCGCTTTCCCGTGGCCGCACTTTGATCGTTGCCACCCATGATCCATTGCTGGCCGCGCGCATGCACCGCACCGTGCGCATGGACGCCGAGTTTATTGTGAGGGAGGCCGCGGAGTGAGCACATTCACTGCAGATCTCAAGCCGATCCTGAGTCTGTTCTTTGCCGAGCGCAGGCGCGCTCTGCTGCTCGGCGCAGCACTTTCGGCAGCGACGGTTACGGCGGGCATCGCCCTGCTCGGCCTGTCCGGCTGGTTCATCACCGCCACCTCGCTTGCCGGCCTTTCGGCCGCTGCCGCCGTCACCTTCGACGTCTTCGCACCGTCAGCCGGCATCCGCCTGCTCGCCATCATCAGGACGGCGGCACGGTATGGTGAAAGGCTGGCGACCCATGACGCGACGCTCGGCGTGCTGGCCGCTCTTCGCGAAAGACTGTTTCGCGGCTTCGCCGAACCGGGTGCCGCACGCACGCTCCTGCATCGTCCAACAAGGCTGCTCTTCCGGCTGACGGCCGATATCGATGCGCTCGACTCTCTTTATCTCAGGATCCTTGTGCCGGCCGCGGTGGCGATCGGCGCTGCCCTTGCGGCAAGCCTCGTGCTGGGGCTCATGCATCCGCTGTTCGGCCTGTTATTCGGCGTCTTTCTCGCCGGCACCGGCCTGGGCCTGCCTTTGATCGCTGCTCGGGCGGCGCGCAAACATGCCCGCAGGCGCGCCCATGGCATCGAGGCACTGCGGTCGCGGACGATCGATCTCGTCGCCGGTCACACCGACTTGTTGATGGCCGGCCGACTTGCTGCGCAGAGGAGCGCGATCGCTGCCGCCGACCACTATGCCGGCCGCGCCGACGACCGGCTGAACCGCGTCGAAACCGGCCTGACATTCGGCTTCGGCCTCGTCTCCACCCTTTTATTGACGGTATCGCTGCTTGCCGTCGCCGCCCTTGCGGAAACCAACGCGATTACCACGCCGGTGGCAGCCCTCGGCCTGCTCGTCGCCTTTGCGGCCGCCGAACCCTTTACAGCTCTGCGCCGTGGTGCCCTGGAACTTGGCCGAACCCTGCTTGCGGCAAAGCGCGTCGCGCCGCGGCTTGCCGCCGCCGCAACGCCAGAACCTATGGGGCTGCCGCTGCCGGGATTTGCTTTTTCGCTGGCCGCTGTGTCCGCATTCCATGAAAATTCCGCCGTGCCGGCACTCCTGGTCAGCGAACTCACACTTCAGCAGGGCGAACGCCTCGCGGTGATCGGCAGCAGCGGCGCCGGCAAGTCGAGCCTGCTCGCTCTGCTTTCCGGAGAACTGCCGGCAAGAACGGGAAGTGTTGCGGCGGTAACGGCGTCCTTGCTGACGCAGCGGACGGAACTCTTCGAGGACAGTCTGCGCGGCAATCTCGCTCTTGCCGACCCGGATGCGAGCGAGACCCGTCTTCGGGAGGTGCTTGCTGCCGCCGGCCTGCTTGCCGATGTCGAGACCATGCCGCGGGGGATCGATACGCTTCTCGGCGAAGGCGGCCTCGGCCTTTCAGGCGGCCAGTCGCGCCGGCTGGCGCTTGCCCGGCTCTTCCTGCGCGACACGCCGCTCTGGCTGCTCGACGAGCCCACCGAGGGTCTCGACGGCGCCACCGCCCGCGACGTGCTCAGCCGTCTGACGGCAATGGCGGCGGGCCGCTCGCTGGTGATCGCCACCCATATCCGCCGCGAGGCTGCGATCGCCGACCGTATCGCCGTCATCGAAGGCGGCCGCATTTCAGAAGTTTCACGCCGCGGGGAGGCGGCGTTCGAAAAGGCGCTCGACCGGCTTCGGCCGGATTGAGCCACATCGCATGCCCTCAGCGCCAGCCGGCGCTGAGGAACGCTCCGTACCCCGTGGGACCGTGGGAGAAAGACAATGGAACTAGATATCGTCGCGTTATCGCGCTTCCAATTCGCGCTGACGGCGCTTTACCACTTCCTGTTCGTGCCGCTGACGCTCGGCCTGTCCGTGCTCTTGGCGATCATGGAAACCGTCTATGTCATGACCGGCCGCCAGATCTGGCGGCAGATGACGAAATTCTGGGGCACGCTGTTCGGCATCAATTTCGTGCTCGGCGTCGCCACCGGCATCGTCATGGAATTCCAGTTCGGCATGAACTGGAGCTATTACAGCTATTATGTCGGCGACATCTTCGGCGCGCCGCTGGCGATCGAAGGCCTGATGGCCTTCTTCCTCGAGGCGACCTTCGTTGGTCTGTTCTTCTTCGGCTGGGACAAGCTGTCGAAGGTCGGCCATCTCGTCGCCACCTGGGCGGTGGCGCTCGGTTCGAATTTCTCCGCGCTCTGGATCCTCATCGCCAATGGCTGGATGCAGAATCCGGTGGGATCGGCCCTCAATCCGCAGACGATGCGCATGGAGATCACCAGCTTCTTCGACGTGGTCTTCAATCCGGTCGCCCAGGCGAAATTCGTCCACACGGTGTCGGCGGGTTATGTCTGCGCCTCGATCTTCGTGCTCGGCGTCTCGGCCTGGTATGTGCTGAAGGGCCGGCATATCGAGCTTGCCAAGCGCTCGATGACGGTCGCCGCCTCCTTCGGCCTCGCCTCGGCTCTTTCGGTGGTCGTGCTCGGCGACGAGAGCGGTTATCTCGCGACCGAAAACCAGAAGATGAAGCTCGCCGCTATCGAAGGCATGTGGAAGACGGAGCCGGCTCCTGCCGCCTTCACCGCCTTCGGTTTCCCCGATCAGGAAGCGCGCGAGACGCATTTCGCCGTGCATATCCCCTGGGTGATGGGACTGATCGGCACACGGTCGCTGACGACCGAAATCCCCGGCATCGACAAGCTCGAACAGCAGGCCGAGGTGCGAATCCGCGACGGCATCAAGGCTTACGACGCGCTGATGCAGATCCGTGCGGCGCCGGCGCAGGACCAGGTCGCGCAGGAAGTGCGTAGCTCCTTCGAGGATCTCGGCCATGATCTCGGCTACGCGCTTCTTCTGAAGCGCTACGTCGACGATCCGCGGCAAGCGACCGACGCGCAGATCGTGCAGGCTGCGCGTGACACGATCCCGCATGTACCGACTCTCTTCTGGTCCTTCCGCATCATGGTCGGCCTCGGCATGTTCTTCATCCTCTTGACCGCCACTTTCTTCTGGCTGTCGGCCCGCCGCCATCTCGATAAATATCCGCTGCTGCTGAAGATTGCCGTGCTGGCAATCCCCCTGCCCTGGGTCGCCATCGAGCTCGGCTGGGTCGTCGCCGAATTCGGCCGCCAGCCCTGGGTGATCGAAGGCGTGCTGCCGACGGCGGCCGCCGTCTCCAGCCTCGGTGCCGGCACGGTGCTGCTGACGATCATCGGTTTTGCCGCGCTCTACACGGTGCTGATCGTCATCGAAATGAGCCTGATGATCAAGGCGATTAGACAGGGGCCGGAGCCGGACGACGAACCGGAAGCCGTCTTAATTTCCGAAACCCTCGTCCCGGCTGCGGAGTGACTGCCATGATCCTTCACGAACTCATCGGCTACGAAACCCTGCGCCTCATCTGGTGGCTGCTGCTCGGCGTGATATTGATCGCTTTTGCAACGACTGGCGGCTTCGATCTCGGAGTCGGCACGCTTCTGCCCTTTGTTGCCAGGACCGATGCGGAGCGGCGCGTGGCGATCAACACGATCGGCGCCACCTGGGAAGGCAACCAGGTCTGGCTGATCCTCGGCGGCGGCGCCATCTTCGCCGCCTGGCCGCCGCTTTATGCGGTCTCCTTCTCGGGCTTCTATCTCGCCATGTTCGCGATCCTTTTCGCGCTCATCCTGCGCCCGGTCGGCTTCAAATACCGGTCGAAACGGGATAGTGCGCGCTGGCGCAACGCCTGGGACTGGGCGCTTTTCATCGGCGGGTTCGTGCCGGCGCTGATCTTCGGCGTTGCCGTCGGCAACGTGCTGCAGGGCGTGCCGTTCCGCTTTGCCGACGACATGCGGATCTTCTACGAAGGCTCGTTCTTCGCTTTGCTCAACCCCTATGCGCTGCTCTGCGGGCTGTTGTCCGTCGCCATGTTGACGATGCACGGCGCCGCCTGGCTGGTCTTGAAGGCGAGCGGGCCGGTGGCGGAGCGGGCCAGAAGCTATGGCAGTATCGCCGCCCTTGCCGCCATCGTGCTCTTTGCCCTCGGCGGCCTCTTCCTATGGATCGGCGTTGGCGGCTATCGCATCGCCAGCGACATCAGCCCGATCGGACCGTCAAACCCGCTGCTGAAGAGCGTGGTGATCGAGAATGGCGCATGGCTTGCCAATTACAACGCCCATCCGTGGATGATCCTGGCGCCTGTCCTCGGCTTTGCAGGTGCGGCACTGGCCTTACTCGCAATGCGGGCAGGACGCGAGGTGACGACGCTCATCTTCAGCAAGATGGCGATACTGGGCATCATCTCCACGGTCGGTCTGGCGATGTTCCCGTTCATTCTGCCCTCCTCGCTCGATCCGCGATCGAGCCTGACGGTGTGGGATGCATCCTCCAGCCATATGACGCTGTTCATCATGCTGGTCGTGACGGTGATCTTCCTGCCGATCATCGTTGCCTACACCGTCTGGGTCTACAAGGTTTTGTGGGGCAAGGTCGACGAGAAGTCGGTCACCGACAAGAACAGTCACGCCTACTGAGGGAGACGAAACGATGTGGTATTTCGCATGGATCCTCGGCCTGCCGCTGGCCGCCGCCTTCGCCGTCCTCAACGCCATGTGGTATGAGCTGATGGACGACGCCGCCAAGAAGAAGGCGTCCGAAACGTCGAAGTAGTGATGAAAAGGGCGCGGCTTCAAGCCGCGCCCTTCTATTGAGTCAGCCTTCCAGCCACTTTACCTGTTCGGGCGTCAGCCGGATGTCGAGTGCCGAGAGACTGTCTTCCAGTTCGGCGACGGTTCGCGGCCCGATTAGCGGGATGACCGGGAAGGGCTGTGCGATCACATAGGCGAGCGCGATGTGGATCGGATTGCGGCCGAGCTTGTTGGCAAGCTCGATGGCGCGGTCGCGGCGTCCGAAGTTTCGCTCGGAATACCAGACGCGCACGATCTCCTCATCGTCCCGCTTGTCGCGGCCGGCGCGGTCGGTAAAGAAACCGCGACCCTGGCTCGACCAGGCAAAGTTCGGGATCTGCTTCTCGTTCAGCCATTTCTTCCAATCGTCATCGGAAGCGGCAACACAGCCGGCCCAGATCGGATCGAGCATTTCGGCAAGCGAGAAGTTGTTGGAGAGTGCCGCGGGTGCCGCCTTGCCGGTCCTTTCGGCATAGGCGATCGCTTCGTCGAAACGCGCTCGCGTCCAGTTCGAGCCGCCGAAGATGCCGCGTATGCGGCCGCGTTTGACCTCGGCATCCATGGCGTCGACGAACTCGCCGACCGGCACGTCGGTATTGTCGCGATGCATGAAATAGACGTCGACAAAGTCGGTCTTCAGCCGGGCGAGAGACTGGTCGAGCTGCTTGGCGATCATATCGGGGTAGCAGAGCGGCGAATGGGCGCCCTTGCCGATCAGCACGATCTCCTCGCGCGGCACTTTGCGGCTGGTGTGCCAGTCGCCGAAGATCGCTTCCGTCTTGCCGGCGCCATAGACATAGGCCGTGTCGAAGGCATTGCCGCCGGCCTCGTAGAAGGCGTCGAGCGTCAGCGAGGCGGAGGCGAAGTTCGGGAAGAATTCGAAGCCGAGTGTCACGACCGAGGCCGGCTTGGAAATGCCGGGAATCTGCCGCTGCGGAATGCTGTTGCCTCGTGTCACCGCGCCGCCGGCAATATTGTTCGTGCGCTTCACCGCCTTCTCGACGCCATATTCGAGAGCGACCGAGGCGCGCCACTGGTCGAGCACACGCAGGTTTCCGATCGAATCCGCCCAGCTCATGCCGGGGGAGGTGAATTCCGTCCTGCCGGCGCGGATAGCATCGCCCGCCGCATCGGCCTCGAACGAATAGAGCCAGCGATCTTCCTTGACCTCGATCGTCTCCTGCTTGCCGCCCTTGAAGATCTCGATCTTGCCGACGCCGCCTTTGTGGCCGGAGGCGAACCAGAAGTCGGCGACCTCGATCCGGCCCTCGGAGCCGATGATACGCAGGACGTTGTCCTGCTGCGCCATGATCGAGCAGGAGACTTCGGCGATGATCTCGTTCGGGAACTTGAGCACGGCCGACGCCCATTCATCGACGCCGCTCTCTCCGAGATGGGCAACGCCCGAAACTTTTTCCGGTTCGAGGAAGGCTTTGCCTTCCGCAGCGCCGGCGATCAGCCTCGCCATCGAGACGGGATAGCCGCCGACATCGAGAATGCCGCCGCCAGCTGTATCGTTGGCGAACAGCCGGTGCTCCGGCTTGTAGCCGCCCATATTGAAGCCGAAGCTCGAGCGGATGATGCGCAGCGTGCCGATGACGCCGCTCTTGACGAGTTCGACCAGCTTCTCCGTCTGCGGATGCACGCGGTACATGAAGGCCTCGCCGGCAAAGACGCCAGCCTTCTTGGCTTCGTAGTAAACGGCCTCGGCATCATAGGCCGACAGTGCGATCGGCTTTTCCACCAGGATATGTTTTCCGGCGCGGGCAGCCTTGATCGCCCATTCGGCATGGCCGGTATGGGGCACGGAAATATAAACCGCATCAATCTCGGGGTCGGAAAGCAGCGCCTCATAGCCGTTGACGATGCGGGCGCCGGGGAAAGCTTCGGCAAGGCCTGGCTTTGCAGGATTGCGGGTGGCGATCGCCACCAATTTGCCGGTACGCGAATGGGCGACGCCATCGGCAAAGGTGCGGGCGATGGTGCCGGGGCCGATGATGCCCCAGCGGATCGGTTGATCGGACGTCATGGAAACCTCTTTCGTCTTTCTGCCTTGGGAGGGGTTTAGCGAAGCCGTTTGCCGGCGCCGTCGAAAAGGAATGTGTGGCGTGCGGGAAGGCCGACGGTCAGCGTCTCGCGATTGCCGGCGACACGCGATTCCGGCCGCTCGATGATCAACTGCTCGCTGCCGATGGCGGCGTAGATATAGCTGGTGTTGCCGAGATGTTCGGCGACGTCGATGGCGACGGTGAGATCGGCATCGCCCATGCCGGCATCGACGAAATGTTCGGGACGGATGCCGAGCGTCACTTTCGCGCCGGCTTCGATGGGATCGGCGACGGGCAGCGGCAGGCGCGTATTGGTGTTGCTTTCGAGTGCAATCACCGCCCTGCCCGGCTGCGTCTCGACCACAACGGCCTTAAGGAAATTCATCTTCGGCGAGCCAACGAAGCCGGCGACGAACTGGTTGGCGGGATCGTCATAGAGATCGAGCGGCGCGCCGATCTGCTCGATATTGCCGGCGCGCAGCACGACGATCCGGTCGGCGAGCGTCATCGCCTCCGTCTGATCGTGGGTGACGTAGATCATCGTCGTGCCGAGCTGCTTGTGCAGCCGGGAGATTTCGACGCGCATCTGCACGCGCAACTCGGCGTCGAGGTTCGACAAAGGTTCGTCGAACAGGAAAACCTCCGGTTCACGGACGATGGCGCGGCCGATCGCGACGCGCTGGCGCTGACCGCCGGAAAGCTGCTTCGGCCGCCGCTTCATCAACTCGGTGATCTGCAGGATCTCGGCGACATGGCGCACGCGCCGCTCGGTATCGGCCTTCGGGTTGCCGTTCATGCGCAGGCCGAAGCTCAGGTTTTCCTCGACGGTGAGGTGCGGATAAAGCGCATAGGATTGAAACACCATGGCGATGCCGCGATCGGCCGGCTCGACGTCGTTGACGACCCTGCCGCCAATGCGAAGCTCGCCTGAAGTAATGTCCTCGAGGCCGGCGATCATCCTGAGCAGCGTGGACTTGCCGCAGCCGGACGGGCCGACGAAGACGACGAATTCGCCATCCTTCACCTCCAGATCGGCGCCGTGGATAATCTCAAAGCCGCCGAAGCGTTTGACGATATTGCTGAGTGAAAGCTCTGCCATGCGGCCTCCCGATTATTTAATTGCGCCGGCCGCGATGCCGGCGATGAAATGGCGCTGCAGAGCCACGAAGACGACGAGGATCGGCGCCGTCAGCAGCACCGCGCCGGCCATGATGCCGCCCCAGGAGACTTTGGTGAGGCCGATCAGCGTTCCCAATGCCACTGGCGCCGTCATCATCCCCGGTCTGGAATTGATCAGCAGCGGCCAGAGATAATTGTTCCACGAGTGCAGGAAGAGAATGATCGCCAATGCCGCCATCGTCGGGCGCGCCAGCGGCAAGGCGATGCGCAGGAAGATCTGCCATTCCTTGACGCCCTCGACCCGGGCCGCATCGAAAAGCTCGCCCGGCATCATCGAGAAGGATTGTCGCATGAACAGCACGCCCAGCGAATTGAACAGCGGCGGCACGATCAGCGCCACCCAGGTGTTTGCCAGCTTGAACTCGCGCGCCACCATGATGAATTGCGGGATGACGACCACGGAGAAGGGCAGCGTGATCGTGCCGAGGATGATGGCGATAACGACGGTGCGGCCGACGAAACGGTAACGTGCCAGTGCCCAGCCGGCCATCGAAGTCAGCAGCACCGAGAGCACCGTATAGATCAGCGCCACGCCAATGGAGATCACCATGGCCCCGATGAAATCGGTATCGGCCTGCAGGTTCTTGAAATTCTCGACGAAGTTGGTCGATGGCCACAGCACGATGTCAGGGCTGAAGATGCCGTTGTCGGGCATCGTGGAGAAGACGAACATCATCCAGAGCGGAAACAGCCAGATTATCGCAAGCGGCGCCAGTGCGGCATGCAACGCGATCTGGCGCAGCAGAAGGGATTGCGATTTGGATTTCATTTCGGATCCCTCCCGACCCAGAGATTGAGAAGCGAGATCGCCACGGCAAGGGCAGCCATCGTATAGGCGATCGCCGAGGCATAACCGAAGTTCAGAGCGGTGAAGCCCTGGCGATAAAGGAAGAGGCCGAGAGTTTCCGTGCCGCCGCCGGGACCGCCGCGATTGGTGATGAGGAAGGGCTCGGTGAAGAGCTGCATGGTGCCGATCACCGAAAGCACCACACAGAAGAGGATGATCGGTTTCAACAGCGGCAGGGTGATATGAAAGAACTGCTGTACCTTGCTCACTCGGTCGAGCGTTGCTGCCTCGTAGACATCGTCGGGAATGGCCTGCAGGCCGGCGAGGATGATGATGGCGTTATAGCCGGCCCAGCGCCATGTGACGGCGAGGATGATCACGGCCATCGCCGCATTGGCATTGTCGAACCAGGATATCGGGCTGAAACCGATGGCCGAAATCATCTTGTTGATGACGCCGAAATCGAGGCTGAACATCAGCCGGAATACGGCTGCGTAAGCGACCTCACCAACGACAACCGGCGCAAAGAAGGCGAAACGGAAAAGCGGGCGCGCTTTCAGGAGCGGCGAATTGAGCAGCACGGCCATGACGGTCGCAAGCGCGATCATGACCGGCACCTGGATCACCAGGATGATCAGCGTGTTGTAAAGAGCGTTATAGAAGGCCGGATCGTAAAAGAGCCGGCCCCAATTGGCCTGCAGACTGTATTTCCACGGGTTGATGCGGGTGTTTTGAAAGGAAATTAGGAACGAATTGATGATCGGCCAGATCCAGAAGGTGGCAAAGATCAGCAGATAGGGGGCGAGGAACGCATAAGCGCTCCGGGTTCTGAACGGCATCCAGTTTCCTCCACACGAACTAAATGAATGACCGGCTGCGTTGCAGGCCGGGGGAATGCCGGGAGCTTGGAGCGCCCGGCATCGTCATTCATTGCGCGATGGGAAGACCGGTCGCCGAAGCGATCTGGTTGGCGGCGTCGTCGAGAGCCGCTTTCGCATCGGGGTAGCCGCCGGCGAAGAACTTCGCCTGCGTCGCCCTGAAGATGCCTTCGGCATCGCTCTGGAAGGCGGTGCCGCGGCTCGGAACGATCTTCGGCAGCGTCGCCAGGATATCAGCCCAAACCTTCTGCCCGCCCCAATAGGGCTGCGGCTCGTTGACGAAGGGATCCTTCTCGGCCGAAAGCAGCGACGGCACCAGGCCGAATTCCTTCAGCATGGTCACCTGCCCCTCGTTGGTGCCGAGGGCATAGTTGACGAACTTCCAGGCCGCTTCCTTGTTTGCGGACGCTGCCGAAATTGCAAGCGACGAACCGCCGAGATTGGCCGCGTGCGGGCCGTCGGCCGTCAGGCTCGGCATTCTGTAGACGCCCCATTTGCCCTTGAGATCGGGAGAGGTCGAGCGCACGGTGCCTTCATACCAGCCGCCATAGAGCTGGCTTGCCGCCTTGCCGGCGGTATTGGCCTGGATCTTTTCGTCCCAGTTGGCGGCCGTCAGCGTGCCGGCATCCTTCATCTCCTTTACCTTCTGCAGCGAAGCGACGCAGGCCGGCTGGTTGATGGTGATGTTCTGGCCGTCGGTCGAGAAATAGCCGCAGCCCTGCTCGTTGGCGATCATGCGGAACCATTCGCTGTCGCCGTTGAAATCGGCCTGCGCCATGACGACACCGGGATTGGCGGCCGAGATCTTCTTGCCGGCGGCGATGAAATCGTCCCAGGTGCTGATGGTGCTCGGATCGACGCCGGCCTTTTCATAGAGATCGCGGCGGTAGAAGACGGCGACGGGACCGGAATCCCAGGGCATAGCATAGGCGACATCGCCGACCTCGAGCTCTGTGCGCTTGAAGTCGGGGAACTTCGCCTGAATATCGGCTGTGTAACCGAGCTCTTTCAGATTAGCGAAGCAATCCGGGAAGCGGCTCCAGAAGATTTCAGCTTCGAAATTCTCGATGCTGACGATGTCGGGCAAGCCTTCGCCGCCGGCAGCGCAGGCTGCGAGCGTCTTGTCGAAGACCTGGCTGTTTCCGAGGTCTTCGACGGTGATCTTGATATCGGGAAACTGCTTGTTGAAGCCGGGCAGCGTGGATTTCAATGCCGACGCGGCGACATTCCAGCTCCAGATGGTCAGGTTGGCCGACTGCGCGAAGGCGGAGCCGGAAGCGAGCAGTGCGACAGCTGTGGTCGCGGCGAGAAGTTTGAAGCGCATTGAAAATCCTCCCTTTTCAATTGCCGATCTTTCACGAACGCGGTTAGACTATCCGCAAGGGAGCGGCTGTCTCCTAAAAAGGGAATATGGATTTGGCGGAAAGTAAGATCGGCACGAGTGCAATCTACCGGCCCGGCGCCGGCAGCATCGAGGGTTCGCCGACGGCGCTGCAGATGTTTCATGCCCATCCGCTCGTCATGGCCATGCCGCACTGGCATGCGCAGGTCGAGGTCAACTATGTCATGCGCGGAACTGTTCATTATCGGATGAGCGACCACGAATTCCGGCTGAACGCCGGCGAAATGTGCCTCTTCTGGGGCGGCCAGCCACATCAGATGGACGAATCATCGGATGATTCGCTCTACGCCGGCGCCCACCTTCCGCTCATCTATTTCTTTCGGCTGCGTTTGCCGATCAGCATTTCCAGCCGGCTGATGAAGGGCGAGACGCTGCTGACCTCGGCAACCGATGCCGCCGACAATGAAAATTTCGCTCGCTGGTTCCACTATTCCAAGTCCGGCGATTCCGCCAAGGCCCAGCACGCCGTCGATGAATTGCTGCTGCGCATCGAGCGCATTGCGCTCGAACCCTATTCGATGACCACATCGAAGACGACCGTCAGCCTGGAAGGCGATCAGCCGCATCCGAATTCCTCGCGCAGCGTCGCGCGCATGTGCGATTTCATCGCCGCCAATTTCCTGCAGGACATCGATTCGGTCGACATCGCCCGCGCCGCCGATCTGCACCCGAAATATGCGATGAACCTGTTCAAGCGGTCGACCGGCATGACGATCAGCAAATATGTGACGCTGCTCAGGCTGTCGCGCGCCCAGGCGATGCTGATGAGCGAGGGCGCCAATGTGTTGCAGGTGGCGATGGACAGCGGCTTCGGCTCGATCAGCGCCTTCAACAAATCCTTCCGCCATATCGCCGGCATGTCGCCATCCGACTTCCGCCGGGATATCCGGCTGGTGACGACGGTGCCCGCCGGTTCCTTCCAGAACTAGCTCACAATACGGCGGCGACAGACGATCGTTTCTCGGCAAGTTCGATCTGAATGCCATCAGGATCGCGCAGAAAGGCGACCTTGTGCAGAACTTCGGCATTGACGGCCAGGCGCGGCTGCTCCTTGACCTCGACACCGGCCTGTTTTAGCCGGGCGAATGTCTCATCGACACTTTCGAACAGGAAGGTCAGATGCCGTAGTCCGGCCGTGCCCTCGGGAACGTCAACCGCCCGTGCCGCACCACCGGCCGGCGCGACGATCTCGAGCATGCCGCCGCCGGCATCGAGAAAGGCGATCTCAGAGCCGTCGGCCATCGTCCTGCGCAGATGCAGGCGCAAGCCGAGCAGGCCGCAGTAAAAATCGAAGGCACGGTCCATGTCACTGACCGTCATGCCGACATGTTCGAAGGATTTCAGCATGGGTGCTTCTTTCGTTTTGGATTTCGGCGGCTTGAATTTTGGATGAGCGGGATTGCTGGAGGCCGCAGACGGGTGGGCGCTTGCGCTCTCTCATTCTCGCCACCAGTTTGTCGTCGAAACACGAGGCTATCAAAGTCATGCATATTCGAAGAGCGGTATCCGCCGATGCGGAGGAGCTGTGCAGTCTCCTGAACGAAATTATCCTGGCCGGCGGCACAACCGCGCTCGAGACGCCGCTTACCGCCGCGGAATTCACAGATTGGTTCATCAACGGCGAGTTTCCCCTTGTCTGCCATGTGGCCGAGCATGACCGGTCGCTTGTCGGCTTTCAGTCGCTGAGCTCATACGGCGATCCGCCGAAGGGTTATGTCGATATCGCAACATTTGCCCGCATGAGCCCGAAGATCTCAGGCGCCGGCAGCGCCCTTTTTCCGGCGACGCGGGCAGCAGCCGAAGAGCTCGGGCTCGAATTCATCAATGCGACCATTCGTGCCGACAATGTTGGCGGTCTTGCCTATTACGCAAAGATGGGCTTCGAGCCCTATGACAGGCTTATCCAAGTTCCGCTGTTGGACGGAAGGCCCGTCAATCGGGTCAAGAAAAGGTTCAAGGTGGATGCCAAGCCCCGTCCGGCACCCACCGTTTGACCGTTCGCAGACCCCGTCGGAAGGCCCCCGTCCGTGCCCTTTTAACGCCCCTCCCCTGCTTTGTTCACAGGCCGGCAGCCGCGCGCTGTTCCTCCGGAAGCCAGGAGCGGTAGAGAGGGTGATCGGCGGCAATCGGCATCGGCGTCGGCTTGCCGGTGCGCTGCGAGTAATAGGCGGCCGTCACCAGCTCCAGTGAGTTACGGGCATCCTGCAGCGTCACCGGCGGGTCCTTGCCCTCGACGATCGCCTTATGGAGGAGCTCGAACTGGCGGGTATAGCCGTCCTCGCCCGGCACATAGGCGGCCAGCGCCTCGTCGATCCGCGCCTGGTGTTCCTCCGTTCCAGCCGTGAAGATCCAGGGATCGCGACCCATCGTGTAGGGTTCGAGTATGCTTTCGGCGACGAGATCGCTGAAGCAGAAGCGCAGTCGCGAGATCTCCTTGCGCGAGCCGAGCGTCATCGACAGCGTCGCCAGCGAGCCGTTCTGCATCTTGACCGAAAGGGCGGCCGTATCTTCCACTTCGATCGGATTGACCAGCGTCGCACCATAGGAAAACACCTCGGCGCAGGGTCCATGCACATAATTCAGCATGTCATGCGCGTGGATCGCGTGGCCGAGAAGGCCGCCGCCGAGCTCGGTCGCCCATTTGCCGCGCCACGGCACGGCGTAATAATCCGGGCCGCGCCACCAATGGGTTTCGATCGTCGTCAGGAATGGCTTGCCGGCCAGGCCGCTTTTGATCAGCAGCTTCAACTTCTGCAGGCCGGAGCCGTAGCGATATTGGAAGATCGGCATCAGCTTTTGGCCGGGGAAGCGGGCGAGGATGCGGCCCATTTCGTCGACCTCGGCGATCGAGCCGAAGAGCGGCTTCTCGCAGATCACGTGCTTGCCGGATTCGATGCCCTTGCGGCAAAGCTCGAAATGCGAGCTCGGCGGCGTCGAAATATCGATGATATCGAGATCGTCGCGGGCAAACAGCGAGTCTGCGTCCTGCGTATATTCGCCGATGCCGAACTCTTCACACAGCGCTTTGCCGCGATCCTCATCGAGCGAGCAGAGTACGGGAACCTCAAAGAGATCCTTGTTCCAGCCGAAGCCTGTCAGATGCCGCGCGGCAATCCCTGCGCCGATAACGCCGACGCGCAATTTCCTGGTCATGTCATCCTCCTCAGCGAGCGCCGATGCGCGCGGCTTTCGTCTGGGCTTCGAGCGAAAGGCGGCAGACCTCGAATACGTGATCCTGCGTCATCGCCGTCTGCGTGCGGTTGCCGACATCGGCGGTGAAGGCGTCGAAATAATCGAGCTTTTCGCCACTGCAATCGATATGGGTCATTTCCTTGCCGTTGACGAGGAAGAGGTGATCCTTGCCCGGCCGGCCGGCAATGTCGATATATTTGCGCAGCTCGATATAACCCTCGGTGCCGAGGATGGTCAGGCGTCCGTCGCCCCAGGTCGGCAGTGCCTCCGGCGTGAACCAGTCGACGCGGACATAACCTGCCGCTCTGTCGGAGCGCAGCAGCACTTCGCCGAAATCCTGGAAGGCCGGCTTGTCGGGCATGCCGAAATTGCCGATCGAGCTGGCGATGACCTCCCCCGACGTCGAGCCGGTATAGAACAGGAACTGGTCGACCTGATGCGAGGCGATGTCGACGATGATGCCGCCGAAGGCTTCCGGATCGAAGAACCAGTCGGGTCTGGTCGGCAGCTGCAGGCGGTGCGGGCCGACGCCGAGCGTCTGGATCACCTTGCCGATTGCGCCTTCGGCGACGAGCTTGCCGGCCTTGACGGCGGAGCGCACGCAATGGCGCTCGGAAAAGCAGATCGAGAAGATCTTGCCGGTCTCTGCCACTGTGCGCTTGACCTCTTCGAGTTGGGCGAAGGTCGTGACGCCGGGCTTGTCGGTCATCACGTCCTTGCCTGCCTTCATCGCGCGGATGGCAAGGCCGGCGCGGTCGCGCGGGATCGCGGCAATGCAGATGACATCGATCGACGGATCGTCGAACAGCTTTTCGCGATCGATCTGCGGCGCATCGGGATATGTCTTTTCGAACGTCTCGCGCAATGCCGGCACCGAGGTTTGCGGGCAATAGCCGACGAACTCGCCGCCTGCCGCCAGCAATCCTTTCACGTGATCGAACGTATGCCCATGGTCGATTCCGACGACGGCAAATCTCAACATCGCTGCAATATCCTCCCGGGATTTTCTGAGCACCGGCTGGCGCCGGCATCCTCCATGTCGGGCAAAACAGATAACGAAACTTGCCTCCTGTCAAGGCGAGATCGAGGCTGATAATGCACATCGATGTATCTAAGCATCTGAAAGTAAATAAAAATTTTGTATCTAAATAGTTATTTACTGACTTCCGGCGCCGTTTTGCTGACAAGTCCCTTATTCGATCCGAATTGGACGAAAGTCTTTTTCTCCAGCATCTCTTGCCCCATCTGCGGGAATGTGATCGATTTCCGCCGCCGCCGGGTTGGAGGGCGGCAACGACCTCGAAGATATTCAAAGAGCGCTCCCCGCTTGCCTGTGACGGAGGATCACCATGTCTCATCCCCTTCTCGATGCCGCTGCTTCGGCTGGTCTTTTTGTCGGCCGCGTCTGGAGCCCCGAGGCAGCCGGACCGAGCATCGTAACGCTTCGCGAGGGCATGTTGGTCGACATTACCTCGCGCGAGGCGCCGACGCTGAGTGCGGTGCTCGAAAAGCAGGATGCCGCCGGCTTCGTCCGCGCCGCAAATGGCAAGGCGATCGGTTCGCTGGAGGAGATCGCCGCCAACAGCAAGGAAGCGCCGGACACGGCTCGTCCCTATCTGCTGGCGCCCGCCGACCTGCAGGCGGTCAAGGCCTGCGGCGTTACCTTCGCCCAATCAATGATCGAGCGCGTCATCGAGGAGAAGGCGGCCGGCAATCCCGATCGTGCCGCCTCGATCCGCGAACGCGTCAGCACGCTGATCGGCGGCAGCCTCACCAATCTCAAGGCCGGTTCGCCCGAGGCTGCCAAGGTCAAGCAGGCCCTGATCGACGAGGGCATGTGGTCGCAATATCTCGAAGTCGGCATCGGCCCGGATGCCGAGGTCTTCACCAAGGCGCCGGTACTGTCTTCCGTCGGCTGGGGCGCCGATGTCGGCCTGCATCCGATCTCGACCTGGAACAATCCCGAGCCGGAAATCGTGCTTGCGGTCAACAGCCGCGGCGAGATCAAGGGCGTGACGCTCGGCAACGACGTCAACCTGCGCGACGTTGAGGGCCGCTCGGCGCTCTTGCTCGGCAAGGCCAAGGACAACAACGCGTCCTGCTCGATCGGTCCGTTCATCCGCCTGTTCGATGCCGGTTACGGGCTGGATGACGTGCGCAAGGCCGAGCTCGACCTGAAGGTCACCGGCGAGGATGGTTTCGTGCTCAATGGCAAAAGTTCGATGTCGCAGATCAGCCGCGATCCGACCGACCTCGTCAAACAGACGCTCGGGCCCCATCATCAATATCCCGACGGGTTCATGCTCTTTCTAGGCACGCTGTTTGCCCCGACCCAGGATCGCGACGCGCCGAAGCAGGGTTTTACCCATAAGATCGGCGATGTCGTCGAGATTTCCTCGGCCGGTCTCGGTACGCTCGTCAACACGGTGCGGCTCTCCACCGAATGCCCGCCCTGGACCTTCGGCATTTCGGCGCTGATGAGCAACCTGGCGAAGCGCGGATTGCTGTAACTACTGGTTCCGCCGCCTGCCCTGCAGTAGGTCAAGGACGGAGTTGGCTGCCTCGAGGACGTTCGTCCCTGGGCCGAACACCGCGGCAACACCGTGTTCGTGCAGGAATTCATAGTCCTGTCTCGGAATGACGCCGCCGCAGACGACGATGATATCGCCACCGCCCTTTTCTCTCAGCCTGTCGATCAGCTGCGGCAACAGGGTCCGGTGACCGGCCGCCAGCGACGAGACGCCGACGACATTGACCTTCTCACCGAGCGCCACGCCGGCCGCCTCCTCAGGCGTCTGGAAGAGCGGTCCGGCAAGCACGTCGAAACCGATATCGCCGAAGGCCGAGGCGATCACCTTGGCGCCACGGTCATGCCCGTCCTGGCCGAGTTTGGCGACCATGATCTTCGGCCGCTGTCCCATCGCTTCCGTGACCTCCGCCATCCGGGTCTTCAGCACGGCAAGTTCCGGCTCGTTGTCATAGGCCTCCCCATAGACGCCCTTGATGACGGCAGGCGTGGCGGCATGATCGCCGAAGGCTCCGCGCATGGCATCGGAGATCTCGCCGACGGTGGCGCGCGCCCGTGCCGCCTCGATTGCTGCTTCCAACAGGTTGCCGCTCCCGGTGCGCGCCACCTCTGCAAGGGCGGCCAATGTCTCGCGCACGGCATTGCCGTCGCGCCGCCGCCTGGTTTCCTCGATCCGTTTGATCTGGGCGGCGCGCACGGCGCTGTTGTCGATCTCCAGAATGTCGATCGGCTGTTCGTTGTCGAGCCTGTAACGATTGACGCCGACAATGACCTCTTCGCCCTTGTCGACGGCAGCCTGGCGGCGCGCGGCCGCCTCCTCGATCATCCGCTTCGGCAGGCCGTCATTGACGGCTTTCGTCATGCCGCCGAGCGCTTCGACCTCCTCGATCAGCGCCCAGGCCTTATCGGCAAGCTCCTGCGTCAGGCTCTCGACGTAATAGGAGCCGGCCAGCGGGTCGACCACCTTGGTGACGCCGGTTTCGTGGCTCAGGATGAGCTGGGTGTTGCGAGCGATGCGGGCGGAAAATTCCGTCGGCAGCGCGATCGCCTCGTCGAAAGAATTGGTGTGCAGCGATTGCGTGCCGCCGAGCACGGCCGACATCGCCTCGAAGGCGGTGCGGATAATGTTGTTATAGGGATCCTGCTCCTGCAGCGACACGCCGGAGGTCTGGCAATGGGTGCGCAGCATCAGCGAGGACGCCTTCTTCGGCTGGAACTCCTCCATGATCCGGCTCCAGAGCAGCCGGGCGGCGCGCAGCTTCGCCGCCTCCATGAAGAAGTTCATGCCGATCGCGAAGAAGAAGGAGAGCCTTCCGGCAAAATCATCGACGTTGAGACCCTTGGCGATCGCCGCCCTGACATATTCGCGACCGTCGGCCAGCGTAAAGGCCAGTTCCTGGACCAGCGTCGCGCCGGCCTCCTGCATGTGATAGCCGGAGATCGAGATCGAGTTGAATTTCGGCATCTCCCTTGCCGTATATTCGATGATGTCGGCAACGATCCGCATCGAGGGCTCGGGCGGATAAATATAGGTGTTGCGGACCATGAACTCCTTGAGAATGTCGTTCTGGATGGTTCCCGACAACTCGCCCCTCGGCACCCCCTGCTCCTCGCCTGCGACGATGAAGGAGGCGAGGATCGGGATGACGGCGCCGTTCATCGTCATCGACACAGACATTTCCCCGAGCGGAATGCCGTCGAACAGGATTTTCATATCCTCGACGCTGTCGATCGCGACACCCGCCTTGCCGACATCACCTTCGACGCGCGGATGATCGCTGTCATAACCGCGATGGGTGGCGAGATCGAAGGCGACCGACAGGCCCTTCTGGCCGGCGGCCAGATTGCGGCGGTAGAAGGCGTTCGATTCCTCTGCCGTCGAGAAGCCGGCATATTGACGGATTGTCCACGGCCGGCCGGCATACATGGTGGCGCGCGGGCCGCGGGTAAAGGGCGCAAAGCCGGGAAGCGAGCCGAGATGCGCGGCGCCTTCGAGATCCTCGGCCGTATAGAGCGGCTTGACGGCAATGCCTTCCGGCGTCTGCCAAATCAGCGTTTCGGGCGAGGCACGCAGTTCCTTCTGCGCAAGCTCCGCCCAATCCGACAGCGTCTTCTTCGTCATGCCTTCCTCCGGCTCTTTCATCGCACCTTATCATTTCACAGGCGCTTGATGCGATACAGCCTTAGGAGAATTAGCGCAGCAAAGCATCGATCGCCTGCCACTCATTCCGCCACCGGGTTGCGGCACTGACCTATTTGTGATCCAGCCTGGCGACTAGCCTGTCGCCGAGCCACTGGATGCCGCAGACGAGGACGATGAGGACGGCGACGACCGCGATCATCACATTGGTTTCGAAGCGCTGGTAGCCGTAGCGGATGGCGAGATCGCCGAGGCCGCCGGCGCCGATTGCGCCCGCCATCGCCGAGGCGCCGATCAGTGTCACCAATGTGACGGTGAAGCCGGCGACGATGCCGGGCAGCGCTTCGGGCACTAGCACTTCGCGGATGATCGTCCAGCGATTGCCGCCTATGGCGCGCACGGCATCGATCAGCCCGCGGTCGACCTCGCGCAGCGACACTTCGGCGATACGGGCGTAATAAGGCGTCGCGGCGATGGCGAGCGGCACGATGGCCGCCCATGTGCCAAGCGCGGTGCCGACGATCAGCCGTGTCAGCGGAATCAGGGCCACCAGCAGAATGATGAAGGGCACCGAGCGGAAACCGTTGATAACAGCGCCGAGCACGCGATTGATCCAGAGATTTTCAGCGATGCCGCCGCGTGCGGTGACGACAAGGGCAAGGCCGAGCGGCAGACCGGCGACGAGGGAGATCACGCCGGAGGCGACGGTCATCAGGACGGTCTCCCAAAGCGAGCGGATCAGCAGTTCAAACATGATCGGCGTCATAACCAAGCACCTCCACCCGGGCGGACCGGGCCGTCAGAAATTGTTCGACCTTCCCGGCAAGCGCGGGGTCGCGCATGGGAACGGCGATGAAGAACCGCGCAACCGGCTGGTTCTGGATATGGTCGATGCCGCCATGGACCAGACGGAAGGAATGCGGCAGCGCCGCCGAAAGCTCGGCAAACAGCGCGCCTTGCGCTTCGGGCCCGGCCAGATCGACACTGAGGATCGCCTCACTGCCGGATGTCGCCGATAGCCGCCCGGCTATATGATCGGGAAGCTGCGGGCGGATGCCGCCGAGCAGGCTCCTTGTGATCCCTTCTTGCGGATTGGCGAAGACCGACCAGACCTGGCCCTCCTCGACGATCCGCCCGGCATCGATGACCGCGACGCGATCGGCAATGCCGCGCACCACTTCCATCTCATGCGTGATCAGCAGAATGGTCAGGCCGAGTTTGCGGTTGATATCTTTGAGTAAGGACAGGATCGACCGGGTCGTCTCGGGATCAAGCGCCGACGTTGCCTCGTCGGACAACAGCAGCGCCGGACGCGCCGCGAGTGCGCGGGCGATGCCGACGCGTTGTTTCTGGCCGCCGGAGAGCGAGGCGGGATAGGCCTTCGCTTTGTCGGCAAGCCCGACGAGCTCAAGCAACTCACGCGCCCGCTTCAGGCGCTCGGCCCTGGCAACGCCCTCGATCTTCAGCGGCAGCGCGACGTTGTCTTCGACCGTCTTGGCCGAAAGCAGGTTGAAGTGCTGGAAGATCATGCCGATGCGGCGGCGCAGCGGCTGCAGTTCCCGTTCTTGAAGTCCGGTGATATCGCGGCCTTCGATACGGATCTCGCCGCTGTCGGCGCGCTCTAGGCCGTTCAGGCAGCGGATCAAGGTCGATTTGCCGGCGCCGCTGCGGCCGATGATGCCGAGGACTTCGCCCTTCTTCACCTGCAGCGAAATGCCGTCGAGCGCGGCCGTGGCTCCGAACCGACGCTTCACGTCGACAAGTCTCACCACTTCTTCGGCCGTTGCTGCTTGCGGCTGCGGCTCGATTGTCGTGGCGGAAACAAAGGAATTCATCTGCTTTTCCTTAGAAATACCAAAGGCGGTCCTGGCATGAAACGCCCGGACCGCCTTTCGGCAGGCCTTAACCCCGGCCGAGTTTCGGATCAATAGGCGCTGAGACCCGTCCCCTTATAGACCTTGTCAAATTCGGCCTTGACGGTGTCGTTCTGATAAGACGACACAAGCGTCTTGACCCAGTCCGCATCCTTGTTCTCGGCCTTGACGGCGATGAAATTGCGGTACGGATTATCGGCGACCGGCTCCTGCGCGATGCGTTCGGCAGGAGAAAGGCCGCTCTTCAAAGCCCAATCGGTATTGACAACGCCGGCATCGAGATCATCGATCGAACGGCCGACGATGCCGGCATCGAGTTCCTTGATCTCGATCTTCTTCGGATTGTCGCTGACGTCGGCCACGGTGGCGAGAATGCCCGTGCCATCCTTCAGCTTGATGAGGCCTTCGCTCTGTAGAACGCGCAAAGCCCGCCCTTCATTCGAGGGATCGTTCGGGACGCCGATGACCGCCCCTTCCGGGATCTCGGCGACGGATTTGTATTTCTTGCTGTAGAGGCCGATCGGCCAGACCCCGGTATAGCCCGCGCGGACGATATGATAGCCGTGCTGCTGGATCTGGTTATCGAGATAGGGCTGATGCTGGAAGGCGTTGGCGTCGATCTCGCCCTGCTCCAGCGCTTCGTTTGGCTGCGTGTAGTCGTTGAAGACGACGGTCTCGATCTTGAGGCCTTTCTTGGCCGCCTCACTCGTGACGACACGCCAGATGTCCTCCTCTTCGCCGGCCATGATGCCGACTTTGATCGACTTGTCCTCGGCAAGGGAGGGAGTGGGAACTGCAAAGGCAAAAAGTGCGGCAGCAGAGACGGCGACGGCAGCAAGAGCCGCCCGGCGCGAAAACTGTAAGCCGTGAAGGTTTTTGTTCTTGGTCATAGTATATCCCGTCTGAATGAATGAGGCCGAACGCCCCGATCAGGCTGAGCATGGCAAATGCGCGGATCGGGGGCGAAGCACGAACGTCTGATGTGAAGGAAGAGCCTGAAAAACTCTTGCCCCGCCTTCGATATCGGCAGGATAAATTTCTATCAAATTTATGGATTAATTGCGGCCCTTAAGCATGTCCTAAAGAATGAAGGTGGCGCTTGAGAGGCGCGCTCGCCGAGATCGTGATGGCGTAGCGCCTGTCCAAGTGTGGGCGACATCAGGGTAAAGCCATGCCAATCCTCCCCATCCAAATGCGGAGGAAATCTTTGGTTGCGGACCATATGGCCTCAGGCCGGCTTCTGCTTCGGGATGCGCGGCAGGAGGATCGTCAGCAGGCCGAGCAACGGCAGGTAGGAGCAGATGCGGTAGACGAAGTCGATGCCGTGCGTATCGGCAAAATCACCGAGCAGCGCCGCACCAAGCCCCCCTGCCCCGAACGCGAAGCCGAAGAAGACGCCGGCGATCAGGCCGACGCGGCCGGGCACGAGCTCCTGAGCAAAGACGACGATCGCCGAAAACGCCGAAGCGAAGATCAGGCCGATGATGACGCTGAGCACCCCCGTCCAGAGAAGATTCGCATAGGGCAGCAGCAATGCGAAGGGGATTACGCCGAGGATCGAAAACCAGATGACGAAACGGGCACCGAAGCGATCGCCGATCGGTCCACCGAGGAAAGTGCCGACGGCAACCGAGCCGAGGAACAGGAAGAGCATCAGCTGCGCCTGCTGCACGCTGAGTTCGAACTTGTCGATGACATAGAAGGTGAAGTAGCTGGAGACGCTTGCCATATAGACATTCTTCGTTGCCGTCAGCAGCACGAGGATCAGCAGCGCCCAGACGACCCTGTTCTGCGGCAGCGGCAGGGTTCGACTGACAGCAGGTCTGCTGGCGTTCTGGCGCCGATGGCTCATGTACCAGTTGCCCACCCAGCTCAGCACGATCATGCCGACCATGGCGATGACGGCAAACCAGGAGACGCTGTGCTGGCCGAGGGGCAGCACGATGAAGGCGGCGAGCAGCGGACCGATCGCCTGGCCGGCATTGCCACCGACCTGGAAAAAGGACTGCGCAAAACCGTGGCGACCGCCGGAGGCAAGACGGGCGACACGCGAGGATTCCGGATGGAAGACCGCCGAACCGAAGCCGATCAGGCTTGCTGCCACCAGCAGCAGTGTGAAACTGCCGGCGTTGCCGAGCAGAATAAGGCCGCAAAAGGTGCTAGCCATGCCGACCGGCAGGGAATAGGGCATCGGCCAGCGATCGGTGACGATGCCGACCGCCGGCTGCAGCAGAGACGCGGTGACCTGAAATGTCATGGTAAGAAGGCCGATCTGCACGAAGTCCAGGTCGTAATTCGCCTTGAACAGCGGATAGAGTGAGGCGAGCAGCGACTGCATGATGTCGTTCAGCATATGGCAGAAGCTGACCGCCATCAGAATAGACATCGTCGTTTTTTCGAAACGGGGCGCGCCTTCAGCAACGGTTGCCATCAATATCTCTCCTGAACAGGTACGGTCGGTGCCGTGCTGCGTCTTTTTCGATGGATTTGCGGCGATCGGGGCTGGCAAGACTGTCGCGCGACGTTCGCTGAGAAGCATTTAACCCACGCCTGGCAGCAATCGCCAGCCCGGTTTCTCCAGGATCGGTACGGCTTTTGTTCGATTTTCCTTCAGTCGAGCGGGTTCTTGCGCAGTCATCCCCTCTTTCCGATGGGGGTTTTCATACCACAGTCAGCCGGGATCGTCGCATATGTGGTATGCTATATGAAAACAACCATGGAAAACCGCTCAGGGGGGCACTACAGCTGCGGCGATTGAAATGCGATCGAGGCTGACAATACGCGATGAATGTCAAGACACCGAATGCCATAGACAGCTATGTCGGAGCGCGCATCAGAACGCGCCGGCAACTGCTCGGAATGAGCCAGGAACGGCTTGCCGATCAGATCGGCGTGACCTTTCAGCAGGTTCAAAAATACGAAAAGGGCATCAACCGCATCGGCGCGAGTCGTTTGCAGCGCATCGCCGAAGTGCTTCACACCTCACCGAGCTTCTTTTTCGAGCAGGGCGACTCCCAGCCGTTGACGGTGCGGGGGCTGGATGGACCGGACCATGCCGATCCGGTTACCGAATTCCTGCGAACCAAAGAGGGGCTGGTGCTCAATCGCGCCTTTCTGAAGATCGCCGATCCCGAAATCCGTAAATCGATCATCGCACTGGTCACGGCGATGGGGCAGGTGGAAAGCCGTGGTCTGACCGTGGCGGCCTCCGTCGCAGATAGCTCCCGTCCGCTCGGAGAGTAACCGGACAGACCGGCAATTCTGGTGTGAGTTCAGATCCCAGTCATTTCATTGCGATTTCGGTACAATGCCGTTGTCGCAGCTTGGTCTCGTCCGATTCGCCCTGTAAATGCGCGATTGCCGCACCCGCCAGCGACACGCGCGCCTGGGCAAGTGCTTGAAAAAGATTGGACAACCTCTTGATAGGGTCTTGTTAACCCTATTTGCCTTGCCACTCCTCCAGAATCGGCGCTAAATGCGCTTTCAAAGCACGTAGAGCTTTTAAATCGCATTTTCGAGATTTCCATGAATATGGCACCGCAGATAGAAAAAGCAATTTCCGATGTCGACCAGCTGATCATCGGTCAGGCGCAGGAACTATCCGACAAACTGAAGCAGCATCGGCTCGAAATGTTTCCGCCGCGCGCTCTGAAGGGGCTCCGGGAATTTCAGCTTGCCGAAGTGGCGCGGTTTCTCGGCGTGACCAGCGGCTATCTTCGCAATCTGTCGCTGGAGGGCAAGGGCGCCCTCCCCCAGGTTACGCCGTCGGGCCGTCGGTCCTACACGGCGGAACAGATGGAAGAGATGCGCGCCTTCCTCGAGCACAATGCGCGCGCCGGAACACATTATGTGCGCCATCGCCGCGGCCACGAACATCTGCAGGTCGTCGCCGTCGTCAACTTCAAGGGCGGCAGCGGCAAGACGACAAGTGCGGCGCATCTTGCCCAGCACCTTGCCTTGACGGGTCACCGCGTCCTTGCCGTCGATCTCGACCCGCAGGCGTCTCTCTCGGCCATCCACGGCTTTCAGCCGGAGTTCGACGTCAACGAGAACGAGACGCTCTACGCCGCCATTCGCTACGACGACCGGCGGAGGCCGCTGCGGGAGGTGATCCGGCCAACCAACTTCCCGAACCTTCATTTGGTGCCGGGCAACCTCGAACTGATGGAATTCGAGCACGATACGCCGCGGGTCCTCGCCCAGGGTAAAGCGGGCGACTACGGACGCGTGTTCTTCGCCCGGCTGGACGAGGCGCTTTCTTCGGTCGCCGACGACTACGACGTCGTCATCATCGACTGCCCTCCCCAGCTCGGCTTTTTGACCATGAGCGCCATTTGCGGCGCGACGGCGGTCCTGATTACCGTTCATCCGCAGATGCTCGATGTCATGTCGATGTGCCAGTTCCTGCAGATGCTCGGTGAAGTGCTGAACACGCTGAAGGGCGCCGGCGGCAACATGAACCTCGACTGGCTGCGTTATCTCGTGACCCGCTACGATCCGCAGGACGGGCCGCAGACACAGATGGTCGCCTTCATGCGGTCGATGTTCAAAAACCACGTGCTCACCAATCCAATGCTGCGCAGCGTGGCGATTTCAGATGCGGCGATGACCAACCAGACGCTTTATGAGGTCGAGCGGAGTCAGTTTACCCGGGCGACCTATGACCGCGCCATGGAGGCAATGGATGCGGTCAACACCGAAATTGTCGATCTGATCCACAAAGCGTGGGGGCGGAAATGACCAGGATGTTTACTGCGGTAAACCGGAGCGGGGGGATGGCTGATGGCGCGTAAAAATCTCCTCTCCGGCCTGATGGACGATTCCAAGAAGTTTACTGCGGTAAACAATGAGGATGAGCCGACCCATCGCGATGAGAAACAGCACATCACCTATAAAGGGATCGGCGCTCTCGGGGCTGTCACGCGCAGCATTGACGCGCTGGCTGCGAAGGCTGATGCAGCCAGGGCGATCGAGGAGCAATTGGCGAGCGGCGAGACGGTGGTCGATCTCGATCCAACGCTGATCGAAGATTCCTTCGTGACGGATCGGTTGGTGCACACCGACGAGCAGTTCCGCGAGTTGGTCGAGGCGATTCGCCTGCGCGGCCAGGATTCGCCGATCCTCGTGCGCCCGCATCCCGAGAAAGATGGCCGCTATCAGATCGCCTTCGGGCATCGCCGCGCCCGCGCTGCAAAAGAGCTCGGACGGCCCGTCCGCGCGGTGGTCAAGAAGCTCGACGATCGCGACCACGTCATCGCTCAGGGACAGGAGAATTCGGCGCGCGCCGATTTGTCCTTCATCGAGAGGACGATGTTTGCCGACAGGCTCGACACGCTGGGCTTCGACAGGGAAACGATCATGTCGGCCCTCAGCGCCGACAAGACCACAGTTTCCAAGATGCTGTCCGTCACCAAGCGCATTCCAGCCGAAGTCCTGGCTGCGATCGGCGCGGCCAAGACCACCGGCCGCGACCGCTGGCATGATCTTTCGGTGAAATTCGAGACCGAAAACATCGCCGCCCGGGCAATCGAGTTTACCAGGTCGGTAGAGTTCGAGACGGCTGAGCCGGACGCCCGCTTCGACATGCTCGTTGCGTTCATCAGCAGGAAGCATCAAGCCTCGTCCACCGCCGCGCTTCAGCCCGTGGCTCGCGCTTGGCAGCGCCAGGACGGAGCCGTCAAGGCGAAGATCAAGGATGATGGACGGCAGTTCACCATCGCGCTGAAGGCGGAAAAGGCATCTGCCTTTGGAGCCTACATCGCCAGCAATCTGGATCGCCTCTACGAGGCGTTCGAGAAGACACAGGATTCAACGAAGAACGGAGATCAATAAGCAAAAGAAAAGGCCCCCGAACGTTGCCGTCGCGGAAGCCCTCTCTGATCTAGACACCCAGAGAATCACATTTCCGCGAATCATAGTCAAGAGTCTTTGGCACCGAATTTGGTGAGCCGCGATCTTTTGCCTTGAAGAAGGCGAAGAAAATGGAAAGCGGAAGTGTGACGACGCCCTTCGGGCGGCGGCCGATGACGTTTGGCATGTTGGCAAGCCAGACGGCGGCTCGAAAAATCGAGCCCGGTCGATCGATAGACAAGTGGAAGCTCTACCGCGCCCTGTGTGAGGCCAAGCCGCTGCTCGGCATCACCGACCGGGCGCTTGCCATCCTCAACGCGCTGCTGAGCTTTTATCCCAAGGGAGAGCTCTCCGAGGAAAATGGGCTGGTCGTATTCCCGTCCAATGCCCAACTCTCCCTGCGCGCGCATGGAATGGCGGAGCAGACGATCCGCCGTCACCTGGCGTGCCTGGTCGAGGCTGGGCTGCTGATCCGCAAGGACAGCCCGAACGGCAAGCGTTATGCCCGCAAGGAGCAGGGCGGGGACATCCGCGAGGCATTCGGTTTCTCGTTGGCGCCGCTGCTCGCGCGCGCAGACGAGATCGAGCGCCTGGCGGCGGAGGTGGCGGCCGAACGATTGCATCTGCAGCGGCTCAGAGAGCGCCTGACGCTATGCCGGCGCGACGTTGCCAAGCTCATCGAAATGGCGCTCGAAGAGGGGGTCGCCGGCGACTGGGGTCGTATCCATCTGCATTTCCGCGATATCGTCGAGCGACTGCCACGCTCGCCATCCGCTGCCGAGATTGCCGCGACCCTCGACGAATTGGAACTGTTGCGCGACGAAATCACCAATCAGTTAGAAATTCAGGAAAAAACACGAAATCATAGCGGCAATGCCCCACATTATGAGCGGCACATACAGAATTCAAACCCACAATCAACTATTGAACTTGAACCAAGCTTCGAAACGAAGCAGGGCGCGACGGCGCAGGATGGATCGGCAGGTCGGGCCGAGCCGGCAGCGCGAATGCAGAAAGAGGAAGAGGCGAACGGCCATGTCCGGGAGGCCAGATCTGCCTCCGCTGGCAGCGGCGCGCTCAAATCCTTTCCGCTGGGCCTGGTGCTGCAGGCCTGCCCCGAGGTCGCGGCCTACGGACCGCAGGGCTCGATTGGCTCCTGGCGCGATCTGATGGCAGCGGCTGTGGTCGTTCGTTCAATGCTCGGTGTCAGCCCGTCGGCCTACGAACAGGCCTGTGAGATCATGGGGCCGGAAAATGCCGCCACCGTCATGGCTTGCGTCCTCGAAAGGGCAGGGCACATCAACTCCGCCGGCGGCTATCTTCGCGACTTGACGCGGCGTGCCGAAAGAGGAGAGTTTGCCATCGGCCCGATGTTAATGGCCCTTGCCCGCACCAATGTGCCGGTGAGAGGCAGAGCGGGATGAGATTCCTGGCGGCCTTTGCTGCGCGAATTTATGGTTAACGATGTGTGACGGAACTAAAGAGGGAGATAGTTTCTCATTGGCGCCTTCTTCCTTTTGGATCATGAGGTTAGATATTTCCAGTTGGCGGGGCGGGGAGCGGAACTGGCCGATGAGCGGCCGGGCGTTCCATTGAGGAACGGCGGCTACTGGAGTTGACGCGAAACGCCTTTTTGACGATACGGCGCGGTGGGGCGTATGGCGAAATCCCATGAGGCGAGGGAACAAGTGCGGAGCATGGGTTTGAAACGGGCGGTCGATTTTCTTCTGGCTGTGGTCGCGTCGGCCATCCTGCTGGTTCCTATCATAGTCGTCGCTCTCTGTGTCCGGCTGACCTCGACGGGGCCAATCCTCTACTGGTCAAAACGTGTCGGCCGCTTCAATCAGATTTTCCTGATGCCGAAATTTCGCAGCATGCGCGTCGATACGCCGACGGTTGCCACACATCTTCTCGAGAATCCCGATCGGTTTCTGACGCCCATCGGTTCGTTTCTGCGCAAATCGAGCCTCGACGAATTGCCGCAGCTCTGGTGCATTCTGAAGGGCAAAATGAGTTTTGTCGGGCCTCGGCCGGCGCTCTACAATCAGTATGATCTGATCGAATTGCGGACCGCCCGCGGCGTCGATAAACTCCTGCCCGGATTGACCGGTTGGGCGCAGATCAACGGCCGTGACGAGTTGCCGATTCCGGAGAAGGTGAAATTCGACGTCGAATATCTTCAGCGGCGCTCACTCGGTTTCGATATGCGCATTCTGTTTCTGACTGCCGGCAAGGTGATCGGACGCAAGGGAATAAGGCATTAAGGTACCAACTTCCGATAGATAAGCGGTGCGGAAGGCCTTGATTTCCGATTATTTCAGTTGCGCTCGTTGTAGAAAATGACAAGAAGGTGATTGTCTGATTGATCTACGAGACGCTGGGAAGCAATGCCTGAAAATACCCCCACTGAGACGCCACGCTCAGCATGGTTCTTGGTGCCGATGCAGGCGCTCGTCGCCCCTCTGCTGGCGATGCCACGTGCCGCCAAACGCGCGCTCGCCTTGCTGGTGGATTCCAGTCTTTGCGTCCTGACGATCTGGCTGGCCTATTGCTTCCGCTTGAACGAATGGACGGTGCTGACCGGCGTGCAGTGGCTGCCGGTCTTCGTTTCCTTGTGCATGGCCCTTCCGATCTTCATCGTCATGGGCATGTATCGGGCGATCTTTCGTTATGCCAACATGGCCGCTTTCATCGCGGTTCTAAAGGCGATTGCGATCTACGGCGTCGCCTTCATGACGATATTTACGGCACTCAGCGTCCCGGGCGTTCCGAGAACCGTCGGTATTCTCCAGCCCTTCCTGCTGCTGATTGCGATCGGACTGTCGCGACTGAGTATCCGCTATTGGCTCGGCGATACCTATCAGCGTATCCTGCACCAGAATACGCTCGCCAAGGTGCTGATCTACGGGGCAGGGAATGCCGGCCGACAACTCGCCGGTGCTCTGACGAACAGCGCCGAACTCAATGTCGTCGGCTACCTCGATGATGATCCGCGTCTTAAGGGCGGCATCATGGGCGGCTTGCCGATCTACGACCCGTCCGATCTGCCGGTGCTCGCCGAAGCTCTTGGCGTGCACAACGTGCTTCTTGCTCTTCCATCCGCATCGCGGCAGCGGCGCAATGAAATCCTCGAGCACATCCGCAAAGCCAGGGTGAATGTTCGGACATTGCCGGATCTCACGGCGCTTGCTCAGGGCCGTATCGCGGTTTCCGACATTCGTGAGCTGGAGATCGAAGACCTGCTGGGCAGGGAGGCGGTGGCGCCGCGGCAGGAATTGCTCGACAAGGCAATGCGCAAAAAGGTGGTGATGGTGACAGGCGCCGGCGGTTCCATCGGCGGTGAACTCTGTCGCCAGATTCTGCGCAATGCGCCTTCGATCCTCATCCTCATCGATCAGAACGAGTTTTCGCTTTATAATATTCACGCCGAATTGCTAAAGTTGGCCGAACTGTACCAGCAGGAAAGCCTGCAGATCGTTCCGATCCTTTGTTCCGTCCGCGACCATGACCGCATGGAACATATTATGCAGAGCTGGCGGCCTCAGACGCTCTATCATGCCGCCGCTTACAAGCATGTGCCTCTCGTCGAACATAATGCCGTGGAGGGCATCAAGAACAACGTCATGGGGACGCTGATCACCGCACGCGCGGCGAACAAATGCGGCGTCTTGAATTTTGTGCTGATCAGCACCGACAAAGCCGTGCGTCCGACGAATGTGATGGGCGCCAGCAAGAGGCTGGCGGAGATGGTTCTGCAAGCGCTTGCCGCAGAACCGGCCGTTGACAGCGCGCGCACGAATTTCTCCATGGTCCGCTTCGGAAACGTGCTCGGTTCCTCCGGATCCGTTGTGCCGCTGTTCCGGCAGCAGATCAAGGAAGGCGGGCCGGTTACCCTGACGCACCCGAAAATAACCCGCTACTTCATGACCATTTCGGAGGCCTCGCAACTGGTCATTCAGGCGGGCGCCATGGCCGAGGGCGGGGATGTTTTCCTGCTCGACATGGGCGAGCCCGTCCGCATCGCAGACCTCGCCCGCAAGATGGTCGAGCTTTCGGGATTGACCGTGCGCGACGAGGATAATCCCGAAGGGGACATCGAGCTTTCCGTGACCGGCCTTAGGCCCGGCGAGAAGCTTTATGAAGAACTGTTGATCGGGGATAACCCTGAGACAACCGAACATCCCCGGATTATGAAGGCACGCGAGGATTTCCTGCTCTGGCCGGAGCTTTCCAAGAAGCTCAGCCTACTCAACGCGGCATTGGATCGAAACGATATGGTCGCGGCACGCGCGACCTTGGCAGAGCTTGTTTCCGGCTATTCCTCAACCGGTGAGGTTTCGGATCTCGCCTTCACCGGCGCCGAAACCGTTCCGGCAGCCTGACGACGACAACTCGCAAGCATTGAGCGCGGGAATTCAGCTTCGCACGACCGGCGCGAAGCCTGTGCTGCCCCGATCCAAGCAAATCAGGGCGACCATATAGGCGAAGATCGGATCCAGTGCCTTCTGATTGAACATGATGCCGACGCTGCCGGTAACTACGTAGCTGCTGGTGAGCAGAAGAGCGAGCGCTATGGACAGGTCCCTGCCAGGACCGGGTTCCTTTTTCCACGCGGCTATCACGGGCGTCAGGAGCAGCAGCGAAAGCGCCGCGATGCCGACAACGCCGGCGTCAATTCCCGCTGTCAGAAAGCCATTATGAACATGCGAGAAGGTCAAGTATGGCCGCATGCTGTCTGGCAGTTCCGCCAAGACCGAGGCCATCCTGTTTTGCGGGCCGTAACCGGTCAACGGGTCCTTGCTGATTGCCGACAGTGCGCCTTTGTACAAAGCGACCCGTGCGCTGAGTGAGGTAATCTCGCCTTCACTGCGTTCAAGCGCTGCCATATTTTCCTGCAGCGCCTCGATGCGATGGATGATCTGGCCGCTGCCCAGCGCGATAAGTCCCGCAAACAACAAAGAGCCGGTGATGGCGAGACTGCGCAAACTCAGATGGAAGCTGTGTTTGCGAAAATACCAGAGAAAGATGACGAGATGGACGGGAATGGCCAGCCAGGCGGAACGCGTTCCGGAAAGCAGCACGCAGCCGAGGCCGGCGGCATATCCCAAGATCGCAATTCTTTGCTCCACGCTTTTGGGAGATTGAACGTTGAGAAGCGCAACGCCCCCGAAAAGAAGGCCTATGATTCCGAGGAGCGCTGCATTCGATGTCCCAGCCTCTGCTCTCTCCATCAGAAACATGATCTGCAGCAGGCTTATGATAAAGGTAACGATCATGCCGATCCCGGCGCCGAGGATAAACAGTGGCACGAGGCGGCCATCGGGCGATTGGCGCATTCGCGGCAATATCAGCCAAATCGAAAAGAAGGGCAGGAGTCGGAATATCCAGTCCGCCACTTCGGAGTAAGGCGGGTTGATGAAGATGCTGGCGATCATCACCAGCGGGTAGATCGTCATGCAGATGGCGACTGCCCGGTCTGATTTCGATAAGTTCAGAGGAAAGCGGGCGGTCGCCAGCAAGTAGATGCCCGACAGCATCGATCCGAGGAGGATGAACCCGTTGAAATTAGGTGAAAGTCCGGGCAGGATTGCAAAGAGAAAAACCGCAATGCCATTAGTTCGATCAAGCGTGCTTCCAGACCCGTCCCCGGGATGAAGTACCGCAATCACGAGTTGTCTGAAATAATTCACTTTGCTGATCCTGAGGTGTCATTGATCCAGCCTCGCTAAGGACCGATGTCACCGCTGTCAAGTTGTGGAAGCGGACCCCAACCCGCGCTTTTCTCACTATTGTATTCCGGCAACAGCAAACCCGAATGCTTCTTCCTCTGCCGTCGATGCGCCGCGACGCCCTGCAGCAGCAAAGCTGATGCGATAACGAAACACGCTTGGGTGCGATCTTACCGTCAGGGTTATCATTGCGCCGCGTATAGGAGGGCGGTCGCGCACACGATCCGGCTCTATCATTCTTGCCGCTCGCGCGGCTCGTTCGTTGAGGTCGGACAGCTAACGCCAATATGAGCGGGCCGAGCTTTCCGCCGATGATCGACCAAGGAGATAGCCGAACCCGAACGCCACAATACCGATGCCAAGCAACAAAGCGCTTGCAGTGTGCGGGTGGTCTCTGGCGCCGGCGGTGACTGCATAGACCTCGCGTTTCACTCCGCTCGCCGCCGATTGAGCGGCCTTGGCTAATCCTTCCGGCGGTTCGACGGGTGTGCCGGTGAAGCCGGCGTTCAAATCCTGTTTGTCAGCCATGTCGGGACCTTTCCTGAATCTGCTCGTCCTAAATTTGCTCGAGGCTGCAATTTCAATCCTGCTCGCGTGTGCCGGGCGAGGCTTCGCGTTGATCCGCGTCTTCGAGATCCGTTTTGACGAGGAAGGTGTCGCGATGTTCGCGCGAAGCCTCTCGCAGCGCCTCGAGCCTGGGAGGATGGTCCGTCTCGCCCCGTGCATCGAGCTCGTGCTCGGCGCGGGTCCAGTGATCCTGATGCTTGCCTTCCGGCCTTCCTTCCTTCTCCCACAGCGAGTAGGCCCTTTTCCGGATATTGTCCTCACGGGTGGCTGCCTGAGAACCGATGCTCTGATCTGCTGGTTCCTGCATGGTTTGTCGCGGCGTCTTCCCTTTGCCTGCGCCGGCTGGGGATGAAGCCTTCAGTCGCGTGTCGTCGGCCGCGATTTCATTTCTTTTGCGTCGCAACGGATTTTTCATCGGCGTCTCCTTGATGGGATTTCAACCAATTCCGCTGATCTAAGTTCCCACGTTGAGCCCTCAATCAGCACTTGAAGGCTGTTCGAGAGATCCTGCTGTTCAAAATGCAGCCACTCCGTCCAAGTGGCTTGGCAGAGGGTCGTGGCTAATATACTAGTATGCCAAAATCAATGGCCCGGTACCGCCTATGAGGCAAGCTTCAGAAACCCACGCGCTTGTCGTCCCGACCTCGCAGGAAGCCGGGCGCAGGCCGCGCCGCGTCACCACGGCCGGCGTCATCTATGAGCGTCTCTATGCCGATATCGTCTCGCTCCGGATGCCGCCCGGTCTGCTTTTGCAGGAAAAGCGGATCGCGGACGAATTCGGCGTCAGCCGGACGCCGGTGCGCGAGGCGTTGCTGAGGCTCTCCGAAGGCGGACTGGTCGATATCTTTCCGCAGTCGGGCACCGTCGTATCGCGGGTGCCGGTCTCGGCGATTCCCGAGGCGGTCATCGTGCGCAAAGCGCTCGAAGGCACGACCGCCGAGATGGCGGCTCAGACCGCTGCCGCTGCCGATGTCGCCCGCCTCGATGCCATTATTGCCCGACAGCGCGCGCATGCCGCGGTCGGCAACGCCTCAAGCTTCCACGAGGAGGACGAAGTCTTTCATGAGGCGATCGCGCAGATATCAGGTTATCCCGGCATCTGGGGGATCCTGAAGACTGTCAAGGTGCAGATCGACCGGGCGCGGCGGCTGACGCTGCCGGCGCTTGGGCGTATGGGCAATGTGGTGTCCGAACATATGATCATCCGCGACGCCCTCGTCGCCCATGATGCAGCGGCTGCACGTAAAGCGATGATCCACCATTTGAGCGCCGTTATTCCCGATGTCGACGAGCTGCGCTCGCGTTACCCCGATTATTTCTGCTGACGGCAGGATCACCACGAAACGAAAAGCAAGCGAGGGAAGAAAGATGCGGCAGGGTTGGAGATGGTTCGGGCCGGAAGCGCCGGTGACGCTGGATGAGGTCCGTCAGACGGGCGCGACCAATATCGTCTCGTCGCTGCATCAGGTGCCGATCGGCAGGGCTTGGACGGAAAAGGAAGTGCGCGAACGCCAAGCGCTGATCGAGACCACGCCTGCCGACCGGTCGCCGCTCGTCTGGTCGGTGGTCGAAAGCATTCCGATTCCCGACGCCGTCAAGCGCAAGGGCGGCGAGGCGAAAGCGGAAATCGAGGCGTGGATTGCCAGCCTCGAAGCGGTCGCCGCCTGCGACATCCCGATCGTCTGCTATAATTTCATGCCTGTGGTCGACTGGACCCGCACCGAACTTGATTTCGTGACGCCGACCGGCGCCACAGCCATGCGCTTCGATCACGAGCGCTTCGCAGCTTTCGACCTCTTCGTTCTGGAACGGCCGGATGCGGGTCAGCAATATTCAGTGGAAGATCGCGAACGGGCGCGTGTCGTCTTCGAGGCGATGTCGGAGGAGGAGATTGCCGAGATTACCCGCATCATCACCTCGGCTCTGCCCGGTTCGACTACCGAGCCCCTGACCATTCCGGCCTTCCGGGAAAAGCTGGTCGCCTATAGCGGTATCGACGCCGCACGGCTGCGCCGGCACCTGATCGAGTTCCTGGAGGCGGTGACGCCGGCTGCCGAAGCCCGCGGCGTCAAGCTGACGCTGCATCCCGATGATCCGCCGCGTTCGCTGTTCGGTCTTCCCCGCATCGCCTCGACGGGGGATGATTATGCCGCGCTCTTCGATGCGGTGCCGTCGGCGGCGAATGGCATGTGTTACTGCACCGGCAGCCTCGGCGTGCGTGCCGACAACGACCTGCCGGCGATCGCCCGGCGCTTCGCCTCGCGCATTCATTTCGCCCATCTGCGCGCCACGACGCGCGAAGGCGACGGCCGGACCTTCCACGAAAGCGCGCATCTCGAGGGCGACGTCGACATGGTCGCGGTGCTCCGGGAATTGGTGGCGGAAGACAAGCGCCGGGGTGGCGAAGACACCATCATCTTCCGCTCCGACCACGGCCACCGCATGCTCGACGATCTCGACAAGGTCGTCACCCCCGGTTATCCTGCCATCGGCCGCATGCGCGGCCTTGCCGAACTGCGCGGTATCCTGCATGCGCTGGGCGCCCCGCCGACCTGAGGGCATCCGGAGCTGCCCGCAGTCGAATCGTCGCGCTGGCCGAGGCGCGGGCGCCCACTGACGATCGACCCGCGATTGCTTGGAGACGACGTGGCCGGAGAAAGTCTTCTTCGCGCGTCTCTCGGGCGGCGGCTTATTCCTGCAAGATCTCGACCGTAAAGGCGAAACGTGCTGTCGCCCCGGGTGCCAGGATGGTGGTGTGGGGTCGTTGCGACAGCTCTGACGAACCTCCGGCTTCCGCCGCCGTTCCATGCCACGGTTCGATGCAGATGAAGGGCGCGCCTGGTTTGGTCCACAGCGCAAGGTTGGGCAGATTTTCGAATTGGAACCGCAGGCTCGGCCCGCCTTCGGCGCCGTAACGCAGCCCATCGCCGGCACCCTTCGGGAAAATCATCGCGTCCTTCTCGAACATGGCATGATCCAGCACCAGCCGGCCTTTATCGAATGGGGAGGGCAGTGGGGCGGGGTTGATAAGGCCGCCCTCCAGCCGCGCGAGCGCCGGCTCACCCTCATTGTCCAGCGTGACCATGTGCGGGCGTCCGGCGGCGTCAGGCAGCGGCCAGGCGAAAGCCGGATGGAAGCCGAGACCGAAGGGCAGCGCTCTTGCGTCGCGGTTGTTTACTTCTGCCGTCACCGTCAAAGCGCGTCCCTGCACCGCATGCTCCACGGCCAGCAGGAAGTCGAACGGATAGACCGCCTGCGTGGTTGCCGAGGCTGGGAGTTCGTGCCGGCACATGGTCGGCGTCGACGCGGCGAGGCTAAACTCGCTTCGCCGGGCAACGCCATGCTGGGCCATCGGGTAGACCGCGCCGCCAATCGCCAGCTTGTCATCAGCCGCCTTGCCGACGATCGGAAACAGGATCGGCGATCGTCCGGCCCAGTAGGCCGCGTCGCCCGTCCATAGCCAGGAGCGTCCGTCGCTGCTCGTGAGCGCCTGCATCTCGGCGCCGAGGGAGGAGACGTCGACGGCAAGATGCCGATTGCCGATCCGTGTAGAGCTTGGCATCGCAATTTCCTTTCGCCGTAATGGGCACGGCTTCACGTCATTTTCGTATGGCGCCCAGTCTGGCGAGCACCTCGTTTGGGATGCCGTAACGCTGGATGGCGTCGCGATTGTTTCGCAACCCGCAGCTCTCGCGCTGGACGAAAAATGCCCAGACGGCATCGGAGGCTTCGTTGAGCAGCTTCTCGCGTTCCTCCGCGCTCTGGCGTTCGACGGCCCAGGCTTTTAACGCGGCGAGCGCCGCCTCCACCTTCAGCCCATGACGCCCGAGCGAATTGGCGCGTTCCGACATCAGCCCATATTCGAGGGCGTTGACGCCATTGGCGTCCTGCTGCGACTGCCTGAAAGACTGCGGTAGGCGAACGCTCATTGGCTGGAAATCCTTAAATCAGCGTAGGCGACGATGTTACCCAATCGGAAGCCGGAGATCGAGAGGGTTGAAACGGGCCTATCCTGCGGTTTCCATGCGTGGCATAAGGGCGCCGAAACTTCCCCCGGACACCCGCGCACACCATGATTCGTATTGAGAATATCAGCAAACAGCTCAGCCACCGGATCCTTTTCATCGAGGCCTCGGCCGCCCTCAACAGAGGCGAGAAGATCGGTCTGGTAGGCCCGAACGGCGCCGGCAAGACGACGATCTTCCGGATGATCAATGGCGAAGAGCAGCCCGATGAGGGGCAGGTCTCCTGCGAGAAGGGCGTGACGATCGGCTACTTCAACCAGGATGTCGGCGAGATGGCGGGCCACAGCGCCGTCGCCGAAGTGATGAACGGTGCCGGCCCGGTCAGCATCGTTGCAGGCGAATTGCGTGAGCTCGAGGCCGCCATGGCCGACCCGGAAAGAGCCGGCGACATGGAAGAGATCATCGAGCGTTACGGCGAGGTGCAGGCGCGTTACGAGGAACTGGACGGCTATGCGCTCGAGGGCCGTGCCCGCGAGGTGCTTGCGGGTTTGAGCTTCAGCCAGGAAATGATGGACGGCGATGTCGGAGCGCTGTCGGGCGGCTGGAAGATGCGTGTGGCGCTTGCCCGCATCCTGCTCATGCGCCCCGACGTCATGCTGCTGGACGAACCGAGCAACCATCTCGATCTCGAAAGCCTGATTTGGCTGGAAGAGTTCCTGAAGGGTTATGAAGGGGCGTTGCTGATGACCTCGCACGACCGCGAGTTCATGAACCGCATCGTCAACAAGATCATCGAGATCGACGGCGGCGGCCTGACGGCCTATTCCGGCGACTATGAATTCTACGAGCAGCAGCGGGCGCAGAACGAGAAGCAGCAGCAGGCCCAGTTCGAGCGCCAGCAGGCGATGCTCGCCAAGGAGATCAAATTCATCGAGCGGTTCAAGGCGCGGGCCTCGCATGCCTCGCAGGTGCAGAGCCGGGTGAAGAAGCTGGAGAAGATCGACCGGGTGGAGCCACCCAAGCGCCGCCAGTCGGTCGCTTTCGAGTTCCAGGCCGCGCCGCGCTCCGGCGAGGACGTGGTCAACCTGAAGAATGTCCATAAGAAATACGGAAGCCGAAGCATCTATGAGGGTCTCGACTTCATGGTGCGGCGGCGGGAGCGCTGGTGCATTATGGGCATCAACGGCGCCGGTAAATCGACGTTGTTGAAGCTGGTGACGGGCACCACCACCCCTGACCAGGGCAGTGTTGCGCTCGGCGCCGGCGTCAAGATGGGTTATTTCGCCCAGCACGCCATGGATATCCTCGACGGCGAGCGGACGGTGTTCCAATCGCTGGAAGACAGATTTCCGCAGGCAGGGCAGGGGCCATTGCGGGCGCTTGCCGGATGTTTCGGCTTTTCCGGCGACGATGTCGAGAAACGGTGCCGGGTGCTCTCCGGCGGCGAGAAGGCCCGGCTGGTGATGGCGATGATGCTCTTCGATCCGCCGAACCTGCTCGTGCTGGATGAGCCGACCAACCATCTCGACCTCGACACCAAGGAGATGCTGATCAAGGCGCTCGCGCAATATGAGGGCACCATGCTCTTCGTCTCGCACGACCGACACTTCCTGGCTGCGCTCTCCAACCGCGTGCTGGAGCTGACGCCGGAGGGCGTCCACCAGTATGGCGGCGGTTATACGGAATATGTGGCGCGCACCGGTCACGAGGCGCCTGGCCTGCGCAGCTGACGAGCTGTTTTTCGGGGTGCGCCGCACGGCCGCCTTCACCGATCCGTCGGGCCATGTCTGGGACGTTGCGCAGGAAGTGCAATAGGCGGTTTCCTGTGAGCGACGCATAGCTTCGGCTGATATTGCTGACGCTCTGCCACGATGATGACCTATTTCCGTGGTGTTCGGAGCCCTCTTCATTCAATCGGGGACGGGCGGGTCTGCATGGACTGGATCAATCGCTATATCGATCAGCCGCTACTGCACGGTGCGGCGGGCTTGCTGCGGAGTTGGCACATCCGCACGCGACAGCCGCCGGAACTGTTGGAGCCGACGTGGAATCTCGTCGTGCTCTCTTTTCTCCTTGTCGCGAGCGGGCAGGTGATGGCCGGCAGGCCTTTCGCGCTCAGCGTCGCCGCGGTGGTCATGCTGGCCCTGCCGTCGGCCAGAAAGCTGCTTTCGGCGGTAAAGGCGGGAGGAAGCGCCTATGGCGCCCGGGAGTACAAGTCGCTGAGGGCGCGCGCCGTCGCCAAACGTGAGGCGGAGTGGTCGGTGCGGATCATTGTTCTGTTCTCATCGGCCTGCCTTCCGTTCATCGCTCGCATCGACGATCCGGTGGGCGCCTGTTTCATGCTGGGGGCCAGCGTCTGGTTCGTGCTGACCGGGCCGCTCAAGACGTATCTGGATGCAGCCGAGCCTCCGGAGCCGACCGAAGGCGACCGGACGTACAGCGGCGTTCTTCATTTCGGCTGAACGAAAGCCGATGCGATGCTCCCCCTGCCGAGCATGATAGGCAGGGAACCAAAATGGGCGGTCTCCGTTATGTCAGCAGCAACGTAAAAGGAGATTGCGATGCTTTACTACGCTCTGGTGTTTCTCGTTGTGGCCTTGATTGCCGGCGTCCTCGGATTTGGCGGCATCGCCGGGGCCTCAGCTTCTATTGCCCAGGTTCTGTTCTTCATTTTCCTGGTGTTGTTCGTCGTCTCGCTCGTCATGCGCTTCATGCGCAGAGTATAGCGAGGAGAAATGAAGTATAAAGCCCGGTGATAACTATCGCCGGGTTTTCCTTTTCTTGGTATTCGCCCCGCGCTGCGAGAACCCGCTCTGAGCGAATGTGTTTTTTGTGCAACCATTCCTGACAAGATCGTGAAATGGCGCATGCGGCCCACATGGTGCCTTCGAAATGTCCCAATGGGGCTAAACCGTAAGGGTGTCGCTTGCGCCTCCCACGCGCTTTAACTGCGACGCGAAAACGGCACCGTTCTGGGATTGTGTTGCGATCCCCTTCTATATCCGGTGCCGGCCAGCCGGGTGTTCCCGTCACGATTTGAGAAGGAGAGACTTATGAATAAAACTCTTGCGACGGCGTTTGCCGCGGTATCGTTGACGTTTGTCGGCGCGGGGGCGGTTAATGCTGCCGATCCCGTCACCAGAACATATGAAGAGCCGGATCTGCGCAATGGTGTGAAGATCGGTTATCTCACTTGCGATATCGGCGGCGGCACGGGTTATGTGCTCGGTTCCTCCAAGGAAGCAGACTGCGTCTTCCAGTCGATCGTCGGCAATGAGCTTCTGGACCACTATACCGGCGAAATGCGAAAGCTCGGCATCGACCTCGGCTTTACCACCCGCAGCCGGCTGATCTGGGCGGTGTTTGCGCCGACGGCCGGCTATCATCGCGGGTCGCTCGCCGGCCTTTATGTCGGCGCGAGCGCAGAGGCGACGGTCGGCGCCGGCGTCGGCGCCAACCTCCTGGTCGGCGGCACCTCCGGTTCAATCCATCTGCAGACGGTAAGCCTGACCGGCCAACTCGGCCTGAACGTTGCGGCCGGCAGCGCATCGATGACACTGACCCCGGCGGATTGACCGGTTTTGACTCGCCCCTGCCGAGACGCGGCGGGGGCGTCAAATCCCTCGCGCCTGTTTGCGCGCGCAGTAATGGATGATTATCCGGAAATCTGGGACAGCCATGATATGCCGCCGAGACGTTCAGGCCGGATGCGGCGGCGAGTCTTACGCTTTTGCCCTGCCGGGTGCGACAAAGGCGCAGATCGTCGCCTCGTCATGACCGGCTTCGTGCAGGAAGCGACGGGCAAATTCGACAGCGGGGCTTCGCAGTGCATCGTCCGGCCGGATCAGGTGAAAGGCGACGTGATAGTCGAGCGTACGGTCCGACACCGCCACGACGCGTCCGGCGGCGAGTGCCGCATCCGATAGGGGAGGGCGGGCGAGCGCGATGCCCAGTCCTTGCGCACAGGCATCGATCACCAGATTGTAATCCTCGAAGCGCCGATCCTGGCCGCGCGGCATATAATCGACGCCTTCGCGAGAGAGCCAGCGGCGCCAGCCTTCGATGTTGGAGTCGTGCAGGATCGGCAGCTCGAGCAGGGAAAGCGCATCGGAGCGCTGTTCGAGCCGGTTTGCCAGCGCCGGGGCGGCGATCGGAAAGGATTTCTCCTGCCAGAGCGGCAGGGCGCGCACGCCGGCCCACGGACCCTTGCCGCAGCGGATGGCAAGATCCGTGCCTTCGCCGAAATCCGCCAACCGGTGCTCGAGCGTCAGCTCGACATGCAGCTCGTTTCCTTCGAGCTTCGCCAGACGCTGGAATAGCCACAACGAGGCGACGGAGGGCGTCACCGAAAGGCGCACCACCGCCTTGTTCGGCCGGGGCAGCCAGCGCTCGCCGCTATTGCCGAGCAAAGAAAGCGCTTCCTCGGCCCGCGCGAAAAACCGCATGCCTTCCGGCGTCAGGCGAACGCCGCGGGGCTCTCGTGCAAACAGCCGCACACCCATCCAGCGCTCGAGGCGCGAGACCTGCCGCGACACCGCGCCATGGGTGATGCCGCTCTCTTCGGCCGCGGCGGAAAACGATCCCAGCCGGGCGGCGCGGGCAAAGGTCTCGAGCGTATCAAGTGGTGGAAGCACGGGCGAGCTGTGAACCATACGCACATTTGATCATCGATTGAGATGCTTTTCAAGCACGAGTCATCAGCTTAATCCTTGGTCAAAGCACCAATGGAGGCGACAATGAGCATGGCGGCAAGCGCACCGGTTTCGACGAAAGAGCAGGGCAGCTTTGATCTGGTAGCCTTTGCGGCGATCGTCGTCACTATTGTCTTCTGGGCCTCCTCCTTCGTGGTGATCCGCATCTGCCTCGGGCCGCTGACGCCGATCGAGCTGGCCACAGCGCGTTACGTGGCGGCCGGCGTCCTTGCCCTTGTCTATCTCGCCATCTACCGGCCGATGCCGGAAAAGCGCGATTTCTTCCGCCTCTCGGTCGCCGCCGTGCTCTTCATCGCCGCTTATGCGGTTCTGTTGAACACCGGCGAGCAGACGGTTGCGGCGGGGCCGGCCAGCTTCATCATCAATACCATGCCGGTCTTTACCGCCCTCATCGCCACCTTCGCGCTCGGCGAGCGCTTCGGCCGCTGGGGCTGGGTAGGCACCGCGGTTTCCTTCGGCGGTGTAGCGCTGATCGCGGTCGCCTCCGACGACGGCTTCAAGCTCGATCCGAATGCAATCCTCATCCTCGGCGCAGCGCTCTGCTCGGCGATCGCCAGCGTGCTGCAGAAGCCGCTGCTTGGCAGGCTGCCGGTGCTTGCAGTCACCGCCTGGATCCTGCTGATTGGCTCCGTGCCGCTGTTTCCGGCCGTCCCGGCGACGATCCGCGCGTTGGCGGCAGCGCCCGCGGAGGTCAACTGGGGCGTTGCCTATCTGGTCATCTTCCCCACCGCGATCGGCTATCTCACCTGGGCGATTGCATTGAAGCGGCTGACGGCAGGTCGCGCCTCGAATTTCCTCTATGGCGTGCCGCCGGTCGCAACGCTGATCGGTTTCGTCTGGCTCGGCGAGACGCCGACGGCACTCGGCGCGATCGGCGGCGCCATGGCGATCCTCGGCGTTCTCGTGGTCAACCTCATGCGGAAACGCTGATTGCGCGGCGCGGCGGCCATCAGATTCGGAGCGCGAAACTCGGCCGCCGACAAATAGGCATTGCGCCGCCCTTCGCTTTCTTTAAAAACGAAAGCAGATCGAAAGGGGGCGCCGATGTTCTTGACCGACCGACAGACTGAAATCGTGGCGATCGCGAAATCGAGCGGCAGGGTTCTGGTCGAAGAGCTCGCCTCACGGTTTTCGGTGACACCGCAAACCATCCGCAAGGACCTGAACGATCTCTGCGATGCGCAGGTGCTGACCCGCATCCATGGCGGGGCGACGTTCCCGAGCGGAACGGAGAACGTCAAATACGAGGCGCGCCGCCAGATCGCCGCCTCGGAGAAACAGGCGATCGGCATGGCGGCCGTCGAACTGATCCCGAGCGGCGCCTCGCTCTTCATCAATATCGGCACGACGACCGAGGCGGTGGGCGAGGCGCTCGCCAATCATCACGAACTGATGGTGATCACCAACAATATCAACGTTGCCAACCGGTTGCGCCTCTTCCCGGCAATCGAGGTGGTGATCGCCGGCGGGGTCGTGCGCGGGTCTGACGGCGGCATCGTCGGCGAAGCGGCGGTCGATTTCATCCGCCAGTTCAAGGTCGACTATGCCGTAATCGGCGCTTCGGCGATCGATATCGACGGCGCGCTTCTCGACTATGATTTTCGCGAGGTGAAGGTCGCCCAGGCGATCATCGCCAATGCCCGCCATGTCATCCTTGTCGCCGATTCGACGAAGTTCGAACGCACCGCGCCGGTCCGGATCGGCCAGCTTTCCCAGGTTCACACCTTCATCACTGACCACTGTCCGGTGCCGTCGATCCGCAATCTTTGCCTCGAAAACAATGTGAAACTGATCGAAACGAGCAGCAGATCGAAATAGATCCGCCAACATTCGTTTGACATTCGTAATTCTTTCGTTTTTACTGATCTCACTTTCGCAATCGCGCAAGTTTTGTGCGATGCGAAATAAGCAGCAGGCTCGGAGGGGCAATTGGGCCGGGAGATACACGACATTTTCGTCATTGGCGGCGGCATCAACGGCTGCGGCATCGCTCGCGATGCTGTCGGGCGCGGCTATACCGTGGCGCTGGCGGAGATGAACGATTTCGCTTCGGGCACCTCATCTGGCGCCACCAAGCTGATCCATGGCGGCCTGCGTTATCTCGAGCATTACGAGTTCCGCCTGGTGCGTGAATCGCTGATGGAGCGCGAGATCCTCTGGGCGATGGCGCCGCATATCATCTGGCCGCTACGCTTCGTATTGCCTTATCATAAGGGCGGTATCCGCCCGGCATGGCTGATCCGGCTCGGTCTCTTCCTCTACGACCATCTCGGCGGCCGCAAGCTGCTGCCGGCGACGTCGGTGCTCGACATGCGCAAGGATCCGGCCGGCAAGCCGCTGAAGGCGCTGTTTACGAGAGCGTTCGAATATTCCGACGGCTGGGTTGACGACGCTCGCATGGTGGTGCTGAACGCCCGCGATGCCGCCGACAAGGGTGCGGTCATACTGCCGCGTACCAAAGTGGTGTCGGCACGGCGCGAGACGGGCCTTTGGCATATCGAGACCACCGATACCGTCACCGGCCGCAGCGAAAGCCATCAGGCGCGGATGCTGGTCAATGCCGCCGGTCCCTGGGTCGATCATGTCATTCGTTCCGCCTTCGGCGAGAACGAGGCCCACCATGTCCGCCTCGTCCAGGGCAGCCATATCGTCGTCAAGAAGAAGTTCGACGATCCGCGCGCCTATTTCTTCCAGAATCCGGACAATCGCATCATCTTCGCCATTCCCTATGAGGGCGACTTCACCCTGATCGGCACGACCGACCGCGACTATACCGCCGATCCCAAGGATGTCAGGATCTCCGAGGAGGAGACGGTCTATCTCTGCAATGCGGCGTCGGAATATTTCAAGGAGCCGGTGCGGCCAGAGGATATCGTCTGGACCTATTCGGCGGTGCGCCCGCTTTATGACGACGGCGCCTCGAAGGCGCAGGAGGCGACGCGCGACTATGTGCTGAAGCTCGACGGCGAGAGGGAGACCGCGCCGCTGCTTAATGTTTTCGGCGGAAAGCTCACCACTTATCGCCGGCTGTCCGAGCATGCGTTGGAGAAGATCGGTGCTGCGATCGGCGTCAAGGGTGCTCCGTGGACAGCCAAGAGCCATCTGCCCGGCGGCAATTTCGCCGTCAAGGGTTATGAGGCCGAGGTTGCCAAGCTGAAAAGCCGCTATCCGTTCCTCGCCGATCGGCACGCTCGCCGGCTGGTGCGTCGCTACGGCACCAGGGCCGAGACGCTACTCGGCAATGCCCGTGGCATTGACGATCTCGGGCGGCTGTTCGGCGGCGATCTCTACGAGGCCGAGGTCGCCTATCTCGTCGAACATGAATGGGCCCGGCACGCCGAAGACGTGCTGTGGAGGAGAACAAAGGATGGTCTGCGCCTTTCGAAGGAGCAGGCTCAGTCACTGGAGGAGTACATGGCTGCCATGCCGGCGATGGCCGGATAGGCGGCGTGTGATCCCCGCTGCGTGGAGGCACGGGAACAGGAATGCTGGAACTGCGGAACGCCGCCAAAATGGTGGGCGCGGACTATCACATCTATCCGACCGATCTGGTCCTCGAGCGCGGCACGCTGAACGTCCTGCTCGGGCCGACGCTGTCGGGCAAGACGTCGCTGATGCGGCTGATGGCCGGGCTTGACCGTCCGACCGCCGGCTCCGTGCATTTCGACGGCGCCGACGTCACCGGCATGCCGGTGCAGAAGCGCAATGTCGCCATGGTCTACCAGCAGTTCATCAATTATCCGGCATTGACCGTTTATGAAAACATCGCCTCGCCGATGCGCATATCGGGCAAGGACGCCGCCACGATCGATCGCGACGTGCGCAAGGCGGCCGAGCTTCTGAAGCTCACGCCCTATCTCGACCGCACGCCGCTCCATCTCTCCGGCGGCCAGCAGCAGCGCACGGCACTTGCGCGCGCCCTCGTCAAGAACGCCAGCCTGGTGTTGATGGACGAGCCGCTCGCCAATCTCGATTACAAACTGCGCGAAGAACTGCGTGAGGAGCTGCCGAAGATTTTTGCCCAGTCGGGTGCGATCTTCGTTTACGCCACCACCGAACCGTCCGAGGCGCTGCTGCTCGGCGGCAATACGGCAACATTGAACCAAGGTCGGGTCACCCAGTTCGGGCCGACCATAGACGTCTATCGCCGCCCTGTCGATCTCGACAGCGCCGGCATCTTCGCCGATCCGCCGCTGAACACGCTGGACGTGACGAAATCGGGCGATATCTTCACGCGCCCGAGCGGGGCCACGCTTTCCGTCCCCTCGCATCTGGCCGCGGTGCCGAACGGGCCCGTGACGATCGCCTTTCATCCGCATCATCTCGGCCTCCGAGCCCAGACCGGCGATGCGGCCCGCCTGCAGGCGCGCACGCTGGTTTCCGAGATCACCGGTTCGGAGAGCTTCGTGCATCTGGAATATGACGGCGTGCGCTGGGTGATGCTGGCGCATGGCATTCACGACATCGATCCGGATATCGAGATCGAGGCCTTTCTCGACACCCGCCACCTGATGGCCTTCGGCGCCGACGGCCGCGCTATCGCTACGATCGGCGCTGTCGCTGCAGCCGGAAAGGCATAGGAGAGCACCATGGCACGCATCACGCTCGACCATATCCGCCACGCCTACGGCGCCAATCCGAAGACGGAAAAGGATTATTCGCTCAAGGAAGTCGATCACGAGTGGAACGACGGCGGCGCCTATGCGCTGCTCGGCCCCTCCGGCTGCGGCAAGACCACGCTGCTCAACATCATCTCCGGCCTGCTGCAGCCTTCGCACGGCCGCATTCTCTTCGATGGCAGGGATGTGACGAACCTTTCGACGCAGAGCCGCAACATCGCCCAGGTCTTCCAGTTTCCCGTCATCTACGACACGATGACGGTCTACGACAATCTCGCTTTCCCGTTGCGCAACCGGGGCGTGGCCGAGGCAGATGTCGACCGGCGCGTGCGTGACATTCTCGAAATGATCGACCTTGCCGGCTGGGCCAAGCGCAAGGCGCAGGGGCTGACGGCCGACCAGAAGCAGAAGATCTCGCTCGGCCGCGGGCTGGTGCGCAACGACGTCAACGCCATCCTGTTCGACGAGCCGCTGACCGTCATCGATCCGCACATGAAATGGGTGCTGCGCTCGCAGCTGAAACGGCTGCACAAGCAGTTCGGCTTCACCATGGTCTACGTCACACACGACCAGACCGAGGCACTGACTTTCGCCGAGAAGGTCGTCGTCATGTATGACGGCCAGATCGTCCAGATCGGCACGCCGGCCGAGCTCTTCGAGCGGCCGAGCCACACCTTCGTTGGTTATTTCATTGGTTCGCCCGGCATGAACGTCATGCCGGCACAGGTCGACGGCAGCGCCGTCAAGGTCGGAGACGAGGTGCTGACGCTGGATTATGCGCCGAATACCAATGGCGCGGTGAAGACCGAACTTGGCATTCGCCCCGAATTCATCCGCCTGGGGCGGGAGGGCATGCCGGTTACAATCAATAAGATCGAGGATATCGGCCGGCAGAAGATCGTGCGCGCCCGTTTTGCCGGCCAGCCGATCGCGATCGTCGTCTCCGAAGACGACGACATTCCCGCGGATGCCCGCGTCACCTTCGACCCGTCCGCCATCAGCATCTACGCCGACAGCTGGCGTGTCGGCAGGGAGGCCTGAGCCATGCAGAAGACTTGGAACAACAAAGCTTGGTTTCTGGTGCTGCCGGTGCTGCTGCTCGTGGCCTTTTCAGCGGTCATTCCGCTGATGACCGTTGTGAACTACTCGGTGCAGGATACGTTCGGCAATAACGAGTTCTTCTGGGCCGGCACCGACTGGTTCGTCCAGACGCTGCATTCCGACCGTTTCTGGGAAGCGCTCCAGCGTAATCTGCTGTTCTCCTTCATCATTCTGGCGCTGGAGATCCCGCTCGGCATCTTCATTGCGCTCAACATGCCGAAGTCGGGTCCCGGCGTCCCGGTCTGCCTGGTGCTGATGGCGCTGCCGCTGCTCATTCCGTGGAATGTCGTCGGCACCATCTGGCAGGTTTTCGGACGCGTCGATATCGGCCTGCTCGGTCATACGCTCGCCGCGATCGGCCTCGACTACAATTATGTCCGCGATCCCGTCGACGCTTGGGTGACCGTCATCGTCATGGACGTCTGGCACTGGACGAGCCTCGTCGTGCTGCTCTGCTATGCCGGCCTGGTTTCGATCCCGGACGCCTATTATCAGGCTGCCAAGATCGACGGCGCCTCGCGCTGGTCCGTGTTCCGCTACATCCAGCTGCCGAAGATGAAGCGGGTGCTGCTGATTGCCGTGCTGCTGCGCTTCATGGACAGCTTCATGATCTATACCGAGCCCTTCGTCGTCACCGGCGGCGGCCCCGGCAACTCGACGACCTTCCTCTCCATCGACCTTGTGAAGATGGCGGTCGGCCAGTTCGATCTCGGCCCGGCCGCGGCAATGTCGATCATTTATTTCCTCATCATCCTGCTGCTCTCCTGGGTGTTCTACACCGTGATGACCAGCAGCGACGCGAGCTAAGGGAGGGCAGATATGACCAGAAAATACAAACCCGCAGGCAGCCTCTCCTGGCTTGTACCGACGATCTACATCCTCTTCCTGCTCCTGCCGATCTACTGGCTGATCAACATGAGCTTTAAGGAAAATGCCGAAATCACCGGCGCCTTCACGCTCTGGCCGGCGGCCCCGACGCTGCACAATTATACGGTGATCTTCACCGACCCGTCCTGGTATAACGGCTATATCAACTCGATCATTTATGTGGTGATGAACACGGTGATCTCGGTTGCCGTGGCGCTGCCGGCGGCCTATGCCTTCTCGCGCTACCGCTTCCTCGGCGACAAGCACCTGTTCTTCTGGCTGCTGACCAACCGCATGGCGCCGCCGGCGGTCTTCGCGCTGCCGTTCTTCCAGCTCTATTCGGCCTTCGGCCTGATCGATACGCATATCGCCGTGGCGCTTGCTCACTGCCTGTTCAACGTGCCGCTCGCCGTCTGGATCCTCGAAGGTTTCATGTCCGGCGTGCCGAAGGAGATCGACGAGACCGCCTATATCGACGGTTATTCCTTCCCGCGCTTCTTCATCAGGATATTCATTCCGCTGATCGCAAGCGGCGTCGGCGTGGCGGCATTCTTCTGCTTCATGTTTTCCTGGGTCGAACTGCTGCTTGCCCGCACTCTGACGACGACGGCGGCAAAGCCGATCTCGGCGATCATGACGCGAACGGTTTCGGCGGCCGGCTTGGACTGGGGCGTGCTCGCGGCTGCCGGCGTGCTCACCATCATCCCGGGCGCGCTCGTCATCTATTTCGTTCGCAACTACATCGCCAAGGGCTTTGCCCTGGGCCGCGTCTGAGGAGGACCGGACATGACCTTTTCCTGGATGGCCTGGACGCTGCCGACGGCGCTGTTCTTCCTGACGATCCTGGCGCTTCTGATCGCCATGAGCATCGGGGAGTATTTTTCTCCGGGCGGCTCGCCGCGCACGGGCGTGCTGCGTTTCGAAACGACGCGCGGTGACCGGCTTTTCATTTCGCTGCTGGGCAGCGCTTTCATTCATCTTGCATGGCTTGGGCTCGCTGGGCCCAACCTGTGGTGGGCTCTTGCCATCTCCGTGGTCTACGCCATCGGCGTGTTCCGCTACGTGTGACGGCAAAGTGAAGACAGATGGCCGGGGGTGCTTGGCCGCCTGAGTATGTGACTGCAATCGCAAACCCTGGGAGGATATTATGCGACGGCACTTATTGACGACGACAGCAGGCCTGCTGCTGGCGATGACGGCATCGGCCTATGCCGGGATGGACGAGGCCAAGACCTTCCTCGACAAGGAAGTCGGCGATCTCTCGACGCTTTCCCGCGCCGATCAGGAAAAGGAAATGCAATGGTTCGTCGATGCCGCGAAGCCCTTCGCCGGCATGGACATCAAGGTGGTTTCCGAAACGATCACCACGCATGATTATGAATCGAAGGTGCTGGCGCCCGCTTTCACCGCGATAACCGGAATCAAGATTACCCACGACCTGATCGGCGAAGGCGACGTGGTCGAGAAGCTGCAGACGCAGATGCAGTCCGGCGAAAACATCTATGACGCCTATATCAACGATAGCGACCTGATCGGCACCCATTGGCGCTACCAGCAGGCCCGTTCGCTGACCGACTGGATGGCCAATGAAGGCAAGGATGTCACCAATCCGGGCCTCGATGTCGACGACTTCATCGGCAAGTCCTTCACGACAGCGCCTGACGGCAAGCTCTATCAGCTGCCGGACCAGCAGTTCGCCAACCTCTACTGGTTCCGCTACGACTGGTTCAACGACGAGAAGAACAAGGCCGACTTCAAGGCGAAGTACGGCTACGATCTCGGCGTGCCGGTCAACTGGTCGGCCTATGAGGATATTGCCGAGTTCTTCACCGGCCGCGAGATCGACGGCAAGAAGGTCTATGGCCACATGGACTACGGCAAGAAGGACCCGTCGCTCGGCTGGCGCTTCACCGACGCCTGGCTGTCGATGGCCGGCAACGGCGACAAGGGCATTCCGAACGGCAAGCCGGTCGACGAATGGGGCATCAAGGTCGATGAGAACTCCCGTCCCGTCGGCTCGTGCGTCGCGCGCGGCGGCGATACCAACGGCCCGGCCGCTGTCTATTCCATCCAGAAATATCTGGACTGGATGAAGGCATACGCACCGGCTGCCGCTCAGGGCATGACCTTCTCCGAATCCGGTCCGGTGCCTTCGCAGGGTGAAGTTGCCCAGCAGATGTTCACCTACACGGCCTTCACCGCCAATTTCGTCAAGGAAGGCCTGCCGGTCGTCAATGCGGACGGCACGCCGAAATGGCGTTTCGCGCCGAGCCCGCATGGTGTCTACTGGAAGGACGGCATGAAGCTCGGCTATCAGGATGCGGGTTCCTGGACGCTGATGAAGTCGACGCCCGTCGACCGCGCCAAGGCGGCCTGGCTCTATGCCCAGTTCGTCACCTCGAAGACTGTTGACGTGAAGAAGAGCCATATGGGTCTGACCTTCATCCGTCAGTCGACGCTGGATCACAAGTCCTTCACCGACCGCGCACCGAAGCTCGGCGGCCTGATCGAGTTCTACCGTTCGCCGGCCCGCCTGCAGTGGTCGCCGACCGGTACGAACGTTCCTGACTATCCGAAGCTCGCACAGCTCTGGTGGCAGGCGATCGGTGACGCATCCTCCGGCGCCAAGACGCCGCAGGAAGCCATGGACTCGCTTTGCTCGGAGCAGGAAAAGGTGCTGCAGCGCCTGGAACGCGCCAAGGTCCAGGGCGACATCGGCCCGAAGCTCGCCGAAGAGCATGATCTCGCTTATTGGAACGCTGACGCGGTGAAGAAGGGTAACCTCGCTCCGCAGCTGAAGATCGAGAACGAGAAGGACAAGCCGCTCACCGTCAACTACGACGAACTCGTCAAGAGCTGGCAGAAGAAGTAAGGCGGACCCGGCCGGAGGCAACGAGACCTCCGGCCATCACTTCCTACCACCGACGACAAGCCGGTGGCACCTACAATCTTTTTCTCCTGAGGCCTTCGCGTCCTGCCCTTCCGGGCAGGCGGAGCGGTTTCGCGTGAGCCGGAGACGGATATGAGCGGCTATATTCTTTCGATCGATCAGGGCACGACGTCTTCGCGCGCGATCATCTTCAACGGCGACATGAAAATGGCAGGCTCCGCTCAGGCGGAGATCACGCAATACTATCCGCACCCCGGCTGGGTGGAGCACGACGCTGCCGAAATCTGGCAGTCCGTCGTCGATACGATGCGCAAGGCGATCGCTGATGCCGGCGTGGATGCCGCCGCGATCGCAGCCGTCGGCATCACCAATCAGCGCGAAACGGCAGTCGTCTGGGATCGCAAGTCCGGAACACCGCTTTACCGCGCGATCGTCTGGCAGGACCGGCGCACGGCGGAAATGTGCGATAGCCTGAAGGCCGATGGATATGAGAAGCTGTTTTCCGCCAAAACCGGACTGCTGCTCGACCCGTACTTTTCGGGAACCAAGCTGCGCTGGCTGCTCGACAATGTCGATAGGCTGCGCGAGAAGGCCGAGGCGGGCGAGGTCTGTTTCGGCACGATCGACAGCTGGTTGATCTACAAGCTGACCGGCGGCCGCGTGCATGCGACAGATGCAACCAATGCATCGCGAACGCTGCTCTACAATATCGATGACGGCGCTTGGGACGAGGAACTTCTCGGCATTCTCGGCGTCCCGGCCGCCATGCTGCCCGAGGTCAGGGAATGCGCCGATGATTTCGGCCGCATCGACAAAGCCTTGCTCGGCGCCGAGCTTCCGATCTTCGGGGTCGCCGGCGACCAGCAGGCGGCGGCGATGGGCAATGCCTGCTTCGAACCCGGCATGATGAAATCGACTTACGGCACCGGCTGCTTCGCCCTGCTGAATACCGGCCGGGATCGAGTTTCCTCCGCCAACCGGATGCTGACGACCATCGCCTGCCGCCTCGACGGCGAGACGACCTATGCGCTCGAAGGCTCGATCTTCATCGCCGGTGCCGCCGTGCAATGGCTGCGCGACGGCCTTGGCATTATCGGCCAGGCGTCGGAGGCAGGGGTGCTTGCGGCCAAGGCGGATCCCGGGCAGCAGGTCTATATCGTCCCCGCTTTCACCGGGCTCGGCGCGCCTTATTGGGATCCGGCTGCGCGTGGTGCGATCTTCGGCCTGACGCGCAACAGCGGACCGGCGGAATTCGCCCGCGCCGTGCTCGAATCCGTCGCCTATCAGACGCTCGACCTGCTCGTGGCGATGAAGAGGGATTGGGGCGCCAATCAGTTGGAGACGGTGTTGCGCGTCGATGGCGGCATGGCGGCTTCCGATTGGACGATGCAATGCCTCGCCGACATGACCGGAAACCCCGTCGACCGCTCGGCGATCCACGAGACGACGGCGCTCGGGGCCGCCTGGCTTGCCGGCTCGAGGGCCGGTATCTGGCCGGGCAAGCGTGAATTTGCCAAGGCTTGGGCCTGTGATCGACGTTTCAGCCCCGCAATGGCGGAGACAGAGCGGCAGGCCAAGATCATCGGTTGGAAGAATGCCGTCTCCCGGATGATCTCGGACACTTCGGCGGGATAGCCGAGACGGTGCAATGCGGATCGCCGCGGGGCATCTACGGCGGTGGCAAGGCCTCCCGGGTTCAATTCCGGGAAGCCTCATCCCTGCTACTCGATGATCTCCTCGATGTCGGAGAGATCAATGCCGTGGGTGTCGAACCACCATTCCGCCCCCTTGTCGCAATAGCGATCGCGCAGGCGCAGATACTTGGCGCCGAGCCGCTTCTGGCGTTCGACCTCTTCCCCGAAGAACGGATGGTCGAGCGTGCCGCCCATCCTGTGGATACGGCGGAGCAGTTTGCGCAGAACATATCCCTGCTCCTTATTACCCGGCCGATATCCGCTTTCTACGATCGTCATCACCGTCTCGCGCAATGTCTCCAGCGCATCGGCCGGCGGCGTGCCGTTGACGATCATATCGAGACGCTCCGCGCCGAAGCCGACATCGATACAGCTTCCGAGCGGATTGACAATGTTCCCGATCTCTATGCCATGCTTGTAGAACTCGGTGCAGTATCCGCTGATGCTGCCATCGCTCCAGATGCATTCGGCATCTGCAACGATGGGTACGCGCCCGCCATAGAGCGGCGTCCATTCGATCAGGCGGTCTGGATGCATCGTTACGTGATCCGGCGCCAGACCGAGCGTTCCGAGAAACGCGAGCCAAAAATCGATGGCGTCGCCGACGGTCATTTCCCTGAAGGAGAAAAGCCCGAGCATGGTGAAGTGGAGGAAGTGAGTTCCGTCGCCGATCTCGTCGAGGTCGCCCAAGCGCAGGCAGGCCTGGCTGTTTGCGACTGTTCCGCTAAAAGAAGGATCGGAGAAGAGAGGCTTGTATTGCTGCATGCCAGCGCTGCAGAAGAGCGTTGTATCGTCATGCGGCCGTACGGATTCGATGCGTGTGAAGTCGATGCCCTTGGAAAGGCAGAAGTCTTGATAGTGCTGGATCAGGCGTCCCGCGGTGTCATAGGCAACCTCCTTTGCTGTTCGTGCCCGCTACAACATAGCGATGTCACGCCTGTGCGGCAATCTTCTGCGGCCAGCAGCCACGCCGTTCTATCACCGCGACCTGTTCGGCATGTGACGAGGCGAAGTAAGAGATCCCCGTTCCCGCGAGGCGTGGCCGCCGCTCCTTCGGAATAGGGCGATTACGCGTCCCGCCGCGGTGAGCTCGCCATCAGCCGGGCATAGGCGATGGCCGAGAGCATGTTGACGTGATTGGCCTTGCCGGTGCCGGCGATGTCGAAGGCGGTGCCGTGATCGACCGAGACGCGGTCGATCGGCAGGCCGAGCGAGACGTTGACCGCCGTCTCGAAGGCGACGAGCTTGATCGGGATGTGGCCCTGATCGTGATACTGGGCGATGACGAGATCAAAGGCGCCGTTATAGGCGCGAGCGAAAACCGTATCGGCCGAGATCGGACCGACGACGTCGATGCCCTTGGCCTGCGCCTGTTCGACCGCCGGCACCAGGAATTCCATGTCCTCGGTGCCGAACAGGCCGTTTTCGCCGCAATGCGGATTGAGGCCGGCAACGGCGATGCGCGCCTGTTTGCCGATACGCAAGAAATGATTGTGGCCGGCCTCGATGGTCGCCAGCACCCGCTCGGTCTTGGCCCGTTCGATCGCGCCCTTCAGCGAGATATGGGTCGAGACATGGATGGTGTTCAGCCGCTCCGAGGCAAGCAGCATGAAGGAGCTCTTTGAGCCGGTGAGATGGGCGAGCAGCCCGGTATGGCCGTCATGGTGATGGCCGGCTAGGTTCATCGCCTCCTTGTTGATCGGCGCGGTGACGATGACATCGGCTTGACCTGACATGGCGAGATCGACGGCGCGAGTGATATAGCGCACGGAAGCGTCGCCCGCGACCGGGCTGACCTTGCCGATCTCGGGCAAAGCGGCGGCGAGTGGGACTTCATCGACGGCGATCCTGTCGTCGCTGGCGGCGTCGGCAGAACCGAATTTCAGCGCGGTGCCGCTGACGCGGTCGGCGCGCTCCAGCGCTTCGACATTGCCGACGATGACGAAATCGCGACGCTCCTCCTTCGGAAGGGCTGCCAGTGCCTTGACGATCACCTCGGGGCCGACGCCGGCGGGATCACCGAGCGTCACGGCGACTTTTGCATTCCTGTCCATCATCAAAGTCCCTTCTGAAAACCCTGTCGCCTAGAAAGCGGCCGCATAAATCGAGCGAATGTCGGCGCGGGTGAGATCGCGCGGATTGTTATCGAGCAGACGGCGGATGGCAAAGGCGTCGTCGGCCATGGCGTCGAGATCGCTTTCCGGCACGCCAAGGCCTGACAGTTTCATCTCGATGCCGAGCTCGGCGCAGAAAGCATAGGCCGCATCGAAGACGGATGTCGTGTTGTCCGAGGTTTGACGCCCAAGCGCTTCCATCACCGCTTTCGTCTTCCCCGGTGCAGACGGCGTGTTGAAGGCGAGAACATGCGGAAAGATCAGCGCGTTGGCAGCGCCATGCGCCACATGCCAGCGGGTGCCGAGGGGATAGGCAAGCGCATGACCGCCGGCGGTGTTGACCGGGCCGAGGCAGAAACCGCCGTAAAGCGAGGCGAGCGACAGGCCGGCGCGCGCTTCGGCGTCGTTTCCGTCTCTGACGGCGCGGGCGAGATATTTGCCGACCAGCCGCGTTCCCTCAATTGCATAGATATCGACCATCGGATGAGCCTTGCGGTTGGTGAAGGCCTCGACGCAGTGGGCCATCGCGTCGACGCCGGTGGCGGCTGTGGTTCGGGCCGGCACGGTGAAGGTGAGCGCCGGATCGATGACGGCGATGTCGGCCAGCATATGCAGGCTTTCGACTGCGAGCTTGGCCATCGTCCTGGGGTCGGTGACGAGCGCGCGGATGCCAGCCTCGCTGCCGGTGCCCGATGTCGTCGGCACCTGGGCGAGCGCTGCCTTGCGCGGTCCATGCACCTTGTTCGGGCCGACGACCTCATGCAGCGTCTGCGCCGAGCCGGCAAGAACGGCGGCGAGTTTTGCCAGATCCATGGCGCTGCCGCCGCCGAAGCCGACGATCAGCTCGGCGTCAGCGCCGTTGGCCGCCGCCAGGACTTTTTCGAGGTTGGCCGTATCCGGCTCCGGCGTCACGTCGGCAAAGACCGTCACCTCGCCCTTCAATTCCAGCAGGTCGATGCGCGCGGCATTGAAAGCGTCGGAGATGACGAGCGTGCGCCTGAAACCCTTTTCGGCAGCCCATTTGCCGAGCTTTGCCGCCATGCCGATGCCGAATTCGATCAGATGCGGCCGAACGATGGTGATAGGCGAATCCAAGCTGGCCATGAAGTCCTCCTGCAGGATCTTGCGGCGATAATGTCAGCCCATTTATTGTAAAGTTGTAAGATCAATGTCAAGCAGGCATTCCTGGCTCGGGGAGATTTTATCACCGGCATGGCCGGTCCAACCGATCGACCCCTGAAAATATCTATGTGAAAACAGATACTTATTGAAAGGATGAATGAAGCGTCAATTGAAAGGTTAGCCGCTATCACGCCGTGGAGGAGAGCCAAAATTGTTGTCAAATCCCGGCGCGAGCCGGCCAATTTCCTGATGTCCCGCATACTCTCACGCAAGGATCGCAAAGCCGATTTTACAATTCCAGGCCGGCAGCTTGCTTACGGCAGCGCTTGCGGGGCGAGCCGCACATATTTGATGGCGCGCCGGTAATAGGTGTAGGCGACATGGAGCGTGCCATCGCTGCCCTGGACGACCGAGGGGTAGGAGAATTCGCGGTTCAGCGAATCCTTCGAATTGTTGCTGAGGCAGAAGCCGTCGCCGGTATCGAGATCCATGCGCTGCGGAAAGGTCCTGCCGCCATCCCTCGAGATCGCCAGGCTGAGCGGCGCGCGCGGAACACCCCAGACCGCCTTGCGGCCGGCATCGGCAACGATAGCAGCGCTCTCTCCAGCCTCGTCACCCTCGATTTCATCGTAGAGAGACTGGCGTCGCGCATCCGACATCGTCGCATTCGAATGGTTGTAAACCATTACAATCATTCGATTATCCAGAACGGTGGCCTGGATTGAGGAGTTGTTGTTCGGCAGTTCGGTGGGCTCGGGCGGGCTCCAGCTTTCGCCGCCGTCCGCCGATCGGCTGGAAAGTATGGTTTCGGCGAAACGATTGCGGTAAAAGGCGACCATCTCGCTGCCGCCAAGCGGCAGGATGTTCATGTGCACGGCGCCGAGACTGTCCCAAATATCGACCATTTGCCAGTTCGTGCCGCGGTCACGGGAGATCAGCACCGCTGCCGTATCGGCATCGCCGCTCCAGCGCTGGCCCTCAAGGCCGACGCAGCGGAAGATCGGCAGCAGCCAGTCGCCGCGGTCGTTGACGACAATCGGCTGGCGGACGAAGGTACCGGGGCTGTCGCAGAGGATTTGGGCCGGGCCGAATGTTTTGCCGCCGTCATTCGATGTCCGGAATTTGACAATCGAGCCATCCTGGTTGCCTGACGTCTGCGATGTGTAGAGCAGCCAAATCTTTCCGTCAGGGGCGTTGAATATCAAGGGGTTCTGCTCGGATTTCTCCGGATCGTCGCTCATCTTTTCCGGTTCCGACCAGCGATCGGAGCCCGGCGCCAGCCGCGACATGTAAATCGAAATGTCTCCCATGCCCTCCATCGTGCCGCCGAACCAGACGCAGGTTAGCGTGCCGTCGGGGAGAAAGGCAAGATTGGCCGCATGGTTCTGGATGCAGGGGGAGGGCAGGTAGGCGTCGGCGCGGCCTGCGACAGAGGGGTGAGGGGTGACGGCCCCGGTCATCAGAGCAGGGACGGCTTCCGGAGGCAGGCCGGTAAAACGCATGGCGGATCTCCTCAGGACAATTTGGCGTAGCTATTGGCGAGTGCGGCATAATCCGCCTCGGCGAGCGGCATCAGCGGCGCGCGCGTGCGCTTCCAGGCGGGATTCCCGGTCTTCAGCCCGACCATTGCCTTGATCGTCGGGATCTGGACGTAGGAATTGGAAAGCGTGCGATAGGCGTTGATGCGCGCCTGCGCCGCCTCGACATCGGCGGCGCGCGCCTCGTCATGGACATGGTCGTAAACGGTGCGGAGCGAATCCGCCACCAGATTGGAAGTGGCCGTGATGCAGCCGGCGCCGCCGGCCTTCATCAGTGGTAGCAGCAGCGGATCGGCGCCGGCCAGGACAGAAAATCCGGGATAAGCGGCGATAATTGCCTGCATGTTGTTGAAATCGCCCGCCGATTCCTTGATGCCGACGACGGTTTCCGGAAATGCCGCAATCAGCCGGCCGATCAGTGGAATGGACAGCGGAATGCCCGAAATCTGCGGGATATGATAGAGAATGACCCGCAGACGCGTATCCGCGACCTTTTCCAGCACTTGCGAATAGGCAGCGAAGAGGCCGTCGTCGGAGACGCCCTTATAATAAAAGGGTGGCAGCATCACCACTTTGGTGACGCCGAGCGACAGTGCGTGCCGTGTCAGTTCCACGGTCTCCGGAATGGCGACGACGCCGGTGCCCGGCAAAAGCCTGTCGGCCGGAATGCCGGCCTTCACAGCCGCTTCCAGAATGGCGCGCCGCTCATTGCCGGAGAAGGAATTGGCCTCACCGGTCGTGCCGAGCAGGGCTACGCCATGACATCCCTCGGCCAGCAGCTGCCGGCAATGGTCGGTGAAAAGCGCGAAATCCGGCGTGTTGTCAGCCGTCAGCGGCGTTGCGGCCGCGCTGAAGACGCCGGTGATCCTGTGATGGCTCATTTCTCCTCCTTCGGTGCGCCCTGGCTTGCCGATCCGTGTCCGAACCGCGCGACTGCGCCCGATTGTCATGCATCTGCCTGCGATGGAGTGCTAAGAACTTTTCCATTGTGGCGCTTTTGTCAAGAAGACAAAAGGGATTAATCTGAAAGCGAAAATTTATCTGATTGTAATTCTTCATATTTTTTGAAAGATAAATTTTGTTCGAATGAAAATCGCGGATTTTTGTTGACATATTTACAATAACGAGAGAACGATAGACGACGGATTGTGCTGCGCCTGGCAGCGCAGGGAGAGCGCTGCCGATTTCACCTGGGAGGAATGACATGTCTTTTGATCAATCGGATAAAACCAATTTATCGCGCCGCAACGCGCTGAAGCTCGGCCTTGCCGCCGGCGTCGGGCTGACGGTGTTCGGGATGAATGCCCGCATCGTGCTGGCCGATGAAGGCCAGGTACTGAAAGTCGCCCATCCGGCATTCGACCAGGATTGGTCGCCGCTGCGCGGCGGTGGCAGAACGTTCCGCTGGAACTCGATCTGGTGGGCTTCGCCGATGTATTTCGACAGTCAGGGCAATATCAAGCCCTACGTCTTCACCAGCTGGGAATCCGCCGACAACACAGTCTGGACCTTCAAGATCGACCCCAAGGCCGTCTTCTCCGACGGCAGCAAGATCACCTCGGCCGACGTCAAGGGATCGTGGGAAGTCGCCTCAATGCCGAACACCAAGAGCCAGCGCGCCGACCAGGTGCTGAGCAAGGTCAAGGGTTATGCGGAAATCGCCGCCGGCTCCGGCAACGAGCTGACCGGTGTCGCGACACCCGACGAGGGCACGGTCGTGGTGACGCTGGCTGCTGCCGATCCGATCTTCTTCATGCGGCTCGCCAACCACATCGCCCCGATCACCAAGGCGTCGCAGTCGCGCGGCAGCGACGGCGAGGAAATCTTCGATTGGTACAAGCCGGAGAACAAGCCGGTCTTCTCCGGCCCCTTCAAGCTGACGAGCATCGATATCGATGCCGGTAAGATCACCTTCGAGCCGAATGAGAACTTCTTTGGGCAGAAGCCGAAGCTTGCCCGCATCGACATCACCTCGATCGAGGATAATGTCACCGCGACGTCGCTGATCAAGTCGGGCGAGTTCAACGCCCATACCGAGCTCGTCACCTCGACGATCATCCAGGATCTCGGCCCGGAATTCTCGGCAGGCCCGCTGATCCCGACCAGCCAGCACTTCTGGTTCAACATTTCCCGCGCGCCGATGGACGATCCGAAGGTCCGCCAGGCGCTGATCATGGCGGTCGACCGCGACGGCCTGTTCAAGGCGTCCTATCCGGATGGGCCGCACAAGAAGGCCGACCAGATCCTCAACTCGGTTCCCGGCGCCGACAATTCCGGCTTCGAGGCCTTTCCCTATGATCCGGCAGCCGCAAAGAAGCTGCTTGCCGAATCGAGCTATGGCGGGCCCGAGCGCCTGCCGAAGATCCTGTTCGTCGGCATTTCGGCGCCGGCCATTCAGGCCGCCGCCCAGTTCATTGCCGAGCAGTGGCGTCAGAACCTAGGCATCACTGCCGTCGACATGAAGCCGCAGCAGGACTCCTATGCCGGTCCGGATCAGAACTCGGTTCAGATCTTCCGCGACGACGTCGGCACCCGTGTCCCGGACGCCGTCTCCTATCTCACGGGCAGCATTGCCTCGACCTCGTCGAACGCGCAGAACAAGCTTGGCGGATACAAGAACGACAAGGTCGACAGCGCCCTTGCCGAAGCGGCGACCAAGGCCGCGGATGATCCGCAGCGCGTTGCTCTCGCCCAGGAAGCCCAGAAGGCATTCCGCGAGGATTGGGCCTTCATTCCATGGTATTCTCAGGCGATGTCGCGCTGGGCCATCAAGGAGGTGAAGGGACTCGAGAAGAACCTCGACTGGCAGATCGCCGAGCCCTGGAACATTTCCATCGGCTGATTGGGCCTATCGTTTCTGACAATGAGCGCGCGAGGGCCGCAAGGCCTTCGCGCAAGTTTCAAGAAGAAGAGATGCGAACCGCCGGGCTTCTGCAAAGGGCGGGAACGCATTGCACAACAGGTGGGAGGTGGCCTTGCTGCGCTACGTGCTAACACGGTTTGCCATCTGGATTCCGTCCGTTCTGGTGGTGATGCTGGCCGTCTACGCGCTGGCTTTCTACGGCGCCGGCGATCCGATCAAGCTCATCTTCCTGCGCGCGCCTGGTGACGTCGCCTATAATCCGCAGCGCATCGAAGCCATCCGTGAAAGTGCTGGCCTCAACAGGCCCTTCATCGAACAGTTCGGCCTTTACATCTGGAACCTGCTGCACGGCCAGTTCGGCAATTCGCTGACATCGGGCCGCGCCGTCTGGGCGATGGTCTCGGCTGCCGCCCCGGTCTCGTTCCAGCTTGCCCTCTGCGCCATCATCCTGACAGCCCTCGTCGCAATTCCGCTCGGCATGATCGCAGCGCTGAACCAGAATTCGCGCCTCGACTACGCCATTCTGGGCTCGGCGCTCTTCCTCTGGGCGATCCCGGCCTATGTCGCAGGTCCCTTGCTGATGGTCGGCCTGATCGTGCTCTTGCCGGGCGCAAGCGTGCCTTATGGCTGGGGCGGCGTCTTCGATGTCCGCATCCTGCTGCCGCTGCTCGTGCTTTCCTTCCAGCCGATCGCGCTGATCGTGCGCCAGACCCGTGCTGCCGTCATCGAGGTGCTGTCGGAGGATTTCGTTCGCACCGCCCGCGCCAAGGGCGTGCCCGAGATTATCGTGGCGCTGCGCCATATCCTGCGGCCGGTGCTGACGCCTGTGGTGACGCAGCTCGGCCTGATCATGATCACCATCGTCAACGGCGCGATCTTCGTCGAACTCGTCTTCGGTCTGCCGGGCCTCGGCCGGTTGACGGTGCAGGCGCTGATCAATTCCGACTACCCGGTCATCCTGGCGATCACTCTGATCGGATCGTTCCTGGTGATGGTGTCGAACTTGCTGGTGGATGTGCTGTATCCGCTGCTCGACCCCCGCGCCAATGATTCAAGAAGGAGCCGCTGACCGTGTCCGCAATCCCTCTTTCCACCCCTGAAACGATCGAGGAACCGCCGGTCAGCCTCTGGCGCGACGCCTGGCATCGGCTGAAGCGCAACAAGCTTGCGGTATTCGGCCTCGTTGTCGTGCTGCTCCTCGCATTCACCGCGATCTTCGGGCCGTATCTCACGCCCTATGATTATCTCAGCCAGGATCTCAACGCCCGCAATGCGCTGCCGTCGATTAGCCACCTCTTCGGAACCGACGACCTCGGCCGCGACGTCTTCAGCCGCGTGGTCTTCGGCACGCGGACCGCTTTCCTCGTTGCCGTCATCGTCACCTTCTTCGCGGTGCTGATCGGCCTGACGCTCGGCGCCGTCGCCGGCTTCTTCGGCAATCCCTTCGACCGCGCCATCATGTGGCTGACCGACGTGACGATGTCGGTGCCCAACCTGCTGCTCGTCGTCGTCATCAACGCCTCGCTAAAGTCGCCGATCACCCGCTGGATGGAGGCGCGCTACCTCGAGACCCTCAATCCCTTCTACCGCCAGACGATCTGGGTGGATTTCATCCTCGTCTTCGGGTCGATGGCGCTGATCTCCTGGCCGCCTTACGCGCGCCTGGTGCGCGCCCAGGTGCTGTCGATCCGCAGCCGACCCTATATCACCGCCGCCCAGGCGCTCGGCCTGTCGAATTGGGTCATCATCAAGCGTTATGTGGTGCCGAATGCGCTCGGGCCGCTGATCGTTTCGGTCAGCGCCGGTCTCGGCACGGCGATGGTGCTGGAAAGCGCCTTCAGCTTCCTTGGGGTCGGGGTCAATCCGCCAACGCCGAGCTGGGGCAACATGATCTCGGACGGCCTTCGCGTCTGGCAGCATTATCCGCATCTTCTCGCCGCTCCGGCGGCCGTGCTCGGCCTTGCCTCGGTTGCCTTCAGCTTCCTCGGCGACGGCCTCAATGACGCGCTCAATCCGCGGGGCAGTAAATGATGGACACCCAAAACAGAGAACGCCTGCTCGATGTCAGGGGCCTCACCGTCGAGATCGACGGACGCAACGGCCCGGCCGTCGTCGTCGACGGCATCGACCTCCATGTCGACAAGGGCGAGACGCTCGGCGTCGTCGGCGAATCCGGCTGCGGCAAGAGCCTTACCATGCTGAGCCTGATGCGGCTCCTGCCGAACAAGATCAAGGTCGCCAAGGGAACGGCCACCTTCGCCGGCCGCGACCTGCAGACGATGTCGAATGCCGAGCTGCGCAAGGTGCGCGGCGGCGATATCGGCTTCGTCTTCCAGGATCCGATGACGTCGCTCAATCCGGTCATGCGTGTCGGCGACCAGATCTGCGAACCGCTGATCTATCATCGTAAAATGAAAAAGGCGGAGGCTCGCGCCCGCGCCGTCGAGCTTCTGCGCCTCGTCGGCATTCCCGGCCCGGAAGAGCGGCTGCAGGCCTTTCCGCATGAACTATCAGGCGGCATGCGCCAGCGCGTGATGATCGCGATCGGCCTTGCCTGCAACCCGAAGCTCCTGATCGCCGACGAGCCGACGACGGCGCTCGACGTCACCATCCAGGCCCAGATCGTCGATCTGGTGAAGGATCTGCGCGCCAAGCTCGGCATGTCGGTCGTCTGGATCACCCATGATCTGGCATTGATCGCCGGCCTCGTCGACCGCGTTGCCGTGCTCTATGCCGGCACGGTCGTCGAGGATGCGCCGGTTGACGAACTCTATGCCCGCCCGAGCCATCCCTATACGCGCGGCCTGCTCTCCTCGATCCCCAAGCTCTCCGATCCACCGGCAAGCCGGTTGAGCTCGATCGGCGGCACGCCGCCGGAGCCCGGCCGCCGGCCAAAGGGCTGCCCATTTGCGCCGCGCTGCCCCCTCGTCGAGGCGATCTGCCACGAGAAGGTGCCGCGGCTCGAACCCTTGAGCGGCAGCAGCAACCATCGCGCCGCCTGTTTCGTCGTCCAGAGAATGCAGGAGGCCGCGTGATGGCTGCGCAACCGCTGCTCAAGGTCGAAAACCTGGTCAAGCATTTCCACGTCAAGCTCGGTGCCTTCGGCGAACGCTCGGCCACCGTCTATGCCCTCGACAATGTCGATCTCGACATCATGGAAGGCGAGACGCTGAGCCTCGTCGGTGAATCCGGCTGCGGCAAATCGACGACCGGCTTCACCATCCTCAACCTCTACAAGGCGACCAGCGGCAGGGTCGTCTACAAGGGACAGGATCTCGCCACGCTCGACGAGAAGCAGATGCGGCCGTTCCGCCGCGACCTGCAGATCGTCTTCCAGGATCCCTATTCGACCCTCAATCCGCGCATGACCGTGGGCGAGGCGATCGGCGAGCCGATCCTCTTTCACAAGCTTTGCACCAAGGCCGAGCTGAAGGACAAGGTCGCGGCGCTGCTCACCGATGTCGGCCTGCCCACACGGTTTGCCCAGCGTTATCCGCACGAGCTTTCCGGCGGCCAGCGCCAGCGCGTCGTCATCGCCCGGGCGCTCGCCTGCCAGCCGAAATTCATCGTCTGCGACGAGGCGATCTCGGCGCTTGACGTGTCGATCCAGGCGCAGATCATCAACCTGCTGCTCGATCTGCAGGAGAAATACGGCCTGACCTATCTCTTCATCGCCCATGACCTCGCGGTGGTGCGCCATATCAGCACCCGCGTCGGCGTCATGTATCTCGGGCGGCTCGCCGAGCTTGCGACCCGCGAGGAGCTCTTCGACAATCCACTGCATCCCTATACCAGGGCGCTGCTGTCGGCCGTTCCCGAGACCGATCCGGAACATGAGCGCACCCGCCAGCGCCAGATCCTGCAGGGCGATGTGCCGAGCCCGCTGAACCCCCCATCCGGCTGCCGTTTTCACACGCGCTGCCCGATCGCCATGGATGTCTGCAGCAAGGTCATACCCGTCTGGAAAGAAGCCAAGCCCGGCCATCTCGTCGCCTGCCACGCGGTTAATACGGAAGAGATCGCATGACGCTGAAGGCCGCGATCATCGCCGACGATCTGACGGGGGCGCTCGATACCGGCACCCCCTTCGTTGCGGCCGGCCTCTCGGTCGCAGTCGCCGTCGATGTCGGAGCGGCGCAGGAGGCGATCGCCACCGGCTGCGATGTCGTCGTCGTCAATACCGCCTCGCGCGCACTTGGCGAGCGCGATGCCGCCGAAAAGGTCCGATCGGCGGCGAAGGTGTTTCGCGACGTGAAGCCTGCCGTCGTCATGAAGAAAATCGACTCCCGGCTGAAGGGAAATGTCGCGGCGGAAAGCCTGGTGCTTGCGGATGCGCTCGGCCTGAAGGATATCCTCGTAGCGCCCGCCATTCCCGACCAGGAGCGCCTGACCTACCGTGGCTGTGTCGTCGGCCGCGGCGTCAACAAGCCGCTGCCGATCGCCGATCTGTTCGAGAGCCGCTCGGACAATGTCATCGTTGCCGACGCCGCGGACGATGCCGATCTCGATCAGATCGTCGCGGGTCATGTCTGGCTGACGACGCTCGGCGTCGGTGCGCGCGGCCTCGGTGCGGCCTTCGCCCGCCGGCTCGGCGAAGCCGGGCGGCGGCCGGTGACGGAATTTACGCCGACCCCGCGCACGCTGTTTGCCTTCGGTTCGCGCGATCCGATCACGTCAGCCCAGATGAACCGGCTCGAAACCTCCGGCGCCTTGCGCATGGTCGTGGACGCGCCGATGGGGCAGATCGAATGCGGCGAGGGCCTGGCGTTGCCGGTGCTGCTGCGCTGTACCGGCGACATGGCGGCCGATGCGGCCCTCGTCGCCGGTGACTTTGCGGCAGGTGTCAAAAGGGTGATCGACGATACGCGGCCCGATATGCTGATGGTCGGCGGCGGCGATACGGCGCTGGCAATCCTGCATGCGCTTGAGGTGAAGGTGCTCACGCCGAAGGGCGAAATCGAAGCGGGTATTCCGTGGTTCGATGTGACGGCCAACGGCGGGCGGCCTTTTCGGTGTGCCGTCAAATCGGGGGGCTTCGGTAAGCCGGATAGTTTGTTAAAGCTGGTTCTTCGGAATCAGGCGGCATAAGATACCGTCGGGGAGAATGACGTGACTGAAGCAAATGGCGAATCTTTGAACGCGGAAGCCGGCCCGCCGGGCAAGCCCGAACGCGGCAAGGCCGTCAAGCTGGTCGATCGCGTCTTCGACCAGCTGCTCGAGCGGATCCGCGGCGGAAACTATCCGCCGGATTCCCGCCTTCCCGGCGAACACGAACTTGCCTCGATGCTCGGTGTTTCCCGACCGATCGTCCGCGATGCGCTCGCGCGCCTGCGCGACCAGGGCATCGTCTATGCCCGCCAGGGGGCAGGCACCTTCGTCAGTGCGCATGGATCGCCGACGGCCCAGCTTGCCTATTCGCCTGTTAAGACCATTGCCGATATTCAGCGCTGCTACGAATTCCGCCTGACGATCGAGCCGGCCGCCGCCTATTTCGCCGCCAAGCGCCGCAATGAGCAGGCGATCCAGAAGATCGCCAATGCGCTTGCCGATTTGCGCGAGGCGACAAGCCACCAGCTTCACCGCACCGATGCCGATTTCATCTTCCATCGCGCGGTGACGGAGGCTGCCAACAACCATTATTACACCGCCTCGATCGATGCGCTGAAAGCCCATATCGCCGTCGGCATGCATCTGCACGGCCTCTCTTTGCTCGGCCCTCGTCAGGGGCTCGAACAGGTCTATGAAGAGCATAACGCCATCTACAAGGCGATCGCCGACGGCCGGGCCGACGACGCGCAACGGCTGATGAAGGCGCATCTCGAGGGCTCGAGGGACCGGTTGTTCGAGGGCAGGGTGCTCGACCTGTCCTTCTGAGCGTGCATCTCCCGGAAGACAAGCGCGCCTTTGCTCAGGCTGCCCGGATCGTCGGGATGCCTGAGACGTCAACTTCGCGTTCGGCGTGCCAGGCATCATATGCGGCCTGCATGCGCAGCCAAATTGCAGGGCCGTCACCGAACAATTTCCCGAGTCGGGCAGCGACATTGGGCGACACCGGCTTCTTCTCGTTCAGAATATCGTAGAGTTGCTGACGCGAGATACCGAGCAGCTTGGCGATGTCCACCTTGGTCTTTCCAGTTGCCGGGATGATGTCCTCAAGCAGTGCCCCAGGGTGGGAGGGGCAGCGGGTTGTCGGCCTCGTAGTTTCATACACGGGCATCGGATGTCAGTCCCCAGTCCGAGCCGCCTCAATGATACTGCTCGAAATCGACTCGGGCGGCATCGTTGCCATCGAATTCGAATGTGATGCACCAGGGGCCGTTGACATGAACGGTATACCGGGTGGGATTGTGACCCTTGAGGGCATGGAAATCGAACCCAGGCAGGTTCATGTCGTCTGGCTTTTCGGCTTGTTCCAAGCGGTCAAGTCGGATCAGAATGCGCTTCTGCAGCTTGGCGTCGATCTTTGCGGTTTTGCCGATCTCGAAAAGATCTGCAAGAGCTTTGCTTCTGAACGACTTAATCATCGTCGATGTGTAAGTGTTTAGCTGACACCTGTCAACGATTAAATGACAGTCCGCGTGCCGAATTCCGGCCAGTCGAGGAGATGGGGCGCAGGCCGATAAGCTCGTCGCTGGGCTGATGATCGCTCCGCCGGTCGGTTGCTATTGCCTGAGGCGGCCCCAGGACGGATCCCACGCAACGCCTTCGACAAGATCGACGAAGATGGGGGCGTTGCCGCGATGGTTTTCCGCCAGCTTGAACGCTGCCTCAGGTTCCATTTCCTCGCCGGGAAAGATCGTATCGTCCTGATCCGTATCTGCGACCTTGCGGACATATCCTCTGATCTGGTTCCCCGATCGATAGAGCTTGACGATCAGCGAGCCGGCCGGGACGGCGCCTGCGGAATACCTGACATATTCGTGCATATCTTCCGCCTCTTCCTGGGTTCTCAACGCCTCCGGCCGATCCTCGTTGCCTTGGGCCATGGGGTCTTCCGGCTATTTATTAAGTTCTTCGGCCATCTGGAGATGGTGTTCCAGCGCAGGCCGCGTGCTTGCCGCCCACGCCTTCAGTTCCGGATTATCGCCTTCGTCGCCGTAGCGCTTGAAGAGATCGACCGCGTCTTCGTGGGCTGCTTCCTGATCCGCGTGATATTGCTTGTTGAAATCGTCGCCCTTGAGGCCGTTCAGCTTGTCGAGCATGCTTTGCTGATCCGAGGTCATTGCGTCCGGAAGGGTCGCTTTGACCTTGCCGCCCGATACCAGCGCCTTTAGTTCCTCGCTGGTTTTCTGGTGCTCGGTCAGCATTTGCTGCGCAAAGGCTTTTGTCGCTTCATCGCCGCGTTCGACCGCGAGCTTGCTGGAGGCGATTTCGAACATGTCGCTTGCCGCCGCCTCCTTGACAAAATCCTCCGTCTTTGGCGGCACGCCCATCAGGGAATTGACGCCGCTCTTCTCAGCCGCCGATTGCGCGAAAGCAGGAACGGCAAGCGAAAGGGCGAGCGAAGCGATAACAAAGCGTTTCATACTGATCTCCTGGGTTGGTGATCCGCTAAACTTGCGGATGCGCCGAGAGTTCCCGGCTTCGCACGTGAGACTGATCTCGGCTGCTTCGATGGAGGTGCCGGGCCTAGAAACCGTAAGGGAAGGTTTCCTGATCGCCCTTCCCGGACTGCTGAGCGACAAGCGGTGACAGCGCGTGCGTTTCGTCGAACCAGATGAAGGCGTCGTACTGCCGCGACAGGGATGTCGACATGTAGTGGCTCAGCCGTTCGGATTCCGGCCTGTAGATCACCCCGATGAAGCGCTGAAGTCGCTGTTCGACCAGGCTTGCGTGCAGTTCCTCATCGGCCTTGAGGTCGAGGAGAAATTGCGGCTTTGCGGCGTCGTGACATAAGCGCTCGTAGCTCTGCGGGAGCGACGGGTTGAGTTGCTTCCTCTCCGGCCGCCCGTCCCAATCGTCGGCGGCGATCACTTCGCCGCAATGTGTTCCCAGTCCGATCAGGCTTGTCATCCCGGCGAAACGCTGCCGGCACAGCTGACCGAGGCTGAGTTCGTCGCGAGCGGTTGCCATGTCTGTGTAGCGGGCGTCGCCGATATGTGAGTTGTGAGCCCAGATGATGATCTTTGCCGCTGGTCCGTGAAAGTCGAGAAGGTGCTCGACCGTGTCTGCCATATAAGAGTCGCGCAGGTTCCAGGCTTCGGCACCGCCATAATACATGACGCGATAATATCGTTCGGCGGCGGCGAGCAATCTTGCGGACTGGACGGCGTTCAGAAAGTCATCGTTGTCCGAGGCCGCGTCATTCAGCGATCGGGCCAGAAGTTCGGTGCATTGCTTCAGCACCGCATCCTCGCATGATCTGTAAGCTTCGGTCAGCACGGCCCGACCATAAGTGGCGGGATTGCTCTGCCAGGGGCTGAGGCAGCCGTAGCGCTCCCTGGCGATCTTGGCTGTCTCCGGACTGACATTTTCGAGATAGTGAAGGACGGAGCGGATCGACCCCGACATGTTGTAGAGATCGAGGCCATAGAACCGCACCGGATCCTTTTGCGATGCCTTGCGCCGTTCGTTTTCCTCCTTCATCCAGCCGATGAACCGCGAAAACTCCAGATTCCGCCACATCCACCGGGGAAAACGGCTGAATGGCTCGCCGTCTGTCGGTCTCTGGCCATTGATCCAGTGGTCGATTGCGGAAGCGTCCGGCCAATCCGCTTCGACTGCAATCAGATTGAACCCATGATGTGCGATCAGATGCCGGCTGATGGCAGCCCGCGTCTCATAAAATTCGGCTGTGCCGTGGCTGGATTCCCCAAGCAGAACAATGCGGCTGTCAGCAAATCGATCGAAAAGGGTGGCAAAGCTCTTGTCCTCGATCGATGAAAATTCTTCCGCCGCTGCCGAGATCAGTTTGCTGGGTACTTCTTCCGTGGGCGACGACAGGGCTGTTGCGGTGTACATTGGATGGGCCGCGGTCCAGGCATCCTCGCCGATCAGCGGGACGAAGAGCACGCCGCCCAAATCTTCCTCCTCGAAGGTGGCCGGCCCCGTGCGTGTGATGCGTTTCAGGCGCTGTTCCTCGCCGCCGCCGACCGGGATGATGAGCCGCCCGCCGAGATCCAGCTGCTCCTTCAGAGCGGCCGGCACCTCGGGTGCGCCAGCGGAAACGATAATCGCATCGAAGGGAGCAGCTTTGGCCCAGCCTTTGCTGCCATCGCCCACCCGGACGTCGATATTGCGATAGCCCAGCTTTTCAAACCGTTCTCTGGCCTGAAGCGCCAGCCGTTCATGGCGCTCGACGGAATAGACGTGTCGCGCGATCCGGCTGATGAGGGCAGAGGCGTATCCGGAACCGGTTCCGACCTCGAGAACCTTGTCACCCGCATCCAGATCGGCCTTTTCGATCATCAGGGCAACGATGAAAGGCTGCGAGATTGTCTGACCCTCGCCGATCGCCAAGGGCGCATCCTCATAGGCGAACTCCTCGAAGCCCGGATCGACGAATTTTTCGCGCGGCACCATGCGCATTGCCCTGGTGACGTTTTGATCATGGATGCCGCGGCCCACGACGTGATGTTCTACCATGTGGTCTCGGATGCGGGTCATATCCATGGGATTACCTCCACTCTCGAAGACAACAGCCGAAAGCAGGTGGTTGTTCCGAAGCAGCCGGACCGCAGGTCTGGCTATGGCTTAGGCTCGTTTCAGCCGTGGTCTCCGCCGGCGACCGTACCGCCGCGCCCGTCAGAGCGGCATTGATTTGCGCGCGTCGGAGGATCGCTCCCGGCCGTCCTGCCTCTCGGTCACATCTTTCCATGACTTTGCCTCGGGAACCGTGGCGGTCTCCCGTTGTTGGTTATCGCTCAGCCTGGATAAGGAATAGAAATTGAACCTCAGCACCCTCATGTTCGGTCGGCGTCTTGCCAACCGCGAGCACGAAGACAAGAAAATTGGTTGGGTCGAAGCCGTGCCCGCGATTGGACTCGATGGCCTGGGATCGTCCTCCTACGGCCCGGAAGCAGCGCTCACCGTTCTCATTCCACTCGGTGCGCTCGGCCTGGTTTATATCGGCCCGGTGATGGGCTGCATCGTCGCTCTGCTGGCGATCCTCTATTTCTCCTACAGGCAGACGCTTGCGGCCTATCCGACGAACGGCGGCGCCTATGTGGTGGCGAAGGAAAATCTCGGGGAATATCCGAGCTTGCTTGCCGCCGCGGCGTTGATGATCGATTACGTCCTGAATGTCGCGGTTGGCGTTTCTGCGGGGGTCGGGGCGCTTGTCTCGGCAATACCGAGCCTTCACCCCTACATCGTGCCGCTCTGCCTCGCGATCGTCTTCGTCGTCATGCTGGCCAACTTGCGCGGGACGGGGGAGGCCGGCTGGCTGTTCGCACTGCCGACCTATCTCTTCATCATCTGCTTTTTGGGTGCGATCGCCTATGGGCTGGTCGGACTAGGCCTGGGGGAGAAGGCACCGGTCGTCGCGCCGCCGCCGCTCGGCCCGGCGGCACAAGGCGCAACACTGTGGCTCCTCATGCATGCATTTGCCAGCGGTTGCACGGCTATGACCGGCGTTGAGGCTGTTTCCAACGGAATGGGCTCGTTCAGGCAACCCGTCATGCGCAACGCCTATTTCACTCTTACGATTATTGTCGTTGTTCTCGGTTTGCTGCTTGGCGGTGTCGCGACCATCGCCACCGCCTTTGAGATCGGTGCAATGGATCAGACGAGAGAAGGCTACCAGAGCGTGCTGTCGCAGCTGCTTGCCGCCATTGCCGGCCACGGCGCCTTCTATTATATCGCCATGGCAAGCCTTCTGAGCATCCTTTGCCTTTCGGCCAATACTAGTTTTGTCGGCTTTCCCCGGCTCTGCCAGATGGTCGCCGCCGATGGTTATCTTCCTAAGGCCTTTGCTCAGCCGGGGCGCCGGCTGGTGTTTACCGCGGGCATCCTCTTTCTCTCCGGCTTCGCCGCGCTACTTCTTATCGCCTTCGGAGGGATTACCGACAATCTGATACCCCTCTTCGCGATCGGGGCCTTTTTGACGTTCACGATCTCTCAAGCCGGTATGACCCAGCATTGGCGCCGCCGGTCCAGGCGGTATGGCGCAAAGCTCGCGATAAATGCGGTCGGCGCGGTTTCGACTGCAGCAGCGCTAGTCATCATTCTGATCGCAAAATTTGCCGAGGGTGCATGGATCACCCTGGTTGCTGTTCCCGTAGCCATAGCCGTTTTGAAGATGATCAAGAGCTACTATATCTCGCTTCAACGCGAACTGCGGAAGCCGGGTCCGATCACCCTCGAAGATATCGAGCCGCCGACGGTTCTCGTTATAACCGAAGCATGGAACAGACTGAGCGAACGCGCCATTAAATTTGCCCTGACCATCTCGCCTGATGTCGTTGCGGTTCATTTCATCCGTCTTGGCGGACCTGATCGGGAGGAGGGCGAAAAGGCGCTCCGCGAGAAATGGCGCATCGACGTCGAAGAGCCGATCGCCGCATTGGGTTTGAGACCGCCGCGGCTCATGCTCATCCCTGCTCCCTATCGGCAATTGCACCAACCGCTTCTGCGGCTGGTCGAAAAGCTGGATGCGGACAGCCCGGAAAGGCGTGTCGCGGTTCTCATTCCCGAAACCGTCAAAGATAGATGGTGGCAGAAGCTTCTGCACATGAACAGGGCAGGGCGGCTACGGACAAAACTCGTCAAGCTTGGGGGGCCGCGGCTGACTGTGGCCACGGTTCCCTGGCGGTTATATCGGGAAGAGCCGCCGCCAGCATGAGGACCTTTCGTTCGTGTCGTCCGGGGAACTTAGTGTGAAGAGCGAAGTTGGACAGCCATCAGCAAGAGGCGCCAATGTCCACCAATCCCCTGATGAGCGAACCGGTCGAAGATCTCGCCAACCGCCTGGAAGCGATGACGGATGACGAGTTGTTCGAAACCATGAATGAGCTGGAAAAAGCGAGCGACAGAGCCGACCAAGACGCAATGGAGGAGGTTCTGTCCCGCATCGCTCTGACCGAAAGCGAAATCGAACGGCGCTATCCCGGCCGACTGCTGGCACCGTATCGCGAGTGGAAGCAAAGACAGCCGCTCCTGTGACTGTGACGGGTTTGCGCAATGCAAAAGAATAGACGGAGGTATAGATGAGCAGCTCTGAGACGACGACGGACCACAAGAAGATCCGCAAATGGGCGGAGGACAGGGAAGGCAGGCCGGCTGCTATCCGAACCGGCGGCAAAGGCGGCGTCCTGCGCATCGATTTCGGAGAGAAGGAAGAGGAATTCGACGAGATCGGCTGGGACGAATTCTTCAAGATCTTCGACGAAAACAAACTTGCCTTTCTCTACCAGGATAAGACCAAAGACGGGAAGACAAGCCGCTTCAACAAATTCGTCGAGCGTGACTGAACGCCCTCACGCGGCGATCGATCGCCGCGTTCCTGCCGAGGGCCGTTGTCATTTGCGACCAGAGCCCGGCTCCGCCATCTTCGAATGCTGGTGGGCGAGCACGCTCGCCGGCGTGACGTTGGCAACGGCGGCCTGGAGCTTGTTCTTCCAGCCGCTGACGACATCGCCTTCGCCGTCCATCATCGCGTCATATCCGATGCGTGCGACTTCGCCTGCGTCATCCTTTTTCGACTGGCCGATCGCCGTATCCAAAAGACCTGCCCGCTTGAAGAACTCGGTTTCCGTTGCTCCGGGCATGAGGCAACTGACGGTTACGCCGCAATCCTTCAATTCCTCGCGTAAGGCGAAAGAGAAGCTGTTGATGAAAGCCTTGGTGGCGTTATAGACGGCCTGGTAAGAGCCCGGCATGAAGCCGGCGATCGAACCTGTCAGCAGGATACGTCCCTCGGCGCGGCTGCGCATCTGGTTGCCGACGGCATGGATCAAGTGGATCGTTCCGGTAATGTTGGTTTCGACGACCTTGCGCGCCTCAGCGAAATCCTGGTCGAGGAAGGCCTTGCCGAGCCCGCGTCCCGCATTGGCCATCAACAGGTCCACCGACCGGCCGCTGGCGGTGATCCGTTCCACAAGCCGATCTACGCCTTGAGTTGTCGACAGGTCGGCCTCAACGGCCTCCACCGCGGTGCCGAACTCCTTGAGGTGGGCTGCGGCCTGATTGATGCGCTCCTCGTTGGCGGCGATGATGAGATCATAACCATCCTGGGCCGCGCATTTCGCCAGTTCGTAGCCGATGCCAGTGGAGGCGCCGGTGACGACGGCGAGGCCCTTGCCTCCTTCATTATCAGCCATCATGCTGCTCCTTCAGGGTTTGAGGACGACCTTGATGCATCCGTCCTGCTTGTCGCGGAACGTTTTGTAGAGGGAAGGCCCGTCTTCCAGCGAGCCGCGATGGGTAATGACGAAGGACGGATCGATGTCTCCTTTCTCGATACGTTCCATCAGTATCGGCAAGTAATGCTGGACCGGTGTCTGGGCCATCCTGAAGGTCAGGCCGCGATTGATGGCCGAGCCCATCGGGATCTTGTCGAGAAAGCCGCCATAGACCCCGACGATCGAAACCGTACCGAAGTTGCGGCAGCAATGGATCGCCTGACGCAGCACATGCGGTCGGTCGGTTCCCATGAACATTGCGACCTTGATGCGGTCGAGGCGCGAATCCCAACTGGCGGCTGCCTCGGCCTCGGTTCCCACCGCGTCGATGCAGGCATCTGCGCCGCGCCCATCGGTCAAATCCATGATCTGGTCGTAGACATCCTTGTCCATGAAATCGAGTGTGATCGCTCCGGCAGCTTGTGCAAGCGCAAGCCGCTCGGGCACCGCATCGATGGCGATTACCCTTTCGGCGCCGAGCAGGAAGGCGGAGCGGATCGCCATCTGACCGACCGGGCCGCAGCCCCAGATCGCGATCGTATCGCCAGGCTGAATATTGCAGAACTCCGCGGCCATGTAGCCGGTCGGGAAAATGTCCGAAAGGAAAAGCACCTGATCGTCGGAGAGCCCGTCCGGCACCTTGATCGGACCGACATCGGCGTAGGGCACGCGCAGATATTCCGCCTGTCCGCCGGCATAACCGCCGAGTAGATGCGAATAGCCGAACAGTCCGGCCGGCGAATTGCCCCACATCTTCGTGACTTTCGAGCGATCCGGGTTGGAGCGCTCGCAGCCCGAATAAAGACCGCGTTTGCAGAAAAAACATTCGCCACAGGAAATTGTGAAGGGGACAACGACGCGATCGCCGACCTTGAGTTTGGTGTTGTCTCTGCCGACCTCCACGACCTCGCCCATGGTCTCGTGGCCCATGACGTCGCCGCTGTGCATTTCCGGCATGACACCGTCATAAAGATGCAGATCGGACCCGCAGATCGCGCAGGCAGTGACCTTGATGATGGCATCCCGGCCGTCTTCAATCCTAGGATCGGGCACGCTCTCGCAGCGGATATCATGCTTGCCGTGCCAGGTCAGAGCTCTCACGTTTTTTCTCCTCGGCGCTCGTCGATGGCGCTCCAACCTCAGCTTCTGCGAAATGTTCCCGTTGTTCGCGGCTCCCGATCGGGCCCCGAGGAGTTCGGAACAGAGGCTCGCGGTACGAGTTCGTCCTGAGGATGCAAGCACGGCAAATCCGCCGCAGCGTCCGGCTCGAACCACAAAGCTTCCATCACGAAGGAGCAAATCATGACTTCGCCCAAACACGCAAAGACCAGCAAACCAAGCGACCTCGACCTGTCGAACGACCCAGGTATCGGCCGCTCCCGCGGCATCGTATCTCCACCTGAGGACGAGGCGATGCAGGCCGAAAATACTGTCGAAGGCGATGCCGCCAACGATACGACTACCCAGGGCGGTGTCGACCCGCGCCGCCGCGGACGGACCAACAAATAGCCGCCGCCCTCGGTTGACCGCCGTCAAAGCTCGAGTAAGGCGTAAGCTTTGCCGGTCGGCTTCTCGACATGGGCCGCGACATTGTAGACCGGGGCGCCGCCCGGTGTGCGGCCCTCATAGGATCCGCGATGGGCATGGCCGTGCACGACGGCGTTCACGCGAAACCGGTCGATGGTTTCCGCAAGCCGCGAGGAGCCCAGAAAGGGATAGATTTCCAACGGCTCACCTGCAACGGTTTCGGCGATCGGGGCATAGTGCAGCACGACGAGGGAGCGATCGGAACGCACCTGCCGCATCGCGTTTTCCAGCCGCATCGATTCCTCGACGCTCTCGGCGACCATCGCCTTGATGGCGGTTTCGCCGAAGGAACCGAGCATATGGCGCCCGAAGCCGCCGGCAAAACCCTTGACGCCAACGAAACCGACACCGGCGATCTCGGCTGCATGGCCGTTCAGCAATTTCACGCCGGCATCGGTCAGAATTTTGCAGATGTCCTCGACCTGACCGCTTTCATGGTCGTGATTGCCGAGGACGGCGACCGTCGGCACCGTGCAATGCCTAAGATCGATGGCGAGCAATTCGGCCTCCTTCGGCCGGCCGAGATCGGTCAGGTCGCCGGCAATGACCAGGACATCGGCGACCAGTGAGATTTCGGCAAACAGATCCTTGTAGGATTTTGCGCCGTCCTCAGTCATATGCAGGTCGGCCACTGCCGCAACCTTCACGCTCTTTCGCTGATCATCCATCGCATTTCTCCTAATCGCCTCTGAGTTCACCTTCGCCACCGACATCGGCAAAACCCCATTCCTTCACGTCGATCTCGAAATCGACGCGGGAATACATCCGTCCGCGGCATATTTTCATTTGCGGCAGTGGCAATTCCTGCTGTGCCTTCAGCCGGTCCAGAAGCTCCTCCAGCAGCCACCGCGGAATCTTGTCCCGCTCGGTCGGGTAGATCCATCTAAAATTGAGAATGTGGATGAGAAGCACCTCCCAATGGACTTCGAGATAAGCGAGCAGCTTACGCCAGTCGATGGCATCATGTGCCTTCAAGATGACATGCGCGACATCGGCACCATCGTAGCGATGTCGCAGCTGGACAAAGCATTTCGACCAGACCAGCTCGGTCGGGCTGACGATCCTGACCGTGTGACCGCACATTTCGACCTTTCGCGCATCCTCGAACCAGTCGTCGCCGACCGGCATGGTTCCGTTGGATGAAGCAAAGATGACGTCGAAGAAGTGGTGGCCCTTCAGCACTTTCCCGAGCCAGCGTTCGTCTTCGACTTCGACCGTATAGCCCTTCGATTTGAAGTGGCCCAAGATGCGCGCATAGTCGCCGGCCTTGCAAAATATGTCGAAATCCTTCGTCTGGCGGGAGATGCCGGTGTAGGCGCAGACGGCGTAGGTGCCGGCGACGAGAAAAGGAATGCGGGATTTGACGAGCTCCTCAACGACTTCGGTGACGAACGGCTCGGCGGCGGGATCGATGAGCTGCGGGACCGCCTTTGCCTTGATCAGCACATCATTGTCTCTGCCCTTTCCGGCTGTTCGCACGGTCATCGTCGATTCCTGTGTTTGATACGCAAAGCAACACCTGGAGCGGTTCAATGTTCCGGCCTGTCGCTGAAGGCGGCGGCCTTGACGTGAGAGCTGTTTGTCATGCCCGCCCGATTAGCCCGGAACTTCGCTATCTCCGTGTCGTTTGGACCATGAGACGCGTGCCGCGTCTCCAGAAGGCCCCGGATGCTGATTGGAGGATGTCATGGACAGACGAGCGAAGATATCGACCGGCGCGAACGACAGACCGAGGAACGAAACCATTGCCGGAAGCGGCCCGGATATTCCCGACGACAGCGGCCGCATGGTTGAGCTGACGGACGAGGAAATCAAACGCACGAAAGCTTCGCTGTTGCGCGATCGGTTCGACAATCGCAAGGACGAGCTCGATGAACAGATCGATCTTCCGCAAAGGGGCGCGCCGTGACCGAGGTGAGGAAGTCGGTCCTTCCGCCTCGGGCTCAGGCTTCGACGATGAAAGGCCGCCATGGCGAATGATGATATTCGTCATCACTATCTTTCTCATCGCTTGTCTGATTGCTCTGGCTTTCGTGCTGACGACACATGAACCCGATGAGAAATCACCCACGCCGGCTACGGAGCAGGCACGATGAGCGACGGGGATAAAGATCCTGTTCAGCGACCATCATCTTCTTCGGCAGGCAAACGCACCAGGCTCAATGCTGGGAGAATTGCACTCATCCTGGTCGGCACGGTCGGCGTGGTTGCATTCATCCTCTATGCGACGATCGTCTTCTACGGCCTTATCACTGGTTCATGAGATCGTATCCGCCTGCTGGTAGATGCGGTCGATCACCTCCGCGACCGCGACGAACTCTTGAGCGGCAGGATGGTGGCGCTGACCTCGGGCTAGTCTCCTCACCCAATCGACGGCGGCTCGTCCGCCCCATTCCTCTGGCGGCTCGGCCAGGGTTTGGCGGGACGTGCCGGATAGCTTTGCAGCGGTGAAGTCATAGAACGATCCGTCGACATTTCTGAATGAGGCGCCTCCTTCCGTTCCGAAGAAATCGGCGCCGATCACGGCGTCGCAGCCGGCCTGAAGTCGCCAGGACGAAGTCACGCGCACCACTTGACCGCCGGAGAGTGTGAGAGTCGCCGCGGCAAAGTCCTCGACGGAGCGGCTTTCCCCGAGGCGGTTTCCGCCGGCTCTCAACTCGCTCGTGACGGTCGCGACGGATGGGAAATCGAGACACCATAAGACGAGGTCGATCAGATGAACCCCGAGATCGATAAGGCAGCCGCCGCCGGACAGTGTCTTGTCGTAGAACCAGGCCTTGTCGGGACCATAGGCGTTATGGAAAGTCAGGTCCGCCGCGAATACCTTTCCAAGTGCACCGGAGCGGATGAGCTCACGGATCTGCCGCATGCCTTCCGTATGGCGATAGGAAAGGTCGACCCCAAGCAATCTGTTCGCCGCCCTGGAGGCATCGACGACAGCCCTGACTTCCGATGCCGTTCGCCCGAGCGGCTTCTGGCAAAAGACGGCAACCCCTGCCTCGAGCGCGCGGATGGACTGCGCGGCATGGCTGGCGCTCGGCGTGGCAATGACTATGCCGTCGAGCTGCTGATCGAGCAGCTCCTCCAGATCGGCGGCGATCACGGCATCGGGTGCAAGGGCACAGGCCTCGCTCATCATCTCGGTCGACGGGTCGGCAATGGCGACGGCCTCTGCAAAACCGCTGTCGAGCACCGCTTTCATGCGCTGCCGGCCGATCCAACCGACGCCGAGAAAACCGAGCTTCACCTGTTTGAGGGCGGTCGCCGTCTGTGCCGAAACCAGCTCATTCATCAATATTGCACCAAGGCTTTCAGGAAACCGTCAGGACGGTCGCGTGTGGTATTCAGTGCCTCGCCCAGCCGCTCCAGGGGATAGATGTGCGTATAGAGCGGCTGGGGGTCGATCCTGCCTTGGCGCACCGCTTCTATCGCCTCGCGAATGCCCCTCATATAGACAGCGGGATCACGCTCGTGAGCGTTGATGACATCGAGCCCGCGCCAGTTCCAAAGCTGCATGTTCACCTGGCGAGGGCCGTCCTGGTGATAGCCGGCGATCACAAGCCGGCCCCGCTCCTTGGCAAGCTCGCCCGCCAGGTCGAGCGGCCATTGTTTGCCTACAGCTTCGATGACGCAGTCGCAGAAACATCCGTCCGTCAGCGTCCTGACGTCCTCGATGATGCGCCAGTGATCGTCCATCGGGATGACCTCGGCAGCGCCCATCCTTTTTGCTACCTCGAGTGAATAGGACCGCCGAGAGATGGCGATCACCCTTGCTCCCGCTGCCGCGGCGAGCCGGGTCAGGAGGGCGCCAATAAAACCAACGCCGATGATCGCGACGGTCTGGCCGCTTTCGATATTGCTGCGGCCGAAGATGTTCATGGCGCATCCAAGCGGCTCCCCCGGAATCGGCTGACCATCCAATTCCCTTGGCAGCACGGCAACCATCGAGGCATCCGCGAGGTCGTGCGTGGCGTAGGCATGATAGGATAGCGCCGCGACCCGGTCTCCCTTTTGCAGGTCGGTGACGCCGTCGCCTATGGCGTCCACGACACCCCAGCCCTCGTGGCCGAGACCGCCTGCCTCGGTCGGAAACGTCATCCACTCCGGCCCGGCCCAGGGCGTGAGGTTCGAAGCGCAGACGCCACAGCCTTCCAGTCTCACCCTCACTTGGCCCGGCCCCGGTTCCGGCAGGGCACGAGTCTCGACCGAAACATGTCCGGGACCGGTCACGATTGCCGCCCGCATCAGCTCGCCCGCGGGCCTCGCCGCAATGTTCATGAGATGTCCTCCAAGGTGGCGTCCATCGAACCCGTGAGGCTCGCGAAGAGTTCCCGATGGAGGTCAAAGAAGTCAAAGATGATGAAGTCAATAAAGATGTCATTGATGCAGGAACTTTTCTATCCACGCTCGGTTCGGCCGCTATCTCCGAAGCAATTTCTTCAACCGGACGGATCCAATAATGACGATCTTGATAACAGGAGGGTGCGGCTTCATCGGCCGCCATGTTGCTGAAGAACTTCTGCAAAGCGGCTATGAGGTGCGCGTCCTCGATGCCTTGATCGACCAAGTGCATGCCGACGCCGAGCTTGTCGTGCCGGAGGGTGCCGAGGTCATTCGCGGCGACGTCAGGGACAAGGACGCGGTGCGCGCGGCGCTCGCGAATGTCGATGGCGTCATTCATCTTGCCGCCGAAGTCGGCGTCGGACAATCAATGTATGAAATTGCCCGCTACGTCGGCTGCAACGACCTCGGAACGGCGGTGCTGCTCGAAGCCATGATCGGCATGCCTGTCCGAAAGATCGTCGTCGCTTCCTCCATGAGCGTTTATGGAGAAGGGCTTTATCTGACCGGGGACGGCAGACGGCTCGGCTATGTCAGGCGGCGAAGCCACCATATCAAGCGTGGCCAATGGGATCCGCTCGGCCCGGATGACGAGCGATTGACGCCCGTCGCCACCGACGAGGAGAAGCCGGTCGATCTGGCTTCGATCTACGCCTTGACAAAATATGCCCAGGAAAAGCAGGTCCTGATCTTCGGCGAGGCCTATGGCCTGGATGCCGTCGCACTGCGTCTTTTCAACGTGTTCGGCGCCGGCCAGGCCCTTTCCAACCCCTATACCGGCGTGCTCGCAAATTTCGGCTCGCGCCTCGCCAACCGGCAGCCGCCGATGATCTTCGAGGATGGCAAGCAGCGGCGCGATTTCGTCCATGTGCGCGACGTGGCGAGGGCCTTCCGGCTGGCTCTGGAGAAGCCCGCGGCGTCGGGCCACGTGATCAATATCGGCAGCGGCCTGGCCTATTCGATCGCCGACGTCGCAATGCTTCTTGCCGACGCGATGGGCGTGCCGGAGATCGCCCCCGATATCATGAACAAGGCGCGTTCCGGCGACATACGCAATTGCTTTGCCGATATCTCCAAGGCACGTGAACTGCTCGGCTTCGAGCCCAAATACCATCTCGAAAATTCGCTCGCTCCTTTCGTCGACTGGGTCCGGCAGACAGGAGCGATCGACCGTGGCGCCGAGATGAAGCGGCAACTTGAAGAACGGGGGCTGGTTTCATGAACAAGGCCGGCTCTCGAGCATCCAGCCAGCGGGAGACTCGGCGCTTCGGATTCGTCGAATGGTTCCGACCGGGAGAACATGAGCGGACCGAGACCCTACTGCCGGATATACTGGCGAGCGGCGCGAGTTATCTCAGGACACATCTATCCTGGGCCGAATATCTGGCGCCCGGCGGGCAGGAATGGTTCGACTGGTTCATTCCACGCGTCGGCAGCGAAATCGATCTTCTGCCCTGCATCCACTACACGCCGCCATGCCTTTCCAGGACAGGGAAGTCTTCAGGCGCGCCGCTCGATCTCAAATCCTACGCCGACTTCGTCGATCATATCCTGACGCGCTACGGCGGCTATTTCCGCCACATCGAGCTCTGGAACGAACCGAACAATCTGCTCGATTGGGATTGGCGCCAGGACAGCGATTTTCTGCTCTTCTGCGAGATGGTCGGCGGTGCCGCCTATTGGGCCAAGCAGCGAGGCTACAAACCGGTGCTCGGCGGCCCGTGCCCCTTCGATCCCTATTGGCTCAACCTGATGGGCACGCGCGGCGTGCTCGGTGTCGTCGATGCCGTCGGCTTCCACGGCTTCCCCGGGACCTGGGACAGTGAGGAAGCAACGTGGGGCGGTTGGGACATGCATCTCGGCGAGATGCGCGGGATCATCGATCGCTATAATGCCGAAGCCGAAATATGGATTACCGAAACCGGCTATTCGACCTGGCGCAATGACGAGATCGAACAGGCACGGCGCTTCATCAAGGCGCTCAACGTCCGGGCCGACCGCATCTATTGGTATTCATGGGGCGATGTGCCGCCGGATGTGCCGGTTCAGGAAGGTCTGTGGTTCGATCCGCGGCACTATCATCTCGGCGCAGTCACCCACGACAATAAGCCGAAGCTGCTTGCCCGCCTTCTGATGGAGGGAGGCATCAACAGGCTGGAGGAGGTCGCGGCGCTCGCTGCGCCCCATCTCGCCTCCGATGCCGCGCCTGTTGTCGTGACCGGCGGCAGCGGATTCGTCGGGTCCAATCTCGCCGACAGTCTGTTGAACGACGGTGAAGACGTCATCATTCTCGACAATCTGGGACGTTCGGGCGTCGATCAGAACCTCTCATGGCTGATCGAACGGCATGGAGCACGGGTGCATCCGGTTCTTGCCGATGTTCGCGACCTGGTGGGGATCGAAGCAGCCTTCAAGGATGCCAAAGCCGTCTTCCACTATGCCGCGCAGACAGCCGTGACCACCAGCCTCGCCGATCCGCTGCAAGATTTCGAAACCAATGCCCGCGGTACGCTCAACGTGCTGGAATCCGTCCGCAAGGCAGGCCGGCGGGCGCCGGTCATCTTCGCAAGCACCAACAAGGTTTATGGTGCTCTGGACGATCTGCGGATGGTCGAGCTTGATGATCGCTATGTCCCCGAAGATGAGATCGTGCGGGCGCAAGGCATTGCCGAGAATCGGCCGCTTGATTTCTGCACACCCTACGGGTGCTCTAAGGGTGTCGCCGACCAATATATCCTCGACTATGCGAAGTCCTACGGCATACCGGCTGCCGTCCTGCGCATGAGCTGCATCTATGGACCGCGTCAATTCGGCACCGAGGACCAAGGCTGGGTGGCGCATTTCCTCATCCGTGCGCTTGGCGGCGAAGCCATTTCGGTCTACGGCAGCGGCAAGCAGGTTCGGGACATCCTGCATGTGGATGATGCGGTGGCCGCCTACCGCCTGCTGCTCGCTAATATCGATCGGCTCGCCGGCAATGCCTTCAACCTCGGAGGAGGCCCGTCCAATGCGGTCAGCGTCCTCGCGGTGCTGCGCGAGATCGAAGATCTTACGGGATATTCTGTTGAAACGAATTTCGGCCCATGGCGGGCCGGCGATCAGTTCTATTTCGTTGCCAATACCGGAAAACTTGAAACCGAGATCGGCTGGAAAGCGGGCGTCGGATGGCGAGACGGTCTGCGACACCTTGCTGAATGGCTGATCGCCAATCGTTTCGGCGGTCGGCGCATCCGCAGTGAAAAGCGGAAGGCGTCGGCATGACCGGACAGAACGGGCACAGCCGTGTGATGATGACGCTCGATGCCGTTGGTGGCGTCTGGCGTTACGCCATGGATTTGGCGGCAGCCCTGAAGGCGAAGCATATCGAGGTTGTCTTCGCCGGCTTTGGTCCCATGCCCGCGGAGGAAAAAAATGCCGAGGCTAGGCGGCTTGGGAAACTCGTCTGGCTGGACGCTCCGCTCGATTGGATGGTGCAGGACGAAAAGTCTGTTGCCGAAGTGCCGCGCCTCATCGCCGATCTCGCCCGTCGCGAAAAGGCCGATCTTCTGCATCTCAATCTGCCGTCGCAGGCCGCGGACCTGCAAACGGAGCTGCCGGTAATTGTGGTGTGCCATTCCTGTGTGGTGACCTGGTTCGCCGCCGTACGCGGCACCGAGGTGCCGCGGAACTGGCAATGGCAATATCGGCTGAACCAGGCAGGCTTCGCCCGCGCAGACGCTGTAATTGCGCCGAGTCGCAGCCAAGCGGAGGCGATGGAAGCGGCCTATGGACCGATCCAGAACCTTCACGTTGTTTACAATTCGAGCGCGCTCGTTGCTTCCGATGAGCCCAAACGGAACTTCGTTCTCGCCGCCGGCCGCTGGTGGGATGAGGGAAAAAACGGCGCCGCGCTGGATGCGGCCGCAGCCTTGACACGCTGGCGGGTGCTGGCGGTGGGTGCCAACGGTGGTCCCAATGATCAATACCAGCCGTTCCGCCACGCCGACCATCAAGGCGAGCTTTCCCATGAGCGGACGAAGATCCTGATGCGGCAGGCGGCCGTCGTGGCGTCACCCTCCCTCTATGAGCCCTTCGGTCTGGCGGCCCTGGAAGCGGCAAGGGCGGGCGCGGCTTTGGTGCTCTCCGATATCCCAACCTATCGCGAGATCTGGAACGACGCTGCCCTGTTTGCGGATCCGCGGCATCCGAACGCTTTCGCGGAGGCCTTCAACAGTCTTGCCGAGGATCCGCAACGGCGTGTCGCGCTCGGCCTGGCGGCGCGCCGGCAATCTGCCCGCTTCAACCTCGCGGCGCAGGCGCAGGCCATGTGCGGGATCTATTCCGGCATATCCGGCCGCACCTTCTCGACAGCAGCGGAGTGATCATGAAATTCGTTTTTTATACCCACTCGCTAATTTCCGACTGGAACCATGGCAACGCGCATTTCCTTCGTGGCGTCATGCGCGATCTCCAGCGGCGCGGTCATGAGACGCTGGCATTGGAGCCGGAGGATGCCTGGAGCCGCACCAACCTTGTGAGGGATCAGGGCCCGGCTGCGGTCGAGAAGTTCCATGCGGCCTTTCCGCAGCACCGCTCGCAGATCTACGCCAGGGACTTCGATCATGAAGCAGCACTGGCCGATGCTGATGTGGTGATCGTCCACGAATGGACGGACCCGCAGCTGGTCGAACGTCTCGGCTGCATCCGGCGCAGTGGCGCGACCTTTACCCTGCTCTTCCATGACACGCATCATCGGGCGGTTTCCGCTGAAGGCGATATCGCGGCGCTTATCCTCGAGGACTATGACGGCGTGCTGGCCTTCGGGCAGACGTTGCGCGAACGGTATCTTCGCGCCGGCTGGGGCAAGTCTGTATTTGTCTGGCACGAGGCGGCGGACGAGGTCCTGTTTCGGCCGATGCCCGAGATCGAAAGAATCGGAGATCTCATCTGGATCGGCAACTGGGGCGATGATGAGCGCTCCGCCGAGATCGCCGAATTCCTGATCCGCCCGGCAATGGAGCTCGGCCTGAAGACGACGGTTCGCGGGGTCCGTTATCCCGATCATGCACTCGATGCCCTGCGCGCTGCCGGCATCGCTTACGGCGGATGGATCGCCAACGCCGATGTCCCCGTCGCCTTTGCCAGCCACAAGGTCACGGTGCACATTCCGCGCCGGCCATATGTCGAGCACCTGCCGGGGATCCCGACGATCCGCATCTTCGAGGCTCTTGCTTGTGGCATCCCCCTGATCTCGGCGCCCTGGGACGACGCCGAGCACCTATTTGCGGCGGGCACCGACTACCTTGTCGTTCGCGACGGCGCGGAGATGAAGAAAAGCCTGCGTGAGCTTCTCTGCGATGCCGACCGGGCGGCGAGCCTGACGGCCGCCGGCCTGGAGACCATCAAGGCGCGCCACACCTGCCGGCATCGCGTCGACGAACTTTTCACCATCCTGGCGCACTGCGGCAGCAAGAGGGTTGCCCAGGACCTGCACTCTCGGGAGGCAGCCGAATGAAAATCGCCTTTTACGGTTCGAGTCTCGTCTCCGCCTACTGGAATGGGGCTGCCACCTATTATCGCGGTCTGCTGCGAGCCCTGGCGACCAAAGGATACGACATCACTTTCTACGAGCCCGATGTCTACGATCGGCAGAAGCACCGCGACATTGATCCGCCGGACTGGTGTAAGGTCGTCGTTTATGACGGGACGATCGAGGCCTTGAAGGCCGCTGCGAGCGAAGCGGCTGAGGCCGATATCGTCGTCAAGGCAAGCGGCGTCGGTTTCGAAGACGATCTGCTGCTGGAAGAGGTCCTTCGTAATGCGCGGACGCAGGCGCTGAAGATCTTCTGGGACGTCGACGCGCCCGCAACGCTCGCCGAACTGACGGGATGTTCGGATCACCCGCTGCGCCGTGCGCTCGCTGAAATCGATCTGGTGCTGACCTACGGCGGAGGCGACCCTGTCGTGACCGCGTACCGCTCGGTCGGGGCAGCAGACTGCGTGCCGATCTATAATGCGCTCGATCCGCAAACGCATCACCCGGTGCCGGAGGAGGGTCGTTTTACTGCCGATCTCGCTTTTCTCGGCAATCGTCTGCCGGACCGGGAGGCGCGGGTCGAGCACTTCTTCCTGGAGCCGGCGTTTCGCCTGCCGGACCGCAACTTTCTGCTCGGCGGCTCGGGCTGGCAGGACAAGCCGATGTCCGCAAATGTCCGCTATATCGGCCATGTGCCGACACGGGATCATAACGCTTTCAACGTAACCCCTATGGCGGTTCTCAACATCTCGCGCGCCAGCATGGCGGAAAACGGTTTCTCGCCTGCCACCCGGGTCTTCGAAGCGGCCGGCGCCGGCGCCTGCCTCATCACCGACTATTGGGAGGGTATCGAGCTTTTCCTCAAACCAGGCGATGAAGTGCTGGTCGCGCGTGACGGGCAGGATGTGGCTGCCTTGGTTGCGGCGTTATCCCGCCGGTCCGCGCAGGAGATCGGGCAGAGGGCGCGCATGCGCGTGCTGGCAGAGCACACCTATGTCAATCGTGCCGAGGTGGTGGACAAAATTTTCCGCGCGCGTCTCGGCGCGCGGATGGAGGCGGCCGAATGACGAAACCACTCGATATCGTCTTCCTCGGACTTTCACTTTCCTCCTCCTGGGGAAACGGTCATGCCACGACCTATCGCGCCCTCATCAAGGGTTTGCGGCAGGACGGCCACCGGATTCTGTTCCTTGAACGCGACGTGCCCTGGTACGCCAGCCACCGCGACCTCGTCTCGCCTGAATTCTGCGATCTCGCCTATTATACCGATGTCGACGTCATGATCGGACTTCATGGAGACAGGCTGCGCGGGGCCGATGCCGTCGTCGTCGGATCCTATGTTCCGGACGGCGTCGCCCTCATTGACAAACTCGAAAGGCTCGGGCCGAAACGGTTCTGCTTTTACGACATCGACACGCCGGTCACCCTCGCAAAGCTCGATCGCGGCGATGAAGAATATCTGGCGCTGAGGCAGATCCTGCTGTTCGATGCCTATTTTTCCTTTTCCGGAGGGACGGTGTTGACCTTGTTGGAGCGCAGTTACGGTGCGCGGCGGGCGATCGCGCTCTACTGCTCCGTGGATGAGAGCCGCTATGCCGACACCGGCGAGCCCAAATGCTGGGATCTCGGCTACCTCGGAACATACAGCCAGGACAGGCAGCCGACACTTGAGCGCCTTCTTCTGGAGCCGGCGCGCCGACTGCCGTCCATGCGCTTTGTCGTTGCCGGACCGCGATATCCGGCTGGTATCGATTGGCCGGCCAATGTGCAGCGTATCGAACACCTGGCGCCTGCCGCGCACGCAAGCTTTTACACGCGACAACGGTTCACCTTGAACGTGACCCGCTCGGACATGATCGCTGCCGGCTGGTCTCCGAGCGTGCGCCTGTTCGAAGCCGCCGCCTGCGGAACGCCTGTTATCAGCGATTTCTGGCAGGGGCAGGACCAGTTGCTGCCGGATGGCGAAGCTCTGATCATCGCCCGCGGGCCGGAAGATGTCGTCGCAGTGCTAACGGAGCTTGCCGACAGCGACCGTGCGGCGATCGCCGCTGCGGCCAGGAGACGCGTGATGGACGGCCATACCGGTCTGGCCCGTGCCGGCGAATTTGCCCGGACGCTGTCGGAGCTACCGGTAAATCGAGCTTACGAGCGTATCTCAGCCTGAAGGAGAGTATCGATGCTGCAGGGAAATCGTCGCGGTAAAGGCAAGACTGTTCTGGTGGCAGGAGGTGCCGGTTTCGTCGGTTCGCATATCTGCGACGCGCTCCTCGCCCGTGGCGATTCCGTCATTTGCGTCGACAGTTATATCACCGGCTCGCGCGACAATGTCCGGCCATTGACGAACCATCCGCGCTTCCGGCTCGTGGAACAGGATGTTTGCCAGTTCCTGGACATCGGCGAGCCGCTTGACCAGATCTACAATCTGGCCTGCGCCGCGTCGCCGCCGCAGTATCAGGCAGACCCCGTCCACACGATGATGACTTGTGTCGCCGGTACAGGCAACCTGCTGGCGCTGGCCGAACGGCATGCCGCGTCTTTCCTCCAGGCCTCGACCAGTGAGGTCTACGGCGATCCGGCCGAACATCCGCAACGTGAGGATTACCGGGGCAATGTCAGCTGCACCGGACCGCGGGCCTGCTATGACGAGGGAAAACGCGCGGCGGAAGCGCTTTGCTTCGACATGTTGCGTGCCCGTCGCGTCGATGCTCGGGTTGCGCGTATTTTCAACACCTATGGGCCGCGCATGCAGGCGAATGATGGCCGTATCGTTTCCAACCTGATCGTCCAGGCGCTTTCGGGAAAACCCCTTACCATCTATGGGAGCGGCATGCAGACGCGATCATTCTGCTATGTCAGCGATCTGGTCGGCGGTCTTATGGCGCTGATGGATGTCACGCCTAATCCCGGAATGCCGGTCAATCTCGGCAATCCCGGCGAATTCACCATCAACGAACTCGCCCAGATGATCCGTTCAATGGTGCCGAGAAAGACCGTCATCGTCTACAGGCCGCTGCCGAAGGACGACCCGCAGCGCCGCCGTCCTGATATTTCCCGGGCGACGGACCTTCTCGACTGGCGGCCGACGGTGCCGCTTGCCGAAGGTCTTGGATACACGGTGGAGTGGTTTGCCAATAGTCTCGGTGGCCGTGTGCGGCGCGTAGCGGCGCCCCGCCGGCCACGGAACGTCGCTGTTTCGCAGGCGGCCCCCGCGCAAAGCTGATGGAAACTGAGGTGCGAAGGATGACCAACCTTGCTTGGAAACGCCGCACCGCCCGTTACTTCGCTCGCCGAGCTCCCCGAGAAACAAGCTATTCCCCTGCCAACCAGGGAAACGTCATGCGGGCCCGCCAGTCCCCGATCCCGGAAAGATGAGTGGAAGCCGGCCCAGCCGCGTTACATGCGCTTAGATTTGTGTTGGAGCATCGGCCTCCACCTCGGCATAGAGCTGGCCGCACATCGTCAGCGATCGTCGCATGGCAGCGACGCGATCTTCGGCGTCTTTCAGCGAATAGGCCCAGACTTCGGTCGCCCAGCTCTTTCCATCCATCTCGTACTGAAGGGCGAATCTGTAGAGCCGTCGCTCATCCGCGTCGGTGCTTACGAAAGCGCGATCCGGATTGTCGCGGCGCTCTTTCCTGCCGGGGAAGCTTAAAACATTCACGACGCGCTCCTAGGCTCGCCTCATCGCCGGGGCCCTTCTCCGGCCTAACCAGACCGTCTCGATTTCGTTCCCTTCGATCCTGGCTCGAGCAGTCTCATTGGCGCCAGGAGCGTTGTTGCGTCGCCTCGCGTGCGTTAGGGCTGATGTCCCAGTCGCCGCCCGTCATTTTGAGAATGGGGTCGGCCCGTTAAGGACGCAGGCGTCAGAAAGAAGCGATTACGGATGAGAGGCGAGAACGACGGCTCGCCGGAACAGGACCGGATCATCGGCCTATTGCGGGGGGCAGAAGGTTGGCGCAAAGGCTGAGATTGCGGCAAGCACGGCAGCTCAGAAGCGACCTTTGCCGCCGTGACCCGCAAATATCGACGCTTTTTCCGGCAAGGCTGTAAATCACCTTAGGCGTAAGCAAAACCTTTGGTCACACCGACCGAAGGAACATTTCGCGCCATGACTTTCAGATCCTCGCGAACCATTTCCGCGATCAGCTGATCGAGACTGGTCTCGTGTTTCCAGCCAAGCGTCGTGTGCGCCTTCGTCGGATCGCCAATCAGAAGATCAACTTCGGTCGGGCGGAAGTAGGCTGGATCGATCTCTACAACACACTGACCTGAAGTCTTGTCGAATCCCTTTTCCTCGACCCCGTTCCCACGCCAATCAATCGGCATGCCCACCTTGGCAAAAGCCTTTTCGACGAAGGAACGCACCGAATGCGTCTCGCCGGTCGCAAGGACATAATCCCCCGGTTCGTCCTGTTGCAGCATCAGCCACATGCCGCGGACATATTCGCGAGCATGTCCCCAGTCGCGCTTGGCATCCAAATTGCCGAGATAGAGCCGGTCCTGCAATCCAAGATGGATCGCCGCCGCCGCCCGCGTGATCTTGCGGGTAACGAAAGTTTCTCCGCGGATCGGGCTTTCATGATTGAACAGGATGCCGTTCGAAGCATGCATGCCGTACGCTTCGCGATAATTGACCACGATCCAATAGGCATAGAGCTTGGCTGCCGCGTAGGGTGATCGAGGGTAGAAAGGCGTCGTTTCGCTCTGCGGCACTTCTTGGACTTTGCCATAGAGCTCCGAGGTGGACGCTTGGTAGAAGCGCGTCTTCTTGGTCAGCCCCAGCAGGCGAATTGCTTCGAGCAGCCGCAGGGTGCCGGTTCCATCGGCGTTTGCGGTATATTCCGGTGTCTCGAACGAAACTTGAACGTGGCTCTGTGCGGCGAGATTATAAATCTCGTCCGGCTGCGTTTCCTGGATGACGCGGATGAGATTGGTCGAATCCGTCATATCCCCGAAGTGCAAAATGAAGCGAGGATTCTCGACATGGGGATCCTCGTACAGATGCTCGATACGACTGGTGTTGAAGGACGATGAGCGTCGTTTGAGGCCGTGAACGATATAGCCCTTGTCCAGGAGCATTTCAGCCAAATACGCACCGTCCTGACCTGTTATGCCCGTAATCAGTGCAACTTTTTGGCTCTTTGTCATACCCATATCCATGATTGCCCTCCAACTCGAACAATAGTGCGACAGTTCATTTATGTATTATCTTCGATTTCAAAGAAAATATATTATTAATTATTGTTTTCTGAGTATCGTCGGTGTGGGGCTGGTAATATTTCATCAGAGATTTGGAAAAAAGCTCTGAATCGCTGAAATTATACAGCGCGTGTTTGTCGGGGCTTACATTGTTGATCGCGACAAGGATTTCCGAATTTCGCGGGCTTTTCATGTGCTGCAGGCTGAACTCGACCGCGCGACGGCTCGTCTTTCCCCATCTGACAACGGCCAGTGTTCTTTCCGTGAGCGCAGTCAGAAGCACGGTATCTGTCGAGGCGAGCACGGGCGCGCTATCGAAGATGACAATCCGCCCGGCCGCGCCCGCCACCTCGATGATATCTGCCAGGCCGTTCGGACGAACGCGTCGCTGCAGACTGAATTTGCCAGATGGAATGAAGTCGATACCGCTTGGGTGGTGGTAGACGATGTCGCGGATATCTGCCTGGCCGTTCAGGTATTCGTTCAAACCCTGCTGTAGCCCCGACCTGAAGAACGACTCGAGTTCCCCGCGTCGAAGGTCGCCATCGACCAGCAGTACTGGAATTCCGGCGGCGGAGAGTTCGATAGCCAGCGATCTTGCGACAAGCGACTTGCCTTCTCCGCTGTGAGCCGACGTAACGACGATACTGTTCGGCACCTTGCCGCCGTTGGACTGTTTGAGTGTCAGGATCACGGTACGGAGTGCTTCGTCAAACATCGGCACCTGCACAAGCCTGAAAATCGTCTTTGGATTTTCCCTCCGCGCCAGCCGTGGAATAAGTCCTGCCGGTATCGTGCGGGCCATTCCTGCTATCTGATCGAAACTCCGGACGGACTGGTCCCACATCTCGAGTACGAAAGCAGCGGTTACAGCTGCCGAGATTGCAGCCAGGAGGGCGCCCACCAGATAGAAGAGCCTTCCGCGTCCCTGTGACACGAGCGGCACCGAAGCCGGTGAGAAAACCTCCAATTCCGCGCCCGGCAGTGTGGCCTTGGCGGCGAGGTCCCGACGCTGGTCCTCAAGCTTGTCGAGTGCGGCTTGCTCGTTTTCGGCAATACGCTGCAGTCGTGTCAATTCGGTCTGCGCCAGGGCATCGCGTGTGCGTTTTTCCTTAGCGACAGCCAAGATGGATTGCACTGCGTTGGCTTCATGATCAAGGGCGGCAAGCTTGGCGCGCATTGATTGGAGATATTGCTTGGTTGCGAGGTCGAGATCGATACGGGATTGTTCGATCTTCCTGCGTAAATCCACCACGGCCTCGGCATTGCTGTCATATAGCTCGAGCAGACGGGAAAGATCTTCCTCCTGTGCGCGAAGATCGCGTTGCTTCGTGTTGATGCTATCGGGGACGGCGATGTTCTGCACCGCCGCCGAAGGGTTATCCGCGGCTTCCAGCGCCGATATCGTCGCTTTTACCTCAAGCCGGCTTTCCTCGATTTTACCTTCGCGCCCGGTGAGTTCCAGGAGGGTTTTGATACGTTCATCCTGAGCGTCCTCTTTCGAGAGGATGTCCATCGATTCTTGATAGTTGCGGGCAGCGTCGCGAGCAATAACCGCGCGACCCTTCTGTTCGGCAATGCGCTGTCGGATCCATGTTTCCGCTGCATCCAGGCGGGCACTGACACTGCCCTTCCGCTCGTCGAGATAAATGCTGACGACACGGTTAGGAACAGCGGCTGCGAGTTCAGCATCATTTGCCGTGAAGCTGATCTGGATAACTTCGCTCCTCTCTTCGTGCCACACTCCGAGTGCTTGATAATATTCCCGGATAGTGGCTTCGATGCTGTCTCGTGCCGCCGAAGCGGGCTTTTCCGCGTCGAACAGGCCTCGCAGGTTTGCCCGGATACTCTCAAAGAACGAGACCTTCCGCAGCGCTGGATTGAACTCCTCCCGCATGTTAAGCCGCATTTCGCGCACGACTCGCTCTGCAATACTTCTGGATAAAAGCCGCTCAGTCTCCGATTTCACGTCAAGCGGATTGCCGCGGCTGGTATCCTCCGCACCAAGTGATGTCGCGAGAGGCTGGTGGACGATCAATCGGGCCGAGGCCTGATAGGTGGGCTTCAACCCAGAGATCATAATCGCCGCGGGCGCCACCAGCAGCAAGGTTATCGCAATGATCAAGACCATTCTTCGCCGCAGCATACGAAAGGCGGACGCGAGGTCTAGGTTATCCGCCTTGGTCTCGACCTGAGCGCGAGGATCATACCGCATTGGCGAGATCGGAAGGTTGCGGTCCGGCGGAACAGTGGAAATCGTCATCGTGCGGCAGCCCATCCTTGGTGTTTCGCGGATACGGTTTCGTAAAGTTTTTCAAGCGAGCGCATATAGACCATCATGCTGAAATTATTGACATAATGCGCGCGCCCCTGCACGGAGAGGCGGATGCACAATTCTCGGTCAGACACCAGCTTTGCCAAAGCTGCGGCCAGGGCATTCTGGTCTCCCACCGGCACGAAAATCCCGGTCTCACCATCGGTAATGACTTCCTCATGCGCCCCAACACGCGTCGTTACGACGGCGAGCCCATGGGACAGTCCTTCGAGCACGGCCATTGCGAGCCCTTCGGCGTGCGACGGCAGGACCAGAATATCTGCACGCGCGCACAAGGCTCGCGCCTCACCGGCGTCAAGCCAGCCGGGCATCTCGACCCGATCGGAAAGCGTCATGGCGTCAGCCAGACGGCGATAATGCTCGACAGGACCATCGCCGGCCAGTACGGCCCGCCACCGGAGTTCTTTCATAAGCGGGTTGTTCAGGGCCGATAGAAGCTCCGTTACCCCCTTGCGTTCGCTCAACCGGCCGAGGAATACGATCAGCGGTGTCCCGCCGTCGCAAATATTATGCGTCCCGGGATCGGGGACGCAATTATGGGCGACGACCGCGCGGCGCTCGTCGACACCCAGAAGGGTCGTCAGCGTTGCGCGATCGCGCTGGCCCAGCGCCACGACACGGCCGGCATTCTGAAACATCCGACGTATGAGCCGTTGTTGACGCGGCGAGCGTTGCGCGAAATCGCCGGCGTAATCGTAGTCGTGAAGGTGCAATATGTGGCAGCACCCTAATAGGCGGGCAGCCTCGGTCAGGATCAGTTTGCGAGAAGTGCTGCCGCGGCCAGCGATGTGGATATGGTGAATGCGGTCAGGCGCAACGATCCGGTCCTTTGCCATTGCCAGGATGGCCCCGACCAGTCGCGCCGGCGAAGTCAGTTTGGACCATCGAGCCCCTCTTGTATCGGTGACGAAATGCTTCGCGCCGGTCTCTTTCGCCGTCTCTATTATATAGCCGACAAGCCTGCCGATGCCGCCGCCGTTCTCGCAGCCGCCCGGAAGATAATGGCGGACGCTAGCCGCGCTGCGGGCCGCCTGCCGGCTTCTGTCTGTGAGGGCTTCCATCAGCATGACCTCACCACCTCCCGATAAACTGCCGCGGCCCGGCCGCCGACCCGTTCAGGCGAATTCGGCCCCTTGGCCCATTCGAGCGCATTGGCGCCCAACCTGGTTCTGAGCTCGCCGTTGTCTGCCAATGTCCTGATCGCTGCCGCGAGCTCTTTGGCATCACCGGGGGGGACCACTATCCCCAACCCGTTGGGCTCAACGGTATCCCGCAACTCGCCGACGTCAGTAACGATGACAGGTTTGCCGAATGCGGCGGCAAGGTTGAGCACGCCGCTTTGGGAGGCTTCCGTATAGGGAAGCACGACGATGTCGGTGTCCAGGAAAAGCTGGGCGACCTCTGCATCTTCGATAAAACGATTGCGAATATCATAGCGATCGGCATCCCCCATAAGCGGCAGGAATATCGCCGGATTGTCGCCACGGCCCGCGACCGTGACGCGCAGGTTGGGAAGCGCGTCCTTGAGCATCGCTTCGGCCCGGACCAGATGTTCCAGACCCTTATAGGCGAATATCCGTCCGAACAGCAGGACGCGTATCGTTCCATCCGCTTCGCGCGCCGTCATCTTCTGTCGCCGGGCGAGCTCCGCATAGCGAAGAATGGAGGGGTGCGAAAGAACATGGACGCGGTCGGGCGATTTTGCATATCGGTCGAGGACCATCCGCTTCAGCCCCTCGCCATGCACGACAAGGTGTCCGGATTGCTTCACCATCAGTTCGGGAGCCCAGCCAGGCAAGGTACGCGTATCGGCGTCGCCCGGATGGATTTCGACGTCATGGATCGTCGTCACAAGCGGGATAGGGCGCCAGAACGGAACGGCGAGGTTCAGCCAAAGCGTCGAATTGCTGAGGAGATGAATGAGGTTCGGCTGTTCGCGCCGGATCAGGCGCGTGAGCTGGTACAGGAACCACGGATTGGAGAGAGAACGGTGTCTCGGCCAGTCGAGAAGGTGCAGATCGACAGCCGGGTCGAAGGAAGAGGCGAGATGTGCATAGCGCCGGCGCGGCACGGCAAGCACAACATCGAGGTGCTGAGCAACGCCGCTGGCAAAGGAAATGGTATAGTCTTCCAGTTCGGACACCAATAGCAGCGCCTTCATTGCGCTACCCCCGGCAAGCCCACATCCAGACCGAGCCGCGACAGGCCGCGCGCCGAGCGCAAGCTGTCGCGCGTCCGCCTGAGCAGGTTCGGCTCGCCGGCAAAGAAGAGGCCTTCGATGGCAAGCTTTAACCGCGTGAGCGCATCGGCGCCCTGCAGCTTTGCCGACGCAACGCGATAGGGATAGTGATCCCTCAGATGTAGTCTTGCCGGCAGTTCATGAGTTGAGAGAAACAGGTTCGTTGCTTCAACAGTATGCTGCCAGTGCGTCATCCGTCTCCTGAGCGTCGCGGCATCTTCGGTGGGGCGATACCAATTGTTATTGTGGATGCGGTAGAATCCAAGCGGATCCGGCATGGCGATCACATCCCCCAGAAACGGATAGATTCCCACGAGCCAGGCGTCGGCCGATATGCGGAACTGTTCTGGAATGTTGCCCGCAGCATCCCAAGCGCTGCGTCGTACCGCGACCGCCGATGTCATCGGGAATGGCCACCAACCTGCAGAGCGTGTGAGCAGCGACGACAACGCGCCCGAACAGAGGGTTCGAGGGATTGGCTTGGACGTCGGCGTGCCATCGACAAGCGTCGGCTGCAGTCGATGATAGACGAGCGATGCTTGAGGATTGGCACGGAACGCTGCAGCCGTCGCCGACAGCTTGCCCGGCGCCCACCAGTCGTCGGCATCCAGAAAACAGAGGATCTCGCCGGTGCTCGATCCTACCGCGGCATTGATCGCAGCGGCCTGTCCGGCGTTCTCCTGAAAGATCACCTTCACCCGGTTGCCGTATGCTTCCAGAACGGAGCGCGAGTGGTCGGTGGATCCGTCATCGACGACGACTATCTCGACGTTGGCCTTGGCTTGGCTCAACACGCTGTCTATCGCCCGCCCGACAAAGCGTGCGTAGTTGTAATTGTTGATGAGGACACTGAGGGTCGGCCGTTCCATGACGCCCCCTCAGGTAGGTTGTCGCCATGCGCCGCTCTGCAGCGGCGCAAAGTTGCGCAGGAGGCCGACCGTCACGCAGCCGACGAAGTTTAGTGCCCCGCTGATGGCGATATCCAAAGTACCGCGTCGACCGAACAGCGCCTGGCGCGGAGCCAATGAGATCGCCGCAACGAGTGCTGCGCCGGTGGCGTTGGATGGAGAACTAGGATCATGACGCAGGAACATAGCAATCCTAAACCTTGCAGGCTTCGACTGCAGAAACAGCCTCTGCCAGAATTGTTGCCTCAGTCCAGTGGAGCGCGGCTTCACCACGATTCACAAGACATCGTCGCCACGGTACCGGTGAACGGACATGCGCAACATCTGCCCTTAAGGGCAATCATGCGGGCATGACGACCCGCCTTTGGGGTAATGCAAGCTCGGAGCTTAACCACAACATCGCCTTTGGGTGGAGAGAGGGTGCATTAGGCGTAGCCGGCCCTTCCCTAGGACAGGTTGACTGTTGATGTGGCCGGATGATTGCTTGAAAGCAGTGCCGCAAAAGGCCGAGACCTGTTGTTTTGATCCGTCGGATCAAGAGTCGCTTGTCTGTTCAACTCAGTCGGAACGGATCATGGGAGTAGCTAGCCTCAGAACTGCCAGCGGACCAACCATCAGTTGGCGGGCCATAGAATGCTGGGGCGCCGGCATATCCCTTTTTTTTCAGACAGGCGCCCTTCTGCCACTTATGCTGTCAGATGCGGACGGAACGCTCAGCGAATCTGCCAAATCTATACTGCGGCTTCCTTGCCTTCCAATATATGCATTTACAATCTTGGTCCTGATACGCAATTTTCCGCAATTTCTAACGGCGGTCAGGCGAAATCTGATTGTTCCCCTGATCCTCGCCCTGCCGTTTTTGTCGACCTTGTGGTCAATAGGACCTTCATCGACCTTGAGGCGCGCAATCGGCCTTTTGTTTTGCGTGCTTCTTTCCTACATCCTGGCGATCCGTTTCACGCCAAGGCAGTTGCTGTTCCTGTTATTTACGACCCTGGGAGCCTGTATCCTCCTCAGTGTGGTTATCTCTGTGGTGTCACCAGCCCTCGCCACTATGCCGGATGGAGCGATGCGGGGAGTCTTCGTTCACAAGAACGTGCTTGGCTGGTACGCGTCGCTGATGATCTTGGTGGCGACCGCCGTGCTGATCGACGACAAGCTCGGCTTGCGGCGAACCGCGTTCATCCTGTTGGCCGCGGGTATCATCTGCCTGGCGAGCTCCGGATCGATGACCGCAATCATTGCGACGATAGTCGCGTTTTGCCTGATCGGCTTTTATTCCCTCCTGCAAAGAAGCAGCAGCATTGGCCGCATAGTCATCGTCCTGTTTTTCATTCAGCTGTCTGTCGGCATTCTGATTTCGCTTCACGAATTCCTGGTTCCGGCCCTTGAAGCGCTCGGCAAGGACGCGACGTTGACGGGTCGGGTGCCATTATGGGAGCTGGTTGATCGCGAGATATCCGATCGTTGGCTGCTCGGTTATGGTTACCAGGCATTCTGGACGGACGCGAACCCCGAAGCGACGCACATCTGGACAAAGATAGGATGGGCCGCGCCCCACTCACATAATGGATATCGCGATATCTTGTTAAGCTTTGGAGTAATGGGAATGATCCCGTTTGCCCTGATGCTTCCCCATGCAATCCGCCAGGGCGCTTTCCTTCATTGTTATGATGCGCAGTATGGATGGCTCTGGCTCAATGTCCTTACGATCATGATCCTGGTGATGAATCTGACCGAGAGTATTTTCTTGGTTCAGAATGACGCGATCTTCATCCTGTTCACCACAGCCATCATCATGTTTTCGCTATACGCGCCCGTCGTTTCGAGCAGCCCTTCGCCATCTTGGCAGGCGTCTCGCGTGGCCGTATGAGAGGGTTGCAGAAATTGAGGCGGCGTTTTGGACTGATCCTGAGCATCTTGCCTGTCATGCTCTTTCCCAATTCCGGCAATTCGGCTTCAGCCGAAAAGGATATGGTCGCGCCTGAGCGCCTGCAAATGCTCATCCGGGAAGCGACCTGCGCGGAAGCTTCCGCGACCTCGTCATTCAAATTGGAGGAGACGCCTCTAAACGACGTGTTGAGAAGCAGCACCGCGGCGCGGACGATATTTTACGTCTCTCCCGATGGAGAAGACAGTTGGAGTGGCCTGCTCCCGACTGCAAGTCAGCAGGGCGGCGACGGCCCCTTCGCCAGCATTGAAAGGGCCCGTGATGCAGCCCGTGACAAGGGCGGGCTTGCCACGATCGCGCTTGGTAGGGGCGATTACTATCTTACTCAGCCGATTGTCTTCGACGCTCGCGACGCGGGCTTGATCCTGACGGCAAGATGCAATGAAACGCCGGTTCTGCATGGGGGGCCACGCCTGCCCAACTGGGCGCAGCAGTCCGATGGCCGCTGGACGGCGCCGCTGACGTTGCCGCCGGATGCAGGCGTCGGCGACCTTTTCGTCGATGGGATACGGCAAAACCGGGCTCGATTCCCCAACGCTCCCGCTGATGGAGACCCACGCAAGGGTTGGTTATTCGCGGCAAAGTGCGAGCCAGCAATCGATATGTGGGAAGGAAACACGCGCTTTTGTTTCCATGCCGGCGATCTTCCGGAACTGGGGGATGCGAGCGGGCTGGTCGTCGACATCGTTGGAGGTTTTCAACCCGGAAGCCAGTGGGGCAATGATACGCTTCCGGTCGTATCAATCGATGGCGCCGGCCGGACCGTCCATACCAAAGGCACGAGCTATTTCTTTACCGCAGAAGGCAGTCGCTACTTTTTGAGTGGAGCCAAGGCCTTGCTCGACGCGCCTGGAGAGTGGTGGCACGACCGTGTCGCGGGCCGACTTCATTTTATCCCTATCGGTCAGTCGTTCCCGAGTTCCGTCGTCGTTGCGGGTGTCCTGCCGACATTCTTGAAATTGGATGGCGCCAATGGGATGGTTGTATCCGGGCTCGAGATTAGAGACGGAGCGCCTGAAGGCAGCGGGAAATTCTATACGGATACAAGAGGGTTTGGCGCCATCCGGATCGAACACGCCGACGGTGTCCAAATCCTAGGCAACAATATCGAGAATGTCGGCGTCGGGATCCATGTGACGGAAAGCAAGAACGCGTTGATTGCCGGCAACGTGATCGCGGATGTGGCTGGCAACGGCATTTACGTCGGCACCAATTATGGCACCTTCGGCAAGTCGGACGGAGCCAGAGTCCTTTCAAACCACATCCATGACATTGGAACGGTGTATCTGGAGACCGCCGGAGTATGGTTCCAGGCGGCCGACAATGTCAGAATTGCCGACAACCTCATCGAAAACACGGCGCAGTTCGGCATCACCGGCGGTTCGCTGTGGGGTTCCAACGACGCCGTCTATAACGCCGTCATAGAGCACAACGTGATCCGTAACGCCAACCAGCGGACTGCAGATGGCGGTGCCATCAAGATGATGGGCGAGCAGGCCGACTCCTTGAAAAGCACCATCCGCTCCAATCTCGTGACCGGGACCGGCCATCTCATGAACAGAGCTGACGGAACGTTCTGGCCTCCCGGATATGAAAACACCAGCGAATGGCCCACTCCAATCAGCTGGGCAATCTATACGGATGGCAAGGCGAGCGGGCTGCGCATCGAAGGAAATTCGCTCTCGGATAACGTCGCGGCGATCGGCATCAACGGCGGCTGGAGCAACCTGGTAACCGGAAACCTGATTGCAGGCGGATCGGGTGCGGCCTTTCGAGTTGACGACAGTACCGGCAGAGGCTGGCACCCGCCATGGGCTGAGCCAAACCGTATCGAGAACAACGTTGTGTCAATTGACAGTAGCAGCCGGCTGGCAGCATACGTCTACGCTCCTGACCACGGGCCTGGATATGTGCAGTTCTCCGGTAACCGCTACATCGGCAATTTGAACGATAGAAGCTTCCGAATAGAACCTAGGATCATGCGCTTCGGAGAATTTGGCAGTCTGAGTGATCTCCAGAGGGCCGGGGCAGATACGGGAAGCGTCGTCGCGCCAGAGTAACAAAAGGGCGCCCATGACGAGCGCCTTCTGCGGTCAGGTCCGGAGTTATGCAGCGGAGAGCGCCGATCAAGATGCTGCACGAGCCCGGTCGACGAATGTAGGCAGCGCCGGCGATGTCGTTTGACCGTCCCGGCCTTAGCCGGTGAGAACGACGTTAGGCGGTTTAGCGATCTCATTGATCTTTCTGCGGCCGCCTGCCTCTGTCGGCATCGACCAAAGGCTTGTTAGCCGGAGCCGTCATCTGCCTATCGGCTCACCATGTCTGTCTTCCCGTTTTGTTAATGCCCTAGCCTGGCCAGTCTTGCTCGGGGCGCAAAACTTCTTCGGCATCTTCGCTTCAACTAAGCCTCCAATTCGGGGCGACGGTTATCATAAGGAGCATCGTGGCACACCATGGGGTACGCAGACTTACTTCCAATATTGTAAGTCATCTCGGCGTAAGACGTAAACGCGAAGTCTATTCTACGTCCAATAGCTGGAGCAGCAAGTATGGAGGCAATCGGCCTACCAGGATATTCTGATGACAGTTTCGGTCGCGAAAGCGCAGGTCATGAGAAAGCAACCAGCAGGCAGCCAGGCTTCAGTTCTTCATTCAGAGGGCGCGCTCAAATGGACGAATGTCCTTGGTGTTCGCATTTCGGCGGTCAATCTTAAAAGCGCGACCGGACTTATTCAAAACGCCATCGAAGACGGCAGGAAGGGATATGTGTGCGTTCGGGACGCACACGGCGTCGTCCGATGTCAGGATGATGCCGAGCTTCGGTCGATACATAACCGGGCGTTCCTCGTGACCCCTGATGGCATGCCGTTGGTATGGGCATTGAAACGTGCTGGCCATTTGGAGAGCGACCGAGTTTACGGTCCTGACCTGATGCTTTCTGTTTTCGATGCGGGCAGATCCAAGGGCTCGCGCCACTTCCTTTATGGCGCAACAACCCGGACGCTGGAGCAGTTGCAGGCGCGCCTTCTCGCAAGATTCCCGGACGCGCAGATAGTCGGCTCCTACGCACCGCCTTTTCATCAATTGTCGCTGCAAGAAGAGGCGGATATTGCAGATCGGCTCAATCAGTCAGGCGCGGATATTATCTGGGTCGGTCTCAGCAGCCCCAAGCAGGAACTCTGGATGGCTCGCATGCGCGATCGTCTGGATGCTTCGATGCTCATCGGCGTCGGAGCTGCTTTCGACTTCCACGCCGGTCTGAAGCGACAGGCGCCCAGGATCATTCAAAGAAGCGGCTTCGAATGGGCGTTTCGTCTTCTATGCGAGCCGCGACGGCTGTGGCGGCGCTATGCGCTTGTCGTGCCGACCTTCATCTCATTGACAGCATTCCAGAGACTGGGACTTCGGAAGTTTCCAATCGAAGACGAGGTTTTTGGATCGAGCGCGCCTAAAGCAGTAGCCGTAAAGGTGTAAAGCCACATGTCCCTACTAGCGTCGATATCCGACCTCCCGAAGGCAATCACCTCAAATGATGTGACCGCCACGCGAACGGGTCCGGCAAATTCTGTCCCCCCAATGGCAAACGCCACGCCGGGCGCTGCGTTCAGCAGGGGGCTAAGGCTGAATATGCCAGCTCCACTCAGGCGCAGGATACCTCGGCTCGCTACGTCATCATTGTTGGTTGGCGCCGACATTGCGGGTTATCTGATAGCCTATTCTGTTCTTCTGCCGTTTCTTCCCGACGGGTCGGAGAACATGGTGCTGGAGCGTGCTTTCGCCCTCGCAGCCCTGGCAGCGATCATCCTCTATGCATCGAGCGCGCTCTATCCCGGCTATCGGATCCACGACCACGAACATCTGCGCCGCCGCACGATGGCGTCTGTCAAGGTGGCTGTCATTGCGGCGCTTGGGGCAATCCTTCTACCGGAAGGGACGCGACTGCTGCTTCCCATCTTTGGGTTTCTTGGCCTCGGGTTGATTTTTCAGCCTGCCATGCATGGGGTTGCCCGTGGTCTGTCGCGGAGAGTTGGATTCTGGGGAGAGCGGGCGGTGATCATCGGTGGCCGCAATCGTATCCCCGCCCTCATGGCGCATTTCACAGACCATTGGCAGTATGGCATTCGGCCGGAACCCTGCGAGCCCGATTTTTCGGAACTGTCACCTGATGACCGCCCATCGATTGCCTTGATCGCCGATGATATGGGCTCGCTTACCGCTGAGTTGGCGACATTACGCAAGACCTTCAACGAGGTCATCCTGCTCTCCGACACGCCCAACCTCAAGGTAACCGGATTGCGGCCGGCTGACATCGGCGGAGAGATCGGTGTTCGCCTGGCGAGCAGCAGGGGGGCGGCAAACTCGAATCTGGTGCGTCGCGCCCTTGATCTCGCGATCGCAATCCCCGCGGTGCTGGTGCTTATGCCCATCATTCTCATTGCTGCTGCCGCGATCTATGCCATCGATCCGGGGCCGGTCTTCTTCAGGCACGCCAGGGAAGGCTTGTTTGGCAAGCCGGTGCACGTGCTGAAGCTCAGGACGATGTACAGAGATGCGGAACAACGCCTCGAAGCGTTGTTCCGAGACAATCCGGCCGCACAAGCCGAATGGTCCACTCACTTCAAGCTTCGGGAGGACCCGCGCGTCTTGCCGGTGATCGGGCATCTCCTTCGCGCATCGAGCATCGATGAACTCCCGCAGCTCGTGAATATCATTGCAGGGGAAATGGCATTGGTCGGACCCCGTCCGTTTCCGGAGTATCACCTCTCGGCGATGGATGGCGAATTTCGCGACAAGCGGCGTTCGGTCACACCGGGGCTGACGGGCCTCTGGCAGATATCCGAACGGAGCAATGCGGATCTCGAACTCCAGCAGCAACTCGACGGGTTCTATATCGACAACCGGTCATTGTGGTTCGACTGGCACATCCTTCTCAGCACAATTCCTGCGGTCTTAAAGGGCAAGGGAGCTTGCTGACCTTTTTCTCGTCTGCGGGCAACTATCAAACAACGGAGCACATCAATGCACGGACACAAGCGAATTTTGGTTACCGGCGGCACCGGATTTCTGGGCTCATTCCTGTGCGAAAGGCTTTTGCGAGAGGGCAATGATGTCCTCTGCGTGGACAACTACTACACCGGTTCGCGCGACAATGTGCTGCATCTTCTTGACGATCCTCGCTTCGAGGTGCTCCGGCACGACATTACCTTCCCGCTTTATGTGGAAGTCGACGAGATCTACAATCTCGCCTGTCCAGCATCTCCGGTTCACTATCAGCACGACCCCGTGCAGACCGTGAAGACCAATGTACATGGGGCCATCAACATGCTTGGCTTGGCAAAGCGTACCAAGGCGAAAATCTTTCAGGCATCGACGAGCGAAGTTTATGGCGATCCCGCGGTCCACCCTCAACCTGAGGAGTATCGAGGCAGCGTTAATCCCATAGGCCCGCGCGCTTGCTACGACGAAGGCAAGCGCTGCGCCGAGACGCTGTTCTTCGACTATCATCGCCAATATGGCGTGGAAATTCGGGTAGCGCGGATCTTCAATACCTACGGGCCGCGCATGCAGACCAATGACGGACGGGTCGTCTCCAACTTCATCGTTCAGGCGCTTCAAAACGAGCCGATCACCATCTTCGGCAACGGCACGCAGACGCGCTCATTTTGCTATGTAGACGATCTGATCGAGGGCTTCATCCGCCTGATGGGGACGCCGGCCGGTGTTACCGGTCCGATCAATCTCGGTAACCCAGGAGAATTCCAGGTCCGGGAACTGGCCGAAATGGTAATCGAGATGACGGGCTCGAAATCACGCATCGTTTATAATCCCTTGCCGATGGACGATCCGACGCAGCGCAAGCCCGACATTTCCCGCGCACAGCAGGACCTCGGCTGGCAACCGAAGGTGAACCTTCGTGAGGGGCTTGAGAGAACGATCGCTTACTTCGAGTGGAAGCTTTCTGGTGGATTAAAGAACAGGATTGGTGTCAACTCCTGGCAAGAGCCCTATCCACATCTGGCAGCTCCGAGCGTCGAAGTCACTGCTCCTGGAGCCATCCGATAGGGACATGAACAGCAAGGTTGATCATCGAAAACCGCGCCTCGTTTTTTTCCAATGGGACCACCAACCCAATGCGAACGCGGCCGGTTACCTGCTGCTGCACATGCAGCAGCAGGTCAAATGCCTGGCAACACATTTCGATGTCGTCGTCGTTAACCGCGACTGCGATTATGCAGAGATATGCGACAGGTACGAACCGGATCTGACGCTGTTTGAAAGCGGTTATCGGTCGCACGGCTCACGTCGGATAAAAATCACCAACACCACTACCAATATCGCGGTCCCGAAGCTTGGCCTTCATAATGCCGACCCATGGTGCGATCGGCGCGCCGGCTTCCTTTCCGATATGGAGCAGTGGGGCATCGAGACCTATTTCGCAATCGCAACGATGACTCCAGAATACATGCCGGCGGTGAAGGAAAACCTGTTCGTTTGGCCAAATTTCATCGATCCCGAAGTCTACCGCGACTATGGACAGCAAAAGGTCATTCCGGTCACCCTCACAGGTCAGGCCTACGGTCTCTATCCCTGGCGACAGGCAATTTTTCCGATCATCCGCGACCGTTATCCCTGCCTGGTCTCACCGCAACACGCCTATGAGAGCAAGCTGGCGTCCCGGCTCTTATCCGGAGAGGCCTATGCGCGCGCGCTCAACGCAAGCCTCGTCGCCCCCACATGCGGCACCATGGGCGGCGAGGTCGTGCGCAAGCATTTTGAGATCCCCGGGGCAAAGTCCTGCCTCGTGGCGGAACGAACGGCAGCGGTGGAGGCGGCTGGCTTTGTCGACATGGAGAACTGTGTTTTTGTCGACAGCAGCAACGTGGTCGAGAAACTGGATTACCTTTTTGCCCATCCGGACGAAATACGGCGGATCACCGCAGCTGGTTACGACTTGGTCCATTCGTGTCATACATTGACCCACAGGCCGCAAATATATCAGTGGTTCATGCTCAGCCAAGGCCTGCAGGTCGGCGAAAAGATCATCCAATCCGGCCCCTTCGGCAAACTTGCGAAGGTAGGGCGTACCTCAATGCAACAAAGCGTCCACATCGTGGGAGAAGCGAGCGACCGCGCTTTGCTGAAGCAGGGGGACTTGCTCCTCGAGCAGGGCAGAGTGGAGGACGCCAAGCACTGCTACGAACGCTGCCTGGACTTTGTCTCCTACCTACCCGAAGCGAAATTCCGCCTTGCCTTATGTGCATTGGAAGAGGGCGACGCCGATCGCGCCTCGGGCCTTCTGGTAGACCTCGTAAAGGTAACGATGACAGACTATGGGGCGCTCGACCCGGATCCGGTCGAATGGGCTTATTTCCTTCTCGCTTTGATCTGCAGAGGCCAGCTTAAGCAGGCGTCCAAGCTGCAACACTTTTATCCATCTCTATTTCACGACGAAATCAGGCGCGCGCACTTTGTCATCGCGCAACTCGGTGGTTCGGCTGATGCGGTTGTCCCGAGATCGGATGGCAGCGATCGGAAAAGCGTTCATCAGCTTCCCGATCGGACGGATTCCGAGTGGCTCGAATGGTTCACCGATATTCTTGAGCGGTGTCAGCGCCCTGATCTTGCAAATAGCCTGCGGCTTGCAACCCTTGGGGGCAGCGCAGCCGGCGAGAACACGAAAGCTCCACACTTCGAAGCTGATGGCGGTTTGCGCCTGCGACTCTATTCAGGCATCGATGGTCTGATGGTGAAACTGCGCCTGAACGGCTTGCGCCCGAATGTGCCGCCTCTGCCGGAGTTCCGATATTTCTGGCACCTGGCGCGGGGTCTGGTTCCTCACTCGCAGAGAGGCTCTTTGCGCAGGATTCAAATGGCGCTTTCACGGCCTCCAAGGAACATCCGTAATTGACTTGCGAAAAATGTAGGTGTGGGTTGCGACACCTGGACGGCGCGTGGGAAAGAACTCAACTGAGCCTATGCGCCACCGATGACAATCCATGATGTCAGATTGTCGACTCGGTGGCGCATTTTCCGTGCCGCCACCGAGATGTTTAGGAAAAAATGTGCTCGCAGTGCGACGCGCGATAGGCGCCTGCATGCCGCATCAGCACAGGCTGCTTGCCGTTGAGCCGCCCGAAAGATTATTCTGAAAGAGGTCGTTGAGCTTGAACACGACTTCCGTCCTGTTGGTGGCTTTAACCTTTTTCATGATGTTGCGGACATGCACCTTGACGGTGCTTTCTCGAAGATTGAGCTCATAGGCGATGATCTTGTTCGCCTTGCCGCGCCGCAGCGCCGCTACGACTTCGGCCTGGCGATCAGTGAATATCCCCCCCAGCGGCTGGGCTGGCGAGCCGCTCGACTGCAGCAAGTGGCGCATGGCAAACAGAGCGCTTGCAGGCACAAAAAGTCCCCCTGCTACCGACAGTGCGATGAGCTCCATGCAAACGCTAATGCTGACGGAGGCTGGTATGTAACCTTTGGCTCCGCAGTCGATCGCCCTGACGATCTGGGCGAAATCATCACTATCTGACAGGATGATCACGGGCGTCGAGACGAATTCGGACGAAAGGCTCTTGATCTGCTCCGAAACGGCAGGGTCGTCGACCATCTTGCCGCCGACATTCAAGAGAATTGCCGAAAGTGGGGGATATTCTTCGCGCTTCTGCTTCCACTCCTCAATCGATCCAAACGCCAGAATCTCGAAATCTGCCGTGTGGGCGGCCATGCATTGCGCGAGGCAATGCCGATCAAGTTCTCTCCTGTCGAGTATAACAAGTGAGTGCTTTGGACTTGCCGGTCGGGCAAGCGCCGCCGAGCCGTTTTCTATCTCTAGGGGAAGTGATATATTTTCCTGCCTATGGTTTATGTTTATTGTATCCAATGCCTCGTCCTCCTAGTCTTTTTTTCCACCCTGTACGCAAAGTCGAACATGAACTCCCCTCGCAAAAAGGAGAGTTTGATTAACAAAAGTGCTAATTTATTACCACAGTTCCGGGGTCGTCACACTAATTAATAGTGGTTAGGCCTGCACCTTTGTTCCATGATTGGATATCAATAGAACAACTTCTAGACCTGATCAATATATTTGTAAGCATTTTGTATAGAGAATTATGACATTACTATAGATATTCGATGAAACTCACCAAGCATATGAAATCAATTCCCCGGCATTGATGCAGGGCAGGATCGACCGTCGGCTGACAACCGTTCCAGCCGAGCGATCGCGACAGACGTCGGCGAGCCTCGTCATCCGATCCTCGTAAGCATATACGCCTTTTGGTGAATAAGGTTCCACGTATTGTTTCCTTTACTATTAGGGCGAAAACAATTCTCTTTGGAGGCAGAGAAGTATTTGCCCTGTCAAAATGAAATCTTGTGCATTCAAACGATTGTGACCGGTTTCAGCCAAATCAGGGCCTGTGGAGTAGGGGACGAACCGGATGATTGCATCGAACGTCAAGCTGGATGACAGCTGCGTTATTCACCATCGAGATCTGGTTAATCTTTACGGCTGCACGATCGGCGCGGGAACGCGGATCGGCACCTTCGTTGAAATCCAGAAAAACGTCATCGTCGGAAAAGACTGCAAGATCTCCAGCCATTCCTTCCTCTGCGAAGGCGTGACGCTGGAAGACGGCGTCTTTATCGGCCACGGGGTGATGTTCACCAATGACACTTACCCGCGAGCCGTCAACTCGGACGGCAGTCTGCAGACCGAGGCCGACTGGGTTGTCATTCCCACACTGGTTAAGCGCCATGCTTCGATCGGCAGTAACGCCACCATTCTGCCTGGGGTGACCATCGGAGAGGCCGCCCAGGTCGGCGCCGGCGCTGTCGTAACGAAGGATGTGCCTGACGGCGCCATTGTTGCCGGTGTTCCGGCCAGGATCACCGGTCACGTTCATGACCGGTCAGTAAACATGCAAGCGTTTGGAGGAATGCGATGATCGGCATTGCTGTTGTTGGATATGGATATTGGGGTCCGAACCTGGTCCGCAATATCTCCGAGGCGGGCGGGGCACAGCTTATTTCCGTCTGCGATCTCAATGTCGAACGGTTGGCGGCGGTGAAGAGCCGCTATCCAGCAGTAACGATCACCGATAATTTCGAGGAAGTCCTGCGTGATCCGAGAGTGGATGCGATCGCTATCGCGACGCCGGTCTCTACCCATTACAAGCTCGCAATGCAGGCGATGATGGCCGGAAAGCATGTCTTCGTCGAAAAGCCGATGGCATCGACGACAGAAGAAGCCTCGCGGATGGTCGAGGAAGCAGCGCGGCGACGCCTCGTGCTCGCCGTCGATCACACCTTCGTCCACACCGGCGCTGTCCGCAAAATGCGCGAGCTGGTCGAAAGTGGCCTCGGCGACATGTATTACTATGACTCGGTTCGGGTTAATCTGGGGCTGTTCCAGCATGATGTCAGCGTCATCTGGGATCTCGCGGTGCACGACCTGTCCATCCTCGACCATGTCCTGCAGGAAAGGCCGGTGGCGGTTTCCGCAACGGGGATGAGCCATGTCCTCGGCGAACCTGAGAACATCGCCTATCTGACGCTCTTCTTCGAAAGCAAGCTCATCGCCCACATCCACGTCAATTGGCTGGCGCCGGTCAAGGTGCGCCGTACGCTGATCGGCGGCAGCAACAAGATGATCGTCTATGACGATCTGGAGCCCAGCGAAAAGATCAAGGTTTACGACAAGGGCATCACCATGTGCCCCAACTCTGATGCATATGGCGAGAAGGTCCATCAGATGCTGGTCGGCTACCGCAGCGGCGACATGTGGGCGCCCAAGCTCGATATGACCGAGGCATTGAAACGCGAGCTGGATCACTTCGTCGATTGCATTGAGCAGAATACGCGGCCGATTACCGACGGCCAAGCCGGGCTGCGTGTCGTCCGCATCCTTGAAGCCGCAAGCCGGTCGCTCGCTCAGCGCGGTCGTATCATCGAGCTCGAAGAGGCGAGGCGCATTGCATGATTCCGTTCCTGGACCTCAAGGCACAGTATAATTCCATCAAGAGCGAAATCGACGCCGCGGTGCTCGGCGTCCTGGCTTCGGGGCAATACATACTGGGCGAAGAGGTCGCCCTCCTCGAGCAGGAATTTGCGGACTATTGCAACGTCAAACATGCGATCGCAGTCAACACCGGGACCAGCGCCCTGCATCTGTCGCTTCTCGCGGCTGGCGTCGGCCCCGGCGATGAAGTCATCACCGTGCCATTTACCTTCGTCGCGACCGTATCGGCGATCTGCTATGCGGGCGCACGGCCAGTATTCGTCGATGTCGAGCCGGTCACGCTGACGATGGATCCGGCTCAGCTCGAGGCAAAGATCACACCCCGCACCAAGGCCATCATTCCCGTCCATCTTTACGGGCAGATGGCCGATATGGATGCGATCCAAGCGATTGCCGACCACTACCGGATACCTGTTATCGAGGACGCCTGCCAGGCGCATGGGGCGCAATACAGAGGCGCGCGCGCCGGCAGCCTCGGCGCATCGGGCTGCTTCAGCTTCTACCCGGGTAAAAACCTCGGAGCCTGCGGCGAGGGGGGCATCGTCGTGACCAACCGCGACGACCAGGCCAAAACAATGCGCATGCTACGCGACTGGGGCCAGGAGCAGCGCTACCACCATCTGCTGAAGGGCTTCAACTACCGAATGGACGCCATTCAGGGCGCGATCCTGCGGATCAAGCTCAGGCACCTCGAGGCCTGGACCGAGGCGCGGCGCGCGCATGCAGGCCGCTACTCGTCGCTGCTTGGGCGATCGACGCATTTGACGACGCCTGTCGAGAAAGCCGGCCGGCGCCACGTCTACCACGTCTATGCAATCAGAAGCCGCGATCGCGACGAGCTTCAGCGCGTGCTGAGCGCGGAGGGCATTCAGTCCGGGCTGCACTATCCAATCCCCGTCCATCTGCAGCAGGCTCATGCCGACCTCGGTTACCAAGCCGGCGATTTCCCGGTCTCGGAAGCGGCTGCAAAAGAGGTTCTCTCGCTGCCGATTTATCCTGAGATGCCCGCGTGGCACGTCGATCAGGTGGCAGCTGCGTTGGAAGACGCCTATGTCAGCTGATCGTGCGGGCGAGATTCGGATCGTGCATGCGGTGCACGGCCGTCAAGAAAGACCGGCGGATCCGGCTTACCAGGCGGGGCTCGTCGAAGAACTCAGGCAATCTTATGGACGCGCCGGCCTGATCGAGCTCTACGGTCGCTTCGCGACGGGGGATGGTGTCGTCGACACCATGATGCGCAAAGCCATTTGGCAGGCGATAACGCGCAGCTGCGGCACGGGATTGCAGGTTGCAGGCGGCGCCGGCTTCAAACACCCGGAGACGTTCGAGATCGGCAACGGGGTGTTCATCGGGGCTCAGGCCTATATCCAGGGACGCTTCGACGGCCGATGCACGATCGGCGACAATGTCTGGATCGGACCGACGGCCTATTTCGACGCCCGCGATCTGGTGATCGAGGATTCCGTCGGGTGGGGACCTGGCGCCAAGGTGCTTGGCTCGAGCCACACGGCACTGCCGGTGGATGTCCCGATCATTCGCACGGATCTTGAAATCAGGCCGGTCCGCATCTGCGCGGAGGCCGATATAGGAACGAATGCGACCATTCTTCCCGGCGTGACGATCGGGAAGGGGGCGATCGTTGGAGCGGGAGCCGTCGTCGTCTCGGACGTTGAGCCCTTCTCGGTTGTCGCTGGGGTTCCTGCGAAATTTATTCGTTGGCGTTCGGAGAATGATCCGATGACGAACATGTCGCGTGAGGAAAGATCATGAAAAACAAACGGGTGCTCATTACCGGCGGTGCCGGTCTGATCGGTTCGCATATTGCCGATCTTGTCGCATTGGAAAAACCTCGCGAGATCATCGTCCTCGACAATTTCGTGCGCGGGCGCCGGGACAATCTCAGCTCGGCAATCGGCAGCGCGCCCCTTAACATAATCGACGGAGATATCCGCGACAGGGCACTGCTGGCGAAAGCCTTTGACGGCGTCGATATCGTCTTTCATCAGGCGGCCATCCGCATCACCCAATGCGCCGAAGAGCCACGACTGGCTTTCGAAGTCCTTGCCGAAGGCACGTTCAACGTTCTCGAAGCTGCCGTCAAAGCGGGAGTTTCGAAGGTCGTTGCCGCCTCTTCCGCCTCCGTACTGGGGCTTGCCGAAAGTTTTCCGACGACCGAAGAGCATCATCCCTACAACAACCGGACGATCTATGGCGCGGCAAAGACCTTCAACGAGGGATTGCTGCGCAGCTTCGCCGACATGTATGGCCTGCGCTATGTCGCGCTGCGTTATTTCAACGTCTACGGACCGCGAATGGACGTTTACGGCGCCTACACCGAAGTGCTGATCCGCTGGATGGAACGCCTTGCAGCCGGAATGCCGCCGCTGATCTATGGAGACGGCAGCCAGACGATGGACTTCGTCGATGCACGCGACATCGCCCGGGCAAACGTGCTGGCGGCGAAGAGCGACGTTACCGACGAGGTGTTCAACGTCGCGAGCGGCAGGGAAATAAGCCTGCTGCAACTCGCGCAGATGCTGAGCGACATCATGGGGTCCTCACTCGAGCCGCAGCACAAAGAAGCGCGCACGGTCAACGGCGTAACCCGTCGTCTTGCTGATATCAGCAAGGCCGAAAGGCTTCTGGGTTTCAAGGCGGAAATCTCGATGGAGCAGGGGCTTCGTGACCTTGTCGCGTGGTGGCAGTCGAAGACTGCTGCGGCCGGAGGCCAAGCTGCATGAGCCCGTCATTATCCACAATCCCCGTCGCCAGACCCGTCCTCGGAGAGGAAGAGGCTGAGGCCGCGCGCCGCGTTATTCTATCGGGATGGGTGACCCAAGGGCCGGAAGTCGCCGCTTTCGAGCGTGAATTTGCGGCATTTGTCGGCGCGGCACACGCCTGTGCTGTTTCCAACTGCACAACGGCGCTTCATCTCGCCTTGATGGCAGTCGGCGTCAAAGCTGGCGATGAGGTCATCACGGTCAGCCATTCGTTCATCGCCACCGCGAATGCTGTTCGATACTGCGGTGCAGTGCCGGTCTTCGTCGACATCGAGGCGGATGGCTACAATATCGACCCCCGCTTGATCGAAACGGCAATCACGCCCCGCACCAAGGCAATCCTGTGCGTGCATCAGCTCGGCATGCCTTGCGATCTCCGTTCGATTGTGGACATCGCCAAGAAATATTCGATACCGGTTATCGAGGATGCTGCCTGTGCGACGGGAAGCGAAATCCTGTGGGAAGGCGGTTGGGAAAAGATTGGCAAACCGCATGGCGATATTGCCTGCTTCTCCTTCCATCCCCGAAAGGTAGTCACCACGGGTGATGGCGGTATGCTGACGACGGCGAACCCGGAATATGACCGAAAATTCCGGCTGTGGCGCCAGCATGGTATGAGCGTCACCGACGCAGTCCGCCACGGCTCTAAGCAGGTGATCTTTGAGGACTATGATGAGCTGGGCTACAACTACCGGATGACAGACCTCCAGGCCGCGGTGGGACGAGTGCAGTTGCGGCGGCTGCCGGAGCTGATTGCGCAGCGGAGACAGCTTGCCTCGCAGTATTGCGAGGGGCTGTCCACGATCCAAGGTCTGTCGATTCCCACCGAGCCGCACTGGGCTCGAAGCAACTGGCAAAGCTTCTGCGTGAGACTGTCTGATGAAATCGACCAGCGGGCCGTCATGCAAGCGCTGCTCGATCAAGGAATATCGACGCGACGCGGTGTGATGAACATTCATCTGGAGGGAGCCTATTCCGGCCAAAACTCCCATCGCGCGGCCACCAGCCTGACGCGAAGCGTTTCGGCGCAGCAGCAAACCATCATCCTGCCGCTTTACGCCCAGATGACGGAGGTCGATATCGAAAGAGTCATCGAGGCATTACGCCAGGCCGTCGCCGACGCCGGGCGCGTCGTCCGTCAGCCCGAGCAGGACGTCGTCCCGGCCTGAAGCGAATGCCTGCCCGCGGCGGAATACCACATCAGAAAAGCGCGCATTGTCCAATGCGCGCTTTTTCTCATGCGGATTTCGTGATCCATCCTCTGACGATTGCGGGCATCGACTCCGGTGGTAGCAGCTCCACCAGCATGCGTAGCGAGTAAAGCCCGGTCACGACAACGGCGACGCAGCCGATCACCGTCGCCGACCATGCCGGCAGGAGCAAAAAGGCCGATACGACCAATCCCGATGCAGGCAGGAACAGAAGCGCGTGCCTGCGATTGGCGCGCGACCAGCGAAAACCGGTAAGCCGACGCACGATCACGTAAATCAGGATGCTGTGCCAGACGTAGAGGCCGAAGAACGCCGTGCCGGCTCCTGTCGTACCAAACTTTGACACGAAGAGCCACGCCAGCCCCACATGCACCAGCGTTGCTGCGACCTCCGTCCAGAAGAAGATCGTCTGCGCACCCTTCGCCAGCACGATGAAGCCCATCGGCCAGGCGACGATCCTGAGCATCATTCCAAGGCAGATCCAGCGCAGAAGCTCCACGGCTCCATGAAACTCGGCCGAATAGAACAAGCTCATGACGAGCGGCGCCAAGGTCAGGGTGGCGATCAGGCCGGGGCCTGCCAGCAGCATGCTGATTTCCGCCTGCTCATTGACCAGCCGGTTGCACTCGGCATTGTTGTCCGCGGTTGCGGTTAAGCGCGGATAGAAATCCGTTCCCATCGCCTGAAGGATGAAACCGGCATACAGCCCCCCGAGCGCCCAGGCTGCCTGATACAATCCAGCCGCTACGATGCCGCCTTCATTCAGCACGATAAGGCGGATGGCATAGGCCGCGCCGAAGGTCAGGAGTCCGCTTGCCATGAAAGCGACGCCGAGCCTGAACAGAGCTTTGGCTTCCGAGCCAAACTGGTGCGCCGACATTGGCGGTGGGCGCGTGGATATTTGTTTGCTGTACCACCAGGTGGGAAGGACTGACACGGCCGCGATCGCCACGAGAGAGGGTACGATCGCCTGCTCGCCGAACAGATAGATCAGCGGGATGCTGATCATCGTGCCGAAGAGCCCCGAAAGCACGTTGATGCGGGCAAGATTTGCAATGCCCCGCAAGCCCTGGATCAACGCAGCCTGCCCGGCAGACACGATCCGAAAGAATACCGCCAGGGACAGCAGCACGATGCCGCCGGCATGCTGGTAGTCGCCGAAGGTGAAATTCGACACCGGAAAGGCCAGCGCAGCAAGTAAAAGCCCGCCAAGCAACCCGAGCACCAGCGAGATGCGCCTGAGCGCTGTCGCCGACCGCGCGATCTTCTCTTCGTCGCCGGCGCCCGCCGCCTCGGCTACTCGGCGCACACCGCTGCTGCTCACGCCCAGACCAGCTATCGCTTGGGCGATATCGAGGATTGCCGTGTAAAGGCCGAGAAGCCCCACGCCTTCAGGGCCGAGCAGAACGGCGAGCGCCTTGTTGCGAACGATGCTCAGGGCGACATTTACCAGCGAGGAACCACCCATCAGCATCGTCGACTTGAGGATTTGGGTATAAGTCTGACCGCTGGGTGGGATCATGCGCAAAGTCATCATTCAACCCTTGTCGCTCGGGTCAGGCCGGTCCCCATCAAGCGCCATTCCTTCCAGACAGGCGGCCTTGGCGCCTTGGCCGCGCTCAAACGTCCGCTACAGCTGAATGAGAATAGGTGCTCGTCGAGGGTCACTGGCCGGCTCGATCTGCGAGCGCGGGGGCTTCTGATGATCGGCTCGAATTGGTCTGAAGCGAACTGTCCAAAATGCGAGGCTGAACGACCCTCACGACATCGCCCGGCGCCAGCGTCGTCGTTTCCGAGGCTTGGAACTGGTCGATTTGTCCTCCGTTCCGACGGGTCACGCTGAAGGTAAGCGGAAGGTCCTCGGCGAGGCTTTCAATGCCGTCATTGCTTCCAAGGTCTTCGACGAGCAACTTCTGCGTTGTGTCGCGCTTCATCTTCATTTGATCGAGACTTGCCCGTTCGGACTGTGCTTCGATCGCCACTTCGCTCCGGCGTGCGTCGTAAAGTCCCTCGAGGTTCCGTGTCGTCTCGCTGATTGCCTGGCGGCCCCGCATGACGGCGGTGACAAGGTCGAGCTTGTCGGAGCGGTAAGTCGTCAGCAACCGTTCCAGATCCAACTGCCTCGACGAGACCGTCAGGCCCTTCTGAACTAGCGACTTGACGCTGAGCAACTGGTCCTCGACGGATTTGATATTGTCGTCTGCGCCCGTCAGTTTCTCTTCCAACGTCGATATCTCAGTGGTCAAAAGATCGCGCAATTCGGTGAATGCTCTTGCCTGCCTCTCCAGCGCATTGGCGCGAGCCCTAAAGATAATCCTTTCCTCATTGTATATCCCGTCGGCAAATTGCTGATCGGCGCCGGTCGCCTGATCGAAGGTAATCTCCTGCGCTCCATCTATCTCCGCCTGGAGCCGCGCCAATCTCGCGGTGCTGCGCAAGATCGAGTGATTGATTTCGCGCAATTCTCCTACGAGTTGGGTCGAATGCGTTTTCTCCTGATCTTTGGCGCGACGCGGCCCGCCGCTCATCGCCAGGGATTGGAGGACGGTCAGTCCGGGGCGGAAGCTATACTGCCCCGGGGTTGTTACGTGGCCCACGACGTAGATCGGCGGGTATTCGAGAAGTTCGATGGTCACGGCAGGTGCCTGGGCCAGGCCCATCTTTGCCTGAAGGCGCTTGCCGATCTCCTTGGTAAGACCCTCATTGTCCAGATTGCCGACCGCCAGCGACCCTAGGAAGGGCAGGGAGACGATACCTGCATCGGAAACCGTATATTCGCCGCCGATCCCATCCCATCGTTCAAACTGGCCTTTGGAGGCTATCCATTGAACGACCGTCAAGCGGATCTTCGTTTGTGGCGCCAAGCTACCGGCGAGAGCTGGCGGTACAGCTCCGGCGACAAAAACGAGTGCACTGATGACGGAAATCGCGCGGAGGAACACGCGAGGGGCGCGGTGTGGTAGATTCATGTACATGTCTCGCCTGCAAAACATTCTTACACGGACGCTGATACAATACGTTTGAACGCTGCTTGAACACCGGACGCCAAGTCCGAGGTTACATCGCCAGTGTGCAGTCTGGCGAAGCCTTGAGGAAGGTGGAGGTCGTTTGTTTTGCCATATCAATATTGATGAGGTGGGAGGTACTTCCGCCTGAATCGAGTAGAAACATATATCTTCGGCGCGACGCGAAGGTATTGACCGGGGAAAATCAACAGGTTCTGCACGCGGGAATAGGCGCGCTCGCTTGGACGGACCGCAACCCTGCCGGCAGAGGCTTTCTGGTCGGATCGTCGATTTTCCCGGATGACAAACGGCCTAGCCACCGCTGCGGCTTCGAAACTCGCGCGGGAGGTCGAATTGTCGCCCTCGTGCATCGCATTTAGCGCGTCCACGACCCAACACGGCCCGTTTGCCCAAAGGATGCCGCCTGTAGAGCGAAAGGCGTAGGATATACCCTGGTGTTTTTCGACTACAATTCAGGGGGCGTACGAAACGATCCTATAGATTCGATCCTGCAAAATCTCGCGAGAGGTATCTGCCATGTATCGCAACGCTCGTCGGTGGACTTCGCGCTCTTTGGTGGATTCGCTGATTCCCCGGTGGCTGGCAGCCGGCGAAAAAGGAAGGCCGCGAAAGCCGGCCGAAACGCACGCGGATCGTGCTCAACTTGCGGCCTCCGCGCAAACTGCCGATGGAAAAAAGCATGATGGCGTGCTTGTCGACGATCCCAACGAAAAGCCGGCGCTCGCCGAGCACGACGGGGAACATCGGACGGGCGTGATCGCCGAGCCGGACGGTCAGGACAGTATCACCCACCCACTGCCGCCTTTGTTCGACCCTATCGCGGTAGATCGCGAGACCGGGGACCGGGAAGGTGACACGGTTGCGTCTCGGTTGTTTGCCCATGGGCCGGGCTTTGCAGGGTCCAACGAGAACGCGAACGGATCTCGATCGAAGCATTATCGCAGCTACCCTGGAATGAGCCTCATCGGCGACGATCCTCTGGCGCCTTATCTGCCGCAGAGCCCTGCGGCGACGGCCTCGGCGCACGATTCTGCCTCGCTGGCCGGCGAGCGTGCGCCCTCGGGCAACGTCGTCATTCTCGAATCGAGCCCGTCAGCGCAGGCGAGCGCTCAGCACGGGGGAGCAAATTCACTGGCGTTCGGCATGCCCTTTGGCGTCTGCGGGTGCGGCTATTTTACGTCCCCGACGCGGATTCTCGATTGGGCGCATGGCGGCGCGATGCTCCAACAGGACGGCCAACTGCAGGGGACCAGGCTAACCGAAGGGCCGGACTTTGTGTCGACGGCCAAGCGGGCCATTGCCGCCTCGATCAGCGACCCGCTTCTCGATCGAAACCTGTCGCCCCTCTCGGGTTGGCGCGGAACGGCAAGTTGGACGGAAACAACGGCCTTGAACGGATCCTTGCCAGGAGGCGGTGAGACCGGAACGGGCACCACCACGAAGGGTGTCGGCATCCTTTCCGGCTCTGTGACGACGCCACCGACGACGCAGCGGTCGCTGACGACCCAAAACCAGGCAGCCGCGGCGGCTGCGGCCAGCAACGCGATCGTCCTGGAAAATCAGAAGCAGGGTAATCCGGAAAGCGAGTGGGGCATCGTCGGTGCCGGTAGCTCCAACATCGAAGGGTTTGCGACCGATATCAGCGTCGACAACGGCAAGACGATCAGCTTCAAGATCAACACGAATTCCACCAACTACCGGATCGATATCTACAGGCTCGGCTATTATGGCGGCATGGGGGGCCGCAAGGTCGCGACCATGCAGCACACCGGTTTGCAGACCCAGCCTAATCCGTTGCGCAATGCCACGACGGGCACCGTGGACGCGGGAAACTGGGCTGTTTCGGCATCGTGGACCGTACCTGAGGATGCCGTCTCGGGCGTCTATATCGCCAAGCTCGTGCGCCAGGATGGCACCTCCGGCTCAAATCATATCCCGTTCATCGTGCGTGACGACAGCAGCCAAAGCGACATCGTCTTCCAGACCGCCGACCAGACCTGGCAGGCCTACAACGGGTGGGGCGGCGCAAACTTCTATGGCGGTAACGGCCCGGCGACGGGGCAGGGTGCTGGTCGCGCTTATGCGGTCAGCTACAACAGACCGATTGCGACCCGCGGCGGGGTCGGCACTTTTGCCGGTCCGCAGGACTATCTGTTCGGCGCCGAATATGCGGGCATCTACTGGCTGGAGCAGAACGGTTATGACGTTTCCTACATGGCGGGGGTCGACGCCGACCGCTACGGTAGCCTCTTGCTCAATCACAAGACCTATATCGATGCCGGGCACGACGAATACTGGTCCGGACAGCAGCGAACCAATGTCGAGGCCGCACGCGACGCGGGCGTCAACCTGCAGTTCTGGAGCGGCAATGAGGTCTATTGGCGCACCCGCTGGGGCAATGCCTATAGCGCCGACGCGACGCCCTATCGCACGCTGATCTCCTACAAGGAGACATGGTCGCCCAGCGCCAGCATCGACCCTTCCAACGAATGGACAGGCACCTTCCGCGATCCGCGTCTCAGCCCACCAGCGATCGGCGGCGGAAACCCGGAAAACTCACTGACCGGGCAGTTGTTCAAGGTCGACGATGTCGGCAACAATCTTCAGGCGATCAATATTCCCTATGACGACGCCAATCTGCGTTTCTGGCGCAATACGAGCGTCGCCAACCTTCAACCCGGCCAGACGGCGACGCTCACCAAGAACTATCTTGGTTACGAGTGGGACGAAGCGGTCGATAACGGCTTCGATCCAGCCGGCCTCGTGAAGCTGTCATCGACGACGGTTCCGGTCGGCACCTATTTGCTCGATTACGGAAACACGACCGGCAATGGCATCTCGACCCATAATCTGACGCTCTATCGCGCTCCGAGCGGCGCGCTGGTGTTCGGCGCCGGCACCGTCTACTGGACATGGGGCCTGAGCGACAATCACGACCTCCAGGCGACGCCGACGGACCCGCGCGTGCAGCAGGCAATGGTCAATCTGCTCGCCGATATGGGCATTCAGCCGGGAACACTGCAATCCGGGCTCGTCGCCTCAACCGGTTCCACGGATAATGTTGCGCCGACCTCCGTCATTTCGGTGCCGGCCACGGTGGCCGTTGGAACCACCGTCACGATTTCGGGTACCGCGGCTGACACGGGCGGCGGTGTCATCGCCGGTGTCGAGGTTTCGACCGACAACGGGGCGAGCTGGCATCCGGCGACAGGCGATGAGAACTGGACTTATAGTTGGTCGCCACAAGTTGCAGGCAGCTATACGATCCGGTCGCGGGCCGTCGACGACAGCATCAATCTCGAAACGCCTTCGGCGGGACGCACGGTCACCGTCAGCGCGCCGAATTACACGTCGCTCTTCGGTTCGGCGACGCCGGCGGTCGTCAACACCAACGATAGCTCAGCCGTCGAACTCGGCGTCAAATTCCAGACCTCCGTGGCAGGCACCGTCACCGGCATCCGCTTCTACAAGGGCGATCAAGATACCGGCACGCATACTGGTTCATTATGGTCGAGCACCGGTACGCGGCTTGCGACCCTCACCTTCACGAATGAGACGGCCAGCGGCTGGCAGACTGCCTATTTCACCAGTCCGGTGTCATTGACGGCCGGACAAACCTACACTGCATCCTACCACACGAATAGCGGCCGTTATTCGACGACCACCAACTACTTCACCTCAAATGTGACCAGCGGTCCGCTGACGGCGCCGGCCAGCGGTAACGGCGTCTACCGCTATGGCAATAACAGCCTGTTTCCAACCAGCACCTTCCAATCGACAAACTATTGGGTCGATGTGATGTTTACGACGTCGGCCTCGAATACGCCGCCGACGGCAGTTGCCGATGCGGGTGATGCGACCGAGAAGGGCGGGGTGGCCAATGGTTCGGGCGGCGTGGTTGCCAGCGGCAATGTGCTGACCAACGACACCGATCCGAATGCCGGTGACACCAAGACCGTCACGGCGGTTGTCTTCGGTGCGACGTCGGGCACGCTCGGCTCGGCGCTGAACGGCACTTACGGCAGTCTCGTGCTGAATGCATCGGGCGCTTACAGCTATACGATCAACGAGAGCAATGCCGCCGTCCAGGCGCTGCGGCAGTCGACCAACACGCTGAGCGATGTCTTCAGCTATACGATGCGCGACAGTGGCGGCGCCACGGCCACGGCAAACCTGACCATCACCATCCATGGCGCCAATGATGCGCCGGTGCTGGCGGTGCAGACAGCGACCCAGAATGCCACGGTCGGCTCCGCCTTCTCCTTCACCCTGCCGACGACGACCTTCACCGATGTCGACAGCGGCGAGACGCTGGCCTATTCGGCAACCGCCGCCGATGGTACGGCACTGCCGTCATGGCTGAGCTTCAACGCCTCGACGCGGACCTTCTCCGGCACGCCGACGACGTCAGGCACCTATGGCGTCAGGGTGACGGCGACCGATCTCGGCGGCCTTGCCGCCAACGAGACCTTCAACATCGCCGTGTCAACGCAAGGCAACACGCCGCCGACGGCGGTTGCCGATGCAGGTGATGCGACCGAGAAGGGCGGGGTGGCCAATGGTTCGGGCGGCGCGGTTGCCAGCGGCAATGTGCTGACCAACGACACCGATCCGAATGCCGGTGACACCAAGACCGTCACGGCGGTTGTCTTCGGTGCGACGTCGGGCACGCTCGGTTCGGCGCTGAACGGCACTTACGGCAGTCTCGTCCTGAATGCATCGGGCGCTTACAGCTATACGATCAACGAGAGCAATGCCGCCGTCCAGGCGCTGCGGCAGTCGACCAACACGCTGAGCGATGTCTTCAGCTATACGATGCGCGACAGTGGCGGCGCCACGGCCACGGCAAACCTGACCATCACCATCCATGGCGCCAATGATGCGCCGGTGCTGGCCGTGCAGACAGCGACCCAGAATGCCACGGTCGGCTCCGCCTTCTCCTTCACCCTGCCGACGACGACCTTCACCGATGTCGACAGCGGCGAGACGCTGACCTATTCGGCAACCGCCGCCGATGGCACGGCGCTGCCGTCATGGCTGAGCTTCAACGCCTCGACACGCACCTTCTCCGGCACGCCGACGACGTCAGGCACCTATGGCGTCAGGGTGACGGCGACCGATCTCGGCGGCCTTGCGGCCAACGAGACCTTCAACATCGCCGCATCGGCGGCGGCGACGACCTACAGCCTGTTCTCCGCCTCCAGCACGCCGGCCCAGACCAACCTCAACGATGGTCAGCAGCTCGAGCTCGGCGTCAAGTTCACGTCGAACGTTGCCGGGGATGTCACAGGCATCAGGTTCTATCGCAGCGCCAACGACAACGGTCAGAACGTCGTCGACCTGTGGACCTCCACCGGCACCAAACTTGCAACCGCCAACTTCACCAACACCACCGCAAGCGGCTGGCAGACGGTGAACTTTGCAACACCGGTCACCATCACCGCCAACACGACCTATGTCGCCTCCTATCACACGACAGGGGCATACGTCGCGACCAACAATTTCTTTACGACTGCCGTCACCAATGGTCCGCTGACGGCGACAGCCAGCGGCAACGGCGTCTACCGCTACGGCGGATCCGCCACCGCTGGCATTTTCCCAAATGCCACTTTCGGTGCTTCCAACTATTGGGCCGATGTGGTCTTCCGCCCCTCGACTGCGAACAATACGCCGCCGACGGCAGTTGCCGATGCGGGTGATGCGACCGAGAAGGGCGGGGTGGCCAATGGTTCGGGCGGCGTGGTTGCCAGCGGCAATGTGCTGACCAACGACACCGATCCGAATGCCGGTGACACCAAGACCGTCACGGCGGTTGTCTTCGGTGCGACGTCGGGCACGCTCGGCTCGGCGCTGAACGGCACTTACGGCAGTCTCGTGCTGAATGCATCGGGCGCTTACAGCTATACGATCAACGAGAACAATGCCGCCGTCCAGGCGCTGCGGCAGTCGACCAACACGCTGAGCGATGTCTTCAGCTATACGATGCGCGACAGCGCCGGCGCCACGGCCACGGCAAACCTGACCATCACCATCCATGGCGCCAATGACGCGCCGGTGCTGGCCGTGCAGACGGCGGCCCAGAATGCCACGGTCGGCTCCGCCTTCTCCTTCACCCTGCCGACGACGACCTTCACCGATGTCGACAGCGGCGAGACGCTG